>JAZQYD010000042.1:0-7159 GCA_045633405.1 Eubacteriales bacterium | reverse complement strand
TAGCCATTATAATTCTCCTTACGTTGTTTTTTATTATACGGTCAGAGCCTCGGGCTCGGGGGTCTGCAATTTCTTCTTCGCTTGGCTTCGGTGAATCTTTAATTCCTCCACCGAAAAAACACTCTTTATGCCCATTATACTCTTAAGCCGAGAAAAGTCAATGGTTTTTCTAAATAAATTTTTTTATTTAAAAGATAAAAAAGGTGGTACGGAAAGCGTACCACTCGGTGTTTTTTGTCAAGATAAATTTCCGAAAAATTACATAGCTATTCCAACGACGATAATGACGATGAATTCACCCTGAAGTGAGGTGTCTGTATTTACAGGTGCTTCTGCTTGTGGCCCGTCACTAGCCGCTTCTTCGATTACGGGGTCTTCAGTCACAGCTTCCTCGGCTACGGTCTCTTCGACTGCTGCTTCTAAAACCAAGACGAATTTTCTCCCCCGTGTTTATAAGGATACCTTTTACCTAGTATGAACGGAGTATGCACACTTGGGTATGAGTGGTCAGAAGGCGTCACCGTTGATCGATGCCTGCTGATACTTAAGGGGAGAGGTTCCGCAGTGCTTCTTGAAGAATCTGCTGAAGTAGGAGACGCTCTCAAATCCGAGGATCTCGGCGACCGCTGTAACAGAAAACATATCCTGGAGGAGCATCTTTGCTTTCCTGATGATCAGTGCATCACGGTAGGCGAGAGGAGAGGTCTTGTATTCCTCCTTAAATAAATTGTAAAATTGGGAGGAGCTGAGATGACAGAGCTGAGAGAGCCTTGAGCAATCAACGTCATCCGTAAGGTGCTCGAGCAGATAGGAAATGGCGGGGGCGAGTCTCTCGCTGCGTACACTGTCATAATTCAAGGATAAGGAACGGATAACGGTACAAATGAGCTCTGTGCTCCTCACCGTATCACGGCTGTACTGACAGTTATCCATGAGTGCCATTATCGCTTCTCTTCCGTCCTTGGTGATAGAGGATGTTATTTTCTTCGGAATATTGGAAAAAAGAGCAAGCTTTCCGTCGATTTTCAGCTCGAAATCAATTCGGAAAAACTCAATATCATCACTGTCTATCTCGAATACGTGGCGGGATCCCGTAGGCAGATATACCACGGAATCGGGGCCGAGCGAGAACTCCCCTCCGTCATAGACGTATCGGCAAAAGCCGTGAACAATGACCAAAAAGCCGTTTACGGCTCGGCTATGTGATACTAATCTCTTGTATTTAGGTCTTTGGTGAATGACGTTCACGTTGGAGATCTCAAAATCGTATTTGCGAAGATCGTTAATGTCTATGACCATTTTTATACCCCTTTCCCGTCAGGCTACGTCTTATTATAGCTCCTTTTGCGGACAAACGCAATAGAAATCGGAAAATTGTGCAAATTTATAGGAACATTGTGTATGGACTTGAGATGCCGCTCGGTCTTATAATAAAGGTAGGATTCACCTTTTTTACGGGAGAAATACGAAATGAAGCAAAAATGGAATAGGACTACCGAGATATTTGATGAATATGAGCGTCGGTTCGCAAGAGCACGTGCGGACAAGAAAATCTCTCACCCTTGGGTGAGAGAGGAGAGAGAAGAGATCATCTCGTCTGTCAAGCGTATGATCCGCTATGACGAGAAGCTTGTTCCCGTGATACGTGAGATGACGGAGGTTACACGTACCGAATATACGGGCTACTCTGCTATTCAGTACGTTTTCGAATCGTGGGAAAACATGTACGGAGGTGCAACTCTCTACCTCCCCGAGTCGGAGAAAAAGCTCCCCCTTGTCTTCGTATGCTGCGGACACGGCGAGGAGGGACGTCTTACGGCCTCGTATATGGGAATGGGACACCGCCTTGCATCCTTGGGAATGGCGGCACTTGTTATTGACAATATAGGTCAGGGTGACAGAAACCGAGGCGTGGGCAACACTCCCGAGCACTGGCGTGCTACCGCTCCGTTCAGATGCGGTCTTACGCTTCAGGGACTTATCGTTATGGAGACGGTTGCTCTCATACGTTATATGAAGGGGGACGGCCGCTTTGATCCCGAGCGTTTCGCTGCGTGCGGCAACTCGGGCGGAGGCACCTTGACGATGTTTTTATCGGCACTGGCTCCCGAGCTTAGCGTTATCTCGTCCTCGGGCTATCCGTCGGAGATATCGTATATTCTTATGAAGGAGCGTGAGCACTGTGCGTGCAACCTCCTTGTCGGTGAGGCACACGAGGCTGAGATGTGGGAGATATACAGCACCTTTGCTCCTAAGCCCATGTTCCTTGAGGGAGGAAGCTCGGATAACCTCATACCGATGGATCTCGCTCACAGAAACGCAAGGAAGGTTAAAAACACTTACGTACAGCTCGGGGCGGAGGATAATTTCTCCTTCAAGCTGACACCTACCCGCCATTCGTGGGAGATAGACGATATTAACGCCATAAGCCGATTCCTCTCGGAGAGACTCTTGGACGTTACTCCCGAGGATGCAAGTGAGATATTTACGGTCTGTGATATTACACCCTTCCGTGTTCGGATGCCTGAAGGATCGCTCTCGACGAGGGAGCTTTCCGAGAAGCTTACGGGAATTGAGTCCCCTGAGGATATCAGTCTCTCGGAGATATTCGTTCCGAGGTCGGGCGGTGCTCCGATCGATGCCGACGCTATTCAAAGGGATGTTGGCCGCGGAGACGTGATGCGAGTGCTTGCACAGCTTGAATGTGCACTTTATAAAGATGAGAATTAGGAGAAAGGAAATAATAAAATGGCAAAGAAGATTAAGTACAAGGTAGGCGGCGGATGCGTAAAATGCATGACCTGCATCTATCAGTGCCCTATGAGAGCAATTAAAATCATTCCCAACGTCAGTGCGTATATTGACCCTGACAAGTGCGTCGGATGCGGACGCTGCAGTGATTCCTGCCAGCCCGATGCGATCATCCCCTACGAGGTTGAAGAATAATTTATTACATAAGGAGATAATAAAATGATCAAATTTTCAGAATTCAAGGAAGATTACGCACCCTTATACGGTGAGTATGACGTTGTCGTTGTCGGCGGCGGAGTTGCAGGTGTAGGTGCGGCGGTAGCCGCAGGAAGAGCGGGAGCGAAGACTATCATCGTTGAGAATACCTCTGCTCTCGGCGGACTTGCGACAATGGGACTCGTTAATATCCCCCTCGACTTCTTGTCCGGTCTCGGTCAGGAGCTCTTCGACAGACTCGGGGAGGTCAACGGATACCGCAAGCGTATAACCGACCCCGAGAAGCACAAGCTTATCTTCGACAGAATGGTTAAGGACGCCGGATGCGACCTTCTTCTCGTTACTCCTCTTGTTGACGTTATCGTTGACGGTGACACCGTTAAGGGTATCATCGTGCATACCAAGGAGGGCAGACGCTCCATCATGGGTAAGAGATTCGTTGACGCATCGGGCGACTCGGATCTTGTATACTTTGCAGGAGGCGAGGTCGAGGTAGGACGCGAGAAGGATCATATGTCTATGGGATGCTCGCTCGAGTTCGTGCTCGGCGGAGTTGATTACGACAAGTATCTTACCTCCGAGCTCCGTCTTACCGATCCTCAGTGGATTCTTATGCTCTCCGACGCTATTGCGGAGGGAAGAATTCCCGATATCGATAACCACCTCAACTGGATGACTCACATCCCCGGACGTCCCGAGCACTGCGGTCTTGACGAGGTGAGCATTTGCTTCGCACACTCCCGCTACTGTCATCCTACCAAGAACGAGGATCTTACACGTATGTACCTCGAGGGACGTGAGCAGGTTAACATTATTGCAAACTTCATCAAGGAGAACGTACCCGGCTTTGAGAAGAGCTATCTTTCCTACACCGGTGCACTTCTCGGTGTGCGTGAGAGCCGTAGAATAGTGGGCGAATACCGTGTAACGGGTATGGACATCGCTACTGCGAAGCATCACGATGACGTTATTGCAATAAGCTACCACGGCTTCGACCTTCACGGCTTCACAGCTTCGGGTAACCTCAAGTGGTTCGAGGGTGTTCTGCCCAGCGGCGAGCGTGCTTACATCTCCAACGCAGGCGGATGGGGCTCTCAGCTTCCTCCCGATGACGGCACTAAGCGTATTAACATGCTCGAACTCCTTGATGATCCCGATACCCCCTACTTCTACGATATCCCCTACCGTGCACTTGTTCATAAGAGACTTGAGAACGTGCTTGCGGCAGGTAGAAACCTTTCCTCCGACGTTCCCGGCCAGAGTGGAACACGTCTTGTTATGTGCTGTATGTCTATGGGTGAGGCGGCAGGTACTGCCTGTGCTCTCTCGCTTGAGGACGGCGTGACCGTACGTAACGTGAACGTAAAGAAGCTCCAGGAGATAATCATCGCAAACGGCGGAAATCTCTACAACTCCACCGAGGGCTCGGGTCTCGGCAACAATACGAAGAACCAGGCGATCAAGAACCGTAACGGTGACGAGGTTAAGTATTTCGAGAAGCTTAAGGAAAGAAAGAACGCCTCCAAATAATTTTGCTCTTGTATCCCGAGAGAGCTTAGCTTGTTTCTCAGAAAAAATGGAATTTTTGGTGGTTTGAATGAAAAAGCTAAATAAGATTTATATAGGCAGCACCGATCCCGTAGTGACCTTCGCCGCAGAGGAGTTAAGGAAATATCTTCACATGATGCGTCCTGACTGCGAGAAGATCTCGATTGAGTACGGACGGGGGGAGAATGGATTTTTGCTCGTCACGATGCAGGACGTCTCCCTCGACGTCTCGGACGCTTCCGACCCCGCTCTTGACGATATTCTTTATATTGATGCGGACGGTGCAGGTGGAATTATTGCGGGAAGCAACCCGAGAGCAGTTCTTCTCTCGGTTTATGAGTATCTTCGACGTCAGGGATGCCGTTGGCTCTTCCCGGGTGTAGACGGTGAGTATATCCCCGAGGTTGAAGATCTCACTCCCGTGAAGCTTCGCCACAAGCCCACTATGCGTTTGCGAGGCCCCTCGACCGAGGGATCTATTTCACAGCGTGCGATCCTCGATACGATAGATTTTCTTCCCAAGGTAGGAATGAACTACTTTATGGTGGAGTCGCGTATACCGACCTCATATTACAGACGTTACTACGGACATATGCACAACGAGGCTTGCCGTAAGCCCGAGAACGTACCCGTCTCTGTCATCAAGCAATGGAAAAGGCAGTGCGAGGCGGAGATGAAGAGGAGAGGTCTCATAGCCGATGATGTAGGCCACGGCTGGGTGTCCGAGGCTCTCGGCATTGACTCGTCGATCCGAGGAACCGACGGTGACAACGAGAAGCGTGTGCCCGAGGAGTCGAGACAATATCTCGCCCTTTTAAACGGAGAGCGTAAGCTTCACTTGAATGAGCCTAACTGGACGCAGTTCTGTATGTCGAGCGAGGTGGCAAGACGCAAGTTCGTTCTTGAGGTTGTAAGGTATGCTAAAATTAACACGGATATAGACATACTGAACGTTTGGCTCGGAGATACCAGGAATAATCACTGCGAGTGCGATGCGTGCAGAGAGCGTCTGCCATCCGATTGGTTTGTAATGCTTCTCAATGAATTGGATGCTGAGCTTACCTCGTTGGGAATGGATACGCATATTACCTTCTTAGCTTACATGGATACCCTATGGGCACCCGAGACCGAGGAGATAAAGAATCCCTCCCGCTTCACGCTCCTCTTCTGTCCTGTGACGAGAAGCTATACGGAGAGTGTGCCGAAGGACGTGCCTGATATTACACTGCGACCCTACGTGAGGAACAAGAACGTTTACCCTCCCACGATAGACGAGAATCTCGTCGCATTCAAGAGGTGGGGACGTGCCTTCGAGGGAAAGAGTGCGGTGTTTGAATATCACATGTGGCGTCATCAGTATCTCGACGTCGGCAATATTCAGCTTGCTGAAATTCTCTATAACGACGTATGCGGATACCATGCTCACGGCTTTACGGGTATAAACGAGAATTGCTCCGAGCGTTCCTTCTTCCCGACGGGCTTTCTCTTCTACGTGTATGCCCGTGCGATGTTTGATCTGTCCGTCTCCTTTGAACAGATGAAGCGTGATTACTTCACCACAGCCTTTGGCGAGGACGGTATGCTTGTCGCAGATTACCTCGAACGTCTGGGCCGTGCGATCGGTTTTGAGTATCTTGAGGGAGAGAGATCCGATGCACCGGAGGACAATCTCTTCTATGCTCCCACGCACGTTGAGTCGATCAAGAGTGCAAAGGGAATTATTGCCGAGGGGCGTAAGCTTATAGAGAAGAATTACAATATGCCCATGAGAGTGCAGACCTATTCCTACCGTCTGCTCGAGCTTCACGCTGATTATGCGGATATGCTTTCCGACGTTTTCATCGCGAAGGCGGCCGGTGATGATGAAGAGGGCGACAGACGTTATGAGAGAATGAAGGAGGAGATGGGACGCCGCGAGGTCTATTTTGAGAATTGCTATGACCACGGTTTGCTCTTCTATACCTTTGCTACCGTTATAAACAAAAGAACAAAGTACAGTGAGCCTATTATTTATTGATTAAAGCGTAGTGCTTAAGTACTAAGGAAGTATTGAATAGAAAAAGAGAGCCTTGCGTTAAATGCGTGAAGCTCTCTTGTTTTTTTGAGGAACAGCAGGAGGATAGAGTCAATACATACGGCGGCAGCAAGCAACTGCCCTACGTTGAATCGTGCAGCCTGTTTGTAGGGCGGGGGATATCTCTCACTGTTCTGATGAATGAATTTGCATAGGCTGAAATCTAACGCATAAGCCATGTATAAACCCAGGTATTCGCCGATGGCGAATATACACGCTCCCTACGCCTGGAGAGCAAGCTCTTCGATCTTCGGTCGGTGTATGAGAACTGCTCGCCTCACAGGTGCTCGGCGACCCGCTCGAAGAGTCTCTCATACTCTACGTTCTCGCCAAACTCTAGCTTCATATATTCTCTATTGGCAAGGACAAGCTTGAGGATGAGGGGATCTATCTTCGTGAGGAAGGCGTTACCCGAATATTCCTTTTCCGGTATTTCCTTTGTCATTTTAGCCATTATAATTCTCCTTACGTTGTTTTTTATTATACGGTCAGAGCCTCGGGCTCGGGGGTCTGCAATTTCTTCTTCGCTTGGCTTCGGTGAATCTTTAATTCCTCCACCGAAAAAACACT
>JAZQYD010000041.1:0-10038 GCA_045633405.1 Eubacteriales bacterium | reverse complement strand
CTTACAAAGAGGCTAAGGATGCTCTTAAGGAGCTCGGCGACGAGGCTCCCGAGAACTATGTTGTTGGTAAGTCCGGCAAGGTAGTTTGGACCGGTACTAAGGATGCTGTTAAGGCTGCTAAGTAATTTTAAGATTACATAGCTTCTTAGTTAATAGAAAAGCGGTTGCGTTTCATGCGTGACCGTTTTTCTTTTTTTGTATAACGAAATCCACGCGATAGTCGCGTGGTTCAAAAAAGGTTAACCGATGAGAAAAAATCCTCCAATATGTTATAATAAAGTGACCTGCCGGTCAAAGTAAAAAAACATATTGGAGGATTTATCTATGAAAAAAGAGAGCATAGACAATAATATTTTAGCACATACTATTTCTTAAAATATCGCTTCGCTACCTCCCACGGGGGAGGCTGTTCATTTACCCTCACAGTGCCGCAGCACCGATGATTCCCGCATCGTTTCCGAGGGTAGCGATGACGATCTTCGCCTTTTTATCACTGTCCCTTGTATACTGATGTCTGTCGACAAGCTCGCGAAGAGGGACGAGAAGGTTATCGCCCTCGCCCGATACACCTCCGCCTATGGCTACGGTCTCGGGTTGGAAAATATTTATCATATTGGTAATACCGTCAGCGAGGTAATAGACGTAGTCATCCACGACCTCCTTAGCATACCTGTCGCCTGCCTTCTGTGCATTGAAGGCGGTTCTTCCCGATACACGTCCCTCGGCCTCGGCCTCGGTGATGAGCTTCGACTCTATGCCGAGAAGCTTTAATTCCTCGATCTTCTCCTCGGTCGATCTGATGAGTGCCGCCCCAGATGAATACGCCTCGAGACAGCCTCTTCTGCCGCAGGTACACTGTCTTCCGCGTGAGACGATGACCGTGTGTCCGATCTCCGCTCCTGCGGTATTGACCCCACCCGTGTATATTTTACCGTCAATTATGATGCCTCCGCCGACACCCGTGCCGAGAGTTATCATAACGAGTCCCTTAGTGCCTCGTCCGCATCCTGCGAGAGCCTCACCGAGAGCCGCCGCATTGGCATCGTTGGCAAGTGCGATACGTGCGACGTCGAGGTTGCGTCTGAACTCGGAGACGATATTAAAATTCTTCATTCTTATATTGTTGGAGTACTCGATAACGCCCCTTTCGGGATCAACCGTGCCGGGGGCGGCAATGCCTATCGAGCGGATGTCCGGGAGGCTGAGACGGTTTCTGTCAACCAGCTTACGGCACAGCGACGCCATATCCTTCACGATGAGAGAGGGGGAGCGTCCCGCACCCGTAGGAGCGGATATTTTATCGACAATTTTAAGATTCTCATCGCAAAGACCGACTGCGATATTAGTACCTCCAAGATCGATTCCAATTGAATACATTATTATCTCCTTAGATTCTTTTTCTCCTTTATTTTAGCACCCGTGCACACTTATGTCAAATCAAAATTACCGCATGATCCGCTGAAATTCGCCAATCTGTGCATGTAATGTTAAATAAATAGACAAGAGAAACTAAAGACAAATGAGAAAAAATATATTAAAATAATATTAGATAAGTGTCCTTTACTCTACTGCGTCCCCACGGAAGCTCTTGTATGCACGTGAGAAGGAGTGGATGGATGAGTATCCGAGAGTGCCTGCGACCTCCGTCACCGACTTGGTTTTTAAGAGCTCTCTTGCATACGACATCCTGAGATTGTAGAAGAAGGACTTCAGGCTCTGCTCCATCTTCCTGGAGAAGGTGTGGGAGAGATATGAGTAGCTGTATCCCGTATCGATGGGCAGACGGTTGAGTGCACGCGGGTCGAGGACGTTGTTACGAAGGAAGCTTACTACGTAGAGAACGAGGTTGTCGTTCATCGACATCTTCCTGAGCGATCCCTCGGGGCGTCCGAGATAGGACGTGAGGACGGTCGAGATTATATAGTTCAGCGTGCTGACAACGATATGCTCGCTCGTCGAGTCGAACGTGTCATGTGAGAACTGCGAGAGTATCATGCGAAAGGCACTGTCGAGCCCTGCGGAATCGTGTGTCACGGGCGAGAGTCCCTCGCCGATCAGCCTCCTTACCTCCTCACGAAGGGGGAAGAGAGGGTTGTCCTCGGATATAGTATAGCCTATGCAATAGAACTTCATAGGCGAGATCTTCGATGACAGCGGCTGATGGTTATCACCCTCGAAGCACAGATGTATGCATCCCGAGTCGAGAGCGTACGCTGCGTCGTTGTGATTGACCGTGCCCTCGCCGCGGTAGACGAAGGTTATCTCGTCGCAGGTCTGGCGGTGCTGAGGATAGTTGTCCGATGCCGTCTTACAGTGCACGTCTGCGAACTGGAAGAGCTTGATCTTATTATTGCTCTCGTATTCACAGCTGTCTGAGTGCGAGAATGCCGCAAGAAAATATTTCTGTTGCGTCTCGGTAAGCGTTGTGTTCATAAAGGCTCCTCCTTTATCGGGGGCTTAACTTATTGTAGCAAAAGAAAAAGGAAATTGCAAGTAAAAAATCATTAAAATTTAAATAAAAAAATTTTTAGGAGGATTTATCAAAATGAAAAAAAGAATAGGTATTATCGGTTACGGTTGGATTGCTTGGGACGTTCACTTCACCAACTACAAGACTGTTGCAGACGAGGCTGAGATCGTTGCAGTTTGCGACATCAACCCCAAGGCTCTTGAGAAGGCTAAGGATATGCTCGGTCTTCCCGATGACCGTCTTTTCAGCGACTATAAGGAGCTCATCGACTCCGGTCTTTGCGACGCTGTTGATATCTGTACCCCCAACTATCTCCATTGCCCCATCGCTAAGTACGCACTTAACGCAGGCCTCGGTGTTTCCATCGAGAAGCCCGTAGGTATGTCCTACGCTGAGGTTGAGGAGGTTGATAAGCTTGCGAAGGAGAAGGGTCTTCCCGTCTTCGTATGCTTCTCCTGGAGACATAAGGCTACTCTCAGATATCTCAAGGACCTCGCTACCGAGGGTGAGATCGGCGAGCTCATTCACGTATACATCAACTGTATCAAGGATTCCGCACTCTGGAAGGGCCGTAGATTCGAGTGGAGATTTGACAAGGAGAGAGCGGGCACGGGCGTTCTTTGCGACCTCGGCTCTCACATGATCGACCTCCTCGCTTGGCTCGGCGTTCCCGCTATCGGACTTTCCGCTAACTACGGTACCACCGTTAAGGAGCGTCAGGCTGTTGACGGCGACGAGTGGCACACCGTTACCACCGATGACTGGTGCAACATCATCCTTGACCTCGAGCACGACGTTTCCGCTAACATCAAGCTTTCGAGAAGCTGTGCTACTATCCCCGCTCTTACTCAGGTAGAGATCTACGGTAAGCGTGGAAGACTCATCTTCAACGAGAAGGAGAAGGGCGTTGTTACCCGTCAGCTTGAGGGCGGCGTAGAGGAGAAGCTTCCCGTTCCCGAGAAGTACGGCGATGCTAACACCTTCTCGCAGTGCAAGTCCTTCATCGACCTTCTTAACGGCAAGACCGACGTTTACACCTCTACTCTTAAGGAGGGTATGATCGCTCAGAAGGTTATCGATGCCGCTGAGATCTCCGGACGTGAGAAGAGATACGTAAGACTTGACGAGATCAAGTAATTTTGCAAATAAAAAGAGGAAGACAGAAAATGAAGCATAGGGCAGGTCTTATTGGCTATGGAAATATGGGCTCGTGGCACGTGGAGAACGTGAACAGCCGTATAGAGGATATCGACATTGTAGCGGTATACGATATCGATCCCGAGAGAAGTCGTCTTGCTGAGGAGAAGGGACTTGTAGTCTATTCCTCCGCCGAGGAGCTCCTTGCGTCGGATATCGAGCTCGTTGTCATCGCTACCCCCAACAACTTCCACAAGGCTTATGCAATTATGGCTATGGCGGCAGGCAAGCACGTAGTGTGCGAGAAGCCCGCGGCTATGAACTCGGAGGAGCTCGAGGAGATGATCGAGGCGAGCAAGAGGTATAACCGCCTCTTCACCGTTCACCAGAACCGCAGATTCGACCCCGATTATCAGATCATGAAGGAGATAATCGATAAGGATATGCTCGGTAAGCTCTACTTCCTTGACTCCCGTCTTTACTCTAACAGAGGCTCATCAGGACGCTGGCGTTCCACCTATGAGGCGGGCGGAGGCACACTCTACGATTGGGGCATCCATATGCTCGATCAGGTCTTGATGCTTGTCCCCTCCGAGCCCAAGTACGTTTTCGCACAGCTTCAGAGCGTGAGATTCCCCCTCGTTGATGACGTTTGCAGAGTCATGATCGGCTTTGAAAACGGCGTTAAGGCACAGGTTGTCGCAGACCTCTGGTGCTACATAAACGAGCCGAGATGGCATCTCTCAGGCGATGACGGCACCGCCTCCATTGAGAAGTGGTTCGGCCGTGAGGCGAAGGTTGTCCTCGCCAATACCAAGGAGGTCAACTGGGAGCAGGGATGCGTTTATACCTCCAACGGTCTGTCGAAGACCATGTGGCCCCGTCCCGTCCAGGAGATGACCGAGACTACCGTTACCGTGCCCGAGGGTGCTCCCGTGTGGGAGGACTTCTATAACAACGTTGCCGCTTGTATAGAGGGCAGAGCGGAGCAGATCGTTACCCATGACGAGATCAGAAGGTCTATGAAGGTAATGATGGCGGCCTTTGAATCCGCAAGAGAGGGAACGGCAGTTCATCTTAAATAAGAGAAACAAGACTGCGGGGCACGGCATATACCGACTCGCAGTCTTATAAAAAAGGAGCAAACAATGAAAAAGGTTGGAATTATAGATAATTATATCAGCAATTTCCACTCGAACACCTACCACGATCTTTTCCATAAGATCAGTGAGGAGGACGGCCGTGAGGAGTACGTTATCACTCATATCTACGCAGTGACCGACGTCAGCCCCTCGACTAAGGAGACGACAGACGAGTGGTGTGCGAGAGTCGGTGCTAAGAAGTGTGCGACTATCGAGGAGGTATGCGAGGCAGTAGACGTTATTATGGTTCTCGCTCCCAACAACCCCGAGATGCACCCCGAGATGGTGAAGGCTCCCTTCGCTTCGGGTAAGCTTGTATACGTTGACAAGACCTTCGCACCCGACTATAAGACGGCTATGGAGATCTATAACTACGGTAAGGAGACGAATGCACGCTATTGGTCGAGCTCCGCAGTACGCTTTGACCCCGTGCTTGAGGAGTACCTCCGCAATAAGGAGACCCTCGTTTCGAGTGCAGTGATCCAGGGCCCCTATGGCTTTGATATCTACTCGATCCACCTGATCGAGCTTATCAACACCGTTATGAAGGAGGGTGCTAAGACGGTTACCTGCTTAAACGGTGATAAGAACCTCATCTTTATGGTAGAGTATAAGGACGGCAGACGTGCCTTCTACCATCAGCTCATCCGTGCGGGCGTGCCCTTTATGCTTTCGCTCGATACCGAGGCTGAGAGAGGACAGAGACTCGTATGCGGAGAGGGATTCTGGCGTGGATTTGCGAAGAATCTTCTCGATTACTTCGACACGGGTGTATCCTACGTATCAAATGAGTCTACCGTTGAGTGTATCGCTATAAGAACCGCTATGGCACGTGCTATGGAGAATATCGGCACACCCATCGAGGTTGAGGGTGCATAATGAAGTACGGACAGATAGTCAGACTCGCATCGGTGGATGAGGCAGAGGCTAAGCTCTCGGCCCTCAAGGCGGACGGCTTTGATCTCGCACAGATCGTCTATAAGCCAGAGACCTATACCAGGGCGGATGCGGATATCATAAGATGTGCCGCCGATAAGGCAGGCATCACCGTAACGGCCGTTTTCGCAGGCTTCCGTGACTCCTATACCAAGTGGAATATATACTCGGATTATAAGGACGCAGGCATCAATAGCGAGGCATACGGTAGGGGACGTGTCGAATATTTGAAGGGTGCGGCAGGCTTTGTACGTGATCTCGGCATCACCGATATGCTTATCCACGCAGGCTTCGTTGCCAACGATCCCTTCTCGAGCGAGTACCTCCATATGGTTGACGTCCTCCGTGAGCTCGCAGAGTATACGGAACCCCTCGGTGTTACAGTCCTCCTCGAGGTAGGCGGCGAGAGCCCCATTACCCTTAAGAGACTTATCGAGGATACGGGATGCAAGAATATCAGAGTCAACCTCGATACTGCTAACCTCATTATGTATGGCTACGGCAACCCCGTTGATGCTATATATACCTTAGGCGAGTATATCAAGAGCCTCCATATTAAGGACGGCACACCTCCCACCGAGACTAAAACACTTGGAAAAGAGGTCGATTTCGGCACCGGATTCGCTGATTTCAGAAGGATCTTCACTATGCTGAAGGAGAGAGGCTTTGCAGGCCCCATTATCATCGAGCGTGAGATCCCCGATGACAGAGCACGTGAGGAGATCCTCCGTACGAAGGCTGAGCTCGATAAGCTTATAGCTGAGGTCTGAGTCAGGTAAGCGTATAGCTGAGGTCTTATCTAAATAGGTTTATTGCTCAGGTCTTATTCCGATATGCATGTGGCTGAGCCTTGAACTCAATAAGCTTATAGCTGAAATCCGAAAAACGGGCTAAAAATCACCTATTTTGACAACAAATATTTACATTTTGCATAGGGCGGGGCTTACTCCCGCCCTCAAGCCTCCCTCGGGGAGGCTTTTTCTTTGTCTCCCTCTTTGCAAGCGTACCTGATAAGACAGATGATATATTACACGGCGGGATGAGTCGCACGCCCTACGAAGGATGTTACGCCTCGGGCATAATGAGGATCTCCCGCTCTTTGGTAACCCATCGTTAATCTGCTTTCTCCCTCTGTGTTCACAAAAAGTTAACAAATTTCTCCGAAGTATTTTTATAAAACGTATTGAAATATACACGTTTTTGGTATACAATAAGTCGGTATGAAAATACTGAAGGTTATAAACTTAGTTTATACGTCTCCCGTGGGGCATGAATTGCGAGTGGCTTTCTCCGTCCCTGTCGGGTTCACATATGCAAAAGAAGGGAAATACTATGGCAAGATTTGTTTATGCAGATAATGCGGCTACGACCCCCGTATCCCGCGAGGTTATTGCCGAGATGATGCCCGTCTTCGAGAATGCGTGGGGCAACCCCTCGAGCCAGCATAGAAAGGGCTATGAGGCGAAGGAGCTCCTCGATTCTGCGAGAGCACGCATTGCATCGGTTCTCGGATGTAAGGACAGTGAGATATACTTCACCTCCTCGGGTACCGAGTCCGACAACTGGGCGATCAAGGGTGCCGCTTACAGAATGAGAGAGACGAAGGGCAGAACTCACATCGTCACCACCAAGATTGAGCATCACGCCGTTCTTCACACCTGCGAGGCACTCAAGCGTGACGGCTTCACCGTTACCTACGTAGGAGTTGACGCTGACGGAGTGGTCGACTTGGATGAGATGCGTGCTGCCGTCACCGAGAACACCGCCGTTGTCGCAGTAATGTTCGCAAACAACGAGATCGGTACGGTTGAGCCCATCGCCGAGATATGCGAGATCGCACATGCGAAGGGTGCTTTAATGTTCACCGATGCCGTTCAGGCGGTCGGAGCAGTTGACGTCAACCTTGCAGAGCTCCCCGTAGATATGCTTTCTCTCTCGGGACACAAGCTTCACGCACCGAAGGGTATAGGCGTCCTCTTCATAAGGAAGGGCGTCCTTATAAACAACCTCGTCGACGGAGGCGGTCAGGAGAAGCGTAAGAGAGGCGGTACAGAGAACGTAGCCTATGCCGTCGGACTTGCGAAGGCTCTTGAGGTTGCGAAGGAGAGGCTCCCCGAGCTCGACCTTGTGAGAGCAAAGAGGGACAGGCTTATCGAGGCTCTTCTGAAGGTTCCTTATTCGAAGCTCAACGGACACAGAGAGACAAGACTCCCCGGTAACGTAAACATAGGATTTGAATTCGTCGAGGGCGAGAGCATACTTATGTGGCTTGATATGGCGGGCATCTGTGCCTCCACGGGCTCTGCGTGCTCGTCCGCATCTCTCGATCCCTCCCACGTGCTTCTTGCGATAGGAGTGCCTCACGAGAAGGCACACGGCTCTATACGTCTCTCGCTCTCGCACGATACCACGGACGAGGATGTCGACTACATCATCGAGACTCTGCCTCCCATCATCGAGAGGCTTAGAAAAATGAGTCCGCTATATGAAGATTTAAGGAAGGATTAATATATATGCAGTACAGTGAAAAGGTAATGGATCACTTCACCAATCCCCGTAACGTCGGCGAGATCGAGGATGCGAGCGGCGTCGGCACGGTTGGTAACGCTAAGTGCGGTGATATAATGAGAATCTATCTTAAGATAGATGAGAACGATATTATTACGGACTGTAAGTTCAAGACCTTCGGATGCGGTGCGGCAATCGCTACCTCCTCCATGGCAACCGAGCTTATCAAGGGTCAGCCCGTCTCCGAGGCTCTCCGCCTTACAAACTCTGTTGTTGTTGAGGCTCTCGACGGTCTTCCTCCCGTAAAGGTGCATTGCTCCGTCCTCGCTGAGGAGGCTGTTAAGCACGCGGTAGCAGATTACTATACCAGAATAGGCAGACCCATCGACTTCGAGCTTCCTAAGGACGAGGACGAGGAGTAATGAGAGTCCTCCTCGGAGTCAGCGGAGGCTTCGACAGTGCCTCGTCACTCGAGAAGCTGAAGAGGGAAGGGCATACGGTAGAGGGTGCCGTCCTACAAATGCATGACTATACCGATACCGAGGGAGCAGAGGCTGTTTGCCAATCTCTCGGTATTCCTCTTCATATTATTGATGCGAGGGAAAGGTTTGATAAATACGTCCGTGAGAACTTCGTCTCGGAGTACTCAAACGGCAGAACCCCCAACCCGTGTATCATTTGCAACCGTGAGGTAAAGCTGCGTGTTCTCCTCGATTACGCACTTGAGCACGGATTTACACATATTGCGACAGGCCACTATGCGAAGGTTGGCACAGTAGAGTGCCCCGAGGGAGTGAGGTACACTCTCTTTCCTCCGAGGGATGAGAAAAAGGATCAGACCTATATGCTCTCCCGCCTTACTCAGGACATCCTCTCGCATCTCGTCTTTCCTTTAGCGGATGAGGAGAAAAGGAGTCTCAAGGAGGCATCTACCCTCTCCGTCAGTGATAAGGAGGATAGTCAGGAGATATGCTTCATCCCCGATAATAACTATAAGGGATATATCGAGGATAGGCTCGGTGCATTCCCCGAGGGTGACTTCATCGACACCGAGGGACGTGTCCTCGGCAGACATAAGGGCATCATCGGATATACCGTCGGACAGCGTAAGGGACTCGGCATCTCACTCGGAAAAAGGATGTTTGTAAGTGCCATTAACCCCCTCGATAATACCGTTGTCCTCTCGGATGAGGATATGAAGAAAAAGACCGTAAGTCTCACGGGTGTCACGTATATGGGCATTTTTCCGCCTGAAAACAAGCTTGAAACAGAAGCCTTTGTCAAGGTAAGATACACAAAAGCCAAGGAAAGTGCACGTGTGATCCTCGAGGGCGATAAGGGCACCGTCATCTTCGATGAGCCTGTATCGTCTCCCACCCCGGGACAGACAGCCGCCATATTCAGTATCGACGGCTACCTTCTCGCCTCGGGATTCATTGAGTGAAATTGCAAAGACGGACGAGAAAATCTCGTCCGTCTTTGGTTTTAATAAGAAACTGCTTTATCGAAGGTGCCCGAAGGGGAGCCTTTTTTTTGTTTTTTTAGTCGAAGGCGGATGGTTGTTTGTTTCTTCTTTTGCTTGTAGGGCGGGAGCCTGAAAATAGCCTCCCTCCGTATAGGCTCCCTCCGGGAGGGAGCTGGCACCGCAGGTGACTGAGGGAGCACGCGTAAGTCGAAGTAAGCACAAGGTAAATCTGACGCAGGCTCCTTTCTACGACCGAGAGGTAGAGGAGTCCTTACGGAACAAGCACAAGGTAAATCTGACGCAGGCTCCTTCCGTCACTCGCTATGCTCGTGACACCTCCCTCCCGGAGGGAGGCTTTTTTTAGGCTCCCTCCCGGAGGG
>JAZQYD010000040.1:0-16522 GCA_045633405.1 Eubacteriales bacterium | reverse complement strand
CTCCTTTCTACGACCGAGAGGTAGAGGAGTCCTTACGGAACAAGCACAAGGTAAATCTGACGCAGGCTCCTTCCGTCACTCGCTATGCTCGTGACACCTCCCTCCCGGAGGGAGGCTTTTTTTAGGCTCCCTCCCGGAGGGAGCCTTTAGGGCGGAGCGTGCCACTGTCCTACGAACACCTCATCCACCGCTAGCGGTCCCCCTTCCCCCACTGGGGAAGGCTATACGGAAGGAGCCTGCGTTAGATTTACCTTGTGCTTACTCCGACTCACGCGTGCTCCCTCAGTCACCTACGGTGCCAGCTCCGTCCCGGAGGGAGCCTGAAAATAGCCTCCCTCCGGGAGGGAGGTGTCGCGAGCATAGCGAGTGACGGAAGGAGCCTGCGTCAGATTTACCTTGTGCTTACTCCGACTCACGCGTGCTCCCTCAGTCACCTACGGTGCCAGCTCCCTCCCCGAGGGAGCCTGAAAATAGCCTCCCTCCGGGAGGGAGGTGTCACGAGTATAGCGAGTGACGGAAGGAGCCTGCGTTAGATTTACCTTGTGCTTACTCCGAGTTACGAACACCTCATCCACCGCAAGCGGTCCCCCTTCCCCCACTGGGGAAGGCTATACGGAAGGAGCCTGCGTCAGATTTACTTTGTGCTTACTCCGAGTTACGCGTGCTCCTTCAGTCACCTACGGTGCCAGCTCCCTCCCGGAGGGAGCCTTTTTTTTAGCCTCACTCAGGGGAGGGAGGTGTCACGAGCATGGCGAGTGACGGAGGGAGCCTGCGTCAGATTTACCTTGTGCATACTCCGACTCACGCGTGCTCCCTCAGTCACCTGCGGTGCCAGCTCCCTCCCGGAGGGAGCCTATACGGAGGGAGCCTATACGGGAGCAAGCCTCGCTCTACGAACACCTCATCCACCGCAAGCGGTCCCCCTTCCCCCACTGGGGAAGGCTATACGGAGGGAGCCTAAAAAAGAAGATTTCCGCAAAAAGCGGAAATCAACCATAACTATTCACCCTTCACCCTTCACTCATCTATCTTCCCTGCGTCGGGGTATCTGCCAAAGAGGCGGAAGCCGTCGATTTCGGCGTTGCACATGGCGTGGAAGATGCGGTGCGAGAGACCCTTATTCTCCTTCTCGATCGAGCGAAGAAGGAGCTTCATTTTCTCCCTTTCGGTAGCGTGATCCTCGGGGCAGGGCGATTTAACCACGGGGAGCGAGCGTTTTCTCGCAAAGTACTCCACGTCACGCTCTCTTGCGTAGAGGAGGGGGCGTATTACTGTTATCTCACGCCTTGTGAGGAAGGATTTCGGCGAGAAGCATCCGAGTCTGCCCTCGAAGAAGAGGTTGAGCATAAAGGTCTCGACAGCATCGTCATAATGGTGTCCGAGTGCAACCTTATTGCATCCCGCCTCCTTAGCGGCGACGTGCAGAGCACCTCGTCTCATCTTGGCACAGAGCGAGCAGGGGCTAGTCTCCTTACGTGTGTTAAAGATGATGTTAGCAATATCCGTCCTTACAATTTTATATTCCACGTGCAGACGGCGGCAGAGCTCCTCCACCTCGGAGAAATCACATTCGCCAAAGCCCGCACGGTCAAATCCCATATCCACGGTAAGGGCTACCACCTCATACCTCTTGGGATAGAATCTACGCATTTCACAGAGCGTCTCAAGAAGGGCTAAGGAATCCTTACCTCCCGAGACTCCGACAGCGATCCTGTCACCCTCATCTATCATATTATAATCGTCCGCAGCTCGTCTGACGAAGCTTAGGAGTCTTTGCATTTCATTCATTGTCATATCCTTTCCTCCCTGCATACAATGATAGGGAGCGAAAATAAAATAAACCTACGGGAGGCCAAAATGAGCATAAAAATATACGTCGATCAGGGTCACAATCCGAGAGATTTCAACACGGGAGCAGAGGGCAACGGCTACTTCGAGCAGGACATTACCTACGATATAGGCATACGCCTCGCCGACCTCCTAAGAAGAAATCCCGAGTTCGAGGTGCGTCTCTCAAGACCCGACCCCGATACCGTCCTCGGTACGTCAAATTCCACAAGCCTTACCGAGCGTGTCCGTGAGGCGAACAGCTGGGGTGCAGACGTCTTCCTATCCCTTCACACCAACGCATCCGAGCGATCGAGTGCCACGGGAGCGGAGGCACTTGTGTACAGCCTCGGTATCCCCGTATCCCCCGAGCTCGCAGAGGATATCCTCGATGAGCTGACCCTCACTACGGGTCTTCGCAACAGAGGCGTTATCGCACGCCCCGGGCTCTACGTCCTGAGACGAACCGACATGCCCGCCGTGCTCGTCGAGATGGGCTTTATATCGAATCCCTCGGATGCCACGCTGATGGCAGAATCTCCCGAGCTCTTCGCAAGGGGGATATACCGAGGGATCCTCAAATATTACAATTTACTTTAATTCAAGCGAGTCAACCGACAGATATTCCTCAGCCGCCGACTGAGTTTGTGCAGTGAAGGCGTGCGATGCTCCGCACCTCTCACAATAGACCTCGACTCCCGTATCCGTGAAGCGAAGATCGTATTTTCCATCCCCGCAGGGACACCTTACAAGCCCCTCTGACTCAAGGTCACGGAGAAGGAAATTGATAGTGTCATATACAAGGGGGTCGGTGACACCTCCCTCGGCATCCGCATCGCTCGGCTGAATGTCGCTAAGGCTCTCGCCCTCGAAGGATGCGATGACACGTGAGAGCTCCTCGGCAGTCCTCGCAAGCTCACTCTCGAGCTCCTCGGCAGAGCCGATGAAGGCTATGTCCATGTTCGCATAGGGGCAGGGAAGCCTGGTCACAGTGTCACGCTCGGCAATGTCGGAGGAGAGGTTGTAGGTGTGAGAGGATTTGCAGAATACGCAGGGGATGGATAGGCGTATGCCCCCGTCCCTTTTCCTCATCTCGAGGGTCGATTCTCCGCATCCGCACTTAAGCCTCAGCATGTCCGTAACGTCTGCAAGACCTCCGAGAAGTCCGACCGTGGCGGTGCCGCATTCGGGGCATCTGTATGCAATTTGGTTCTTAGCCATAGTAAGTAATCTCCTTTAGGGACGTCGTATTTCCGTCAGTCAGCCTTCGCAAGCTTATCGTACCACTCTTCAAGAGTGATGAGCACCTCACGGGGCTTTGTTCCCGAGGACTCGGAGACGATTCCCATCTCCTCCATCACGTCGAGGTACTTCGCCGCCCTACCGTAGCCTATTGCGAGTCTACGCTGTAAGAGCGATGTGGAAACCTTACCCGAGTTGATAGAGATCTCGACCGCCTCGAGGAAGGTCTTGTCGGTGAGGGGCTCATACTCGTCCCCGTCATCCTTAACGGGTGAGGAGGCCGTGCTGAGATATTCCTCCGTCAGCTTCTTGACCGCCCCGTACGCCTCGGTGTCGGTAGCGGCACCGTACTCACGTCTTAAGTAATCGCAGACTTTCATAACCTCGTCATCCGAGACGAAGGTGCCCTGAACTCTTACGGGCTGCATTCTGTCAATGGGGCGATAGAGCATATCGCCTTTTCCGAGGAGCTTCTCCGCTCCCGATGACTCGATAACCGTTCTCGAATCAACGTTAGATGCCGTCTTAAAGCATACACGGGTCGGGATATTAGCCTTTACCGTACCCGTCACAACCTTAACGTCGGGACGCTGAGTGCCGATAAGGAGATGTATACCCGCCGCTCTTGCCTTCTGTGCGATTCTCATAATGAGATCCTCGATGGGATTTCTGAGAGTCATCATAAGGTCGCTCAATTCATCGATCGCTATGACGATCTTAGGCATGGGCTCGCCGATCTTATCGGAGTTGCATCTTGTATTATAGGCGTCAATATTTCTCGAATTTGTATTCTCAAGGACGCCGTATCTTCTCTCCATCTCGTCGACAGCCCATCTGAGAGCGGCTGCCGCCTCCCTTACGTCAGTGACGATGGGGAAGAGAAGATGGGGGATGTCCCTGTAATTTGAAAACTCAACCTTCTTCGGGTCGATGAGTATGAATCTTACCTCATCGGGGGTCGCCCTCATGAGTATCGAGGTGAGAAGAGAGCCCATGAACACCGACTTGCCCATTCCCGTAGCACCCGCAATGAGAGCGTGGGGGAATTTCGCAACATCGCCATAGACGGGCTTGCCCGCTACGTCACGTCCGATGCACACGGCGGTCTTGGAGGCTACGTTCTCTAGCTCCTCGGTGTCTAAAAGCTCCTTGAGAGTAAGCACAGCGGGCTTCCTTCTCGGAACCTCGAGACCTATAACGCCCGTGCCGGGGATGGGTGCCTCCATACGGATACCCTCTGCCGCAAGGCTGAGTGCGATATCGTCGAAGAGACGAACCACCGCATTTGCCTTCACGTTCCTCGCAGGTGCTATGTGGTATCTGAGGATACGGGGACCTACGTCGCAGTTTACAATAGACCCATCAGCACCGAAGCGTGTGAGAGTATCAATGATAACGTCGGCGTTGTCTCTCACCTCGTCCGATACGTCCGAGTCATCCTTCAGAGCGTCCCTGAGAAGGGACGTCGGAGGGAGCTTGTAGTCCTTAAAATCCTTCTTACCCGTACAGCATGCCGCACGGAGCTCGGGCAGACCCTCGCCCCTTGTCATGAGGCTCGCAAGCTCACGTCCGAAGTCGAAGGCACAGTCGAAGCTTCTCGCCGTGGTGATATTGCCGTCCGTCACAACTGCATCGCCTGAGGTAATGGCACCCTTCAGCTCATGCTCGAAGCCCGGGAAGCAGGTCGCCCTCCTTCCCTCGAGAAGTCCGCGTCTGCCGAGGACGAGGGGAGCGGCACAGATCGCCGCAAGGCGACCGCCCCTCTCGAGAACGGAGCTTATAACAGTATCGGTAAAGGGGGATGAATGAAGATTGACAGAGCCGGGCATACCGCCGGGGAAGATAGCGAGATCGACCCTCTCAAGATCAACCTCATCGGGCGAAAGATCGCATCTGACCCTGACTCCGTGAGTGCCCACGGGCTCCATGCCGGTAATACCTACGGTTTTTACCTCAAGACCCGCTCTCATAAGAATATCGAGAGGGGAGAGAGCCTCAAGCTCCTCGAAGCCGTCTGCTAGCAAAATAATAACCATTTTTTATCCTCCTTAAAGTTTTTGTTTTCAGTGTTTGTGTCAGTCCTCAAACGATACGCGTGAGAGCTTATCGTGCCACTCGTCCATGGTGAGAAGGATCGATCTCGGCTTCATGCCGTTAGCCTCGGAGACGACTCCGATATCCTCCATGGCGTCGATGTACTTCGCCGCCTTGCCGTAGCCGATGGAGAGCTTTCTCTGTAAGAGGGAGGTCGAGACCTTACCCGAGCGGATAGCGAGATCGACAGCGTCAAGGAACTGCTGATCGCTGTAATATCCTACCTCGCCGTCACCGTCCGCATCGCCGTCATCTAAGCCGCCCTGCGACTTCTTGTTACCGCATTTCTGTGCGGCACGGTTGATCTCTGCGAGCACCTCGTCATCGTAGGAGGCACCCTCGCTGCCCTCCTTGAGAAACGCCATGATCGCCTCGACCTCGGGGTCGGAGACGAAGCAGCCCTGAACTCTTATGGGCTTCGGCTTATCCACGGGCTTGAAGAGCATGTCTCCCTTGTTGAGGAGCTTCTCGGCACCCGCCATCTCGAGAATGGTACGGGAGTCCTGCACGGACGTTACCTTACAGGATATACGTGTGTTGATATTTGCCTTGATGGTACCCGTTACGACCTTAACGTCAGGACGCTGAGTACCGATAATGAGATGTATACCCGCCGCTCTTGCCTTCTGTGCAATTCTCATGATGAGATCCTCTACGGGGTCTCTTACCTGCATCATAAGGTCGTTGAGCTCATCGATGACGATGACTATCTTGGGCAGCGGGTCGCCGAGAGATTTGTCGGTAGCACATTTCTCGTTATAGGTCTCAATGTTTCTTATATTGAGCTGCTCGATGATGCTGTAACGTCTCTCCATCTCCTCGACCGCCCACATGAGTGCACCTGCCGCCTGCTTGGCCTCGGTGATGACGGGTATGAGAAGGTGGGGAATACCGCTGTACATTCTGAACTCGACCTTCTTCGGGTCGATCATTATGAACTTGACCTCATCGGGACGAGCCTTGTAGAGCATCGAGATCATGATGGAGTTTATACATACCGATTTACCCATTCCCGTAGCACCCGCAACGAGAGCGTGGGGGAATTTCGCAATATCGCCGAAGACGGGGTTGCCCGCTACGTCCTTACCGATACATACGAAGGTCTTGGATTTTGCATTAACGAACTCCTCGCACTCAAGAAGCTCACGAAGGGTTACGTTTGTTGAATGCTTGTTGGGAATCTCGAAGCCGATCGCACTCTTTCCGGGGATGGGTGCCTCCATACGGATACCCTCTGCCGCAAGGTTAAGTGCAATATCGTCGAAAAGACCCGTGATCGCCTGCACCTTAACGCCTCTTGCAGGTACGACCTCATATCTTGTGATACGGGGGCCTCTGTCGACACCCTTGATGGATGCCGTTACGTTGAAGGATGCGAGGGTCTCTATAAGCGTTGCTGTATTCTGGTTGATCTCGACGTTGATCTCCTCGTCGTCAGGCTCCTCTCCGGGGAGAAGAAGATCGATGGGCGGAGGCTGGAACCTCGAGTAGTCCGTCTTCCTCGGAGCCTTTTCCTCCTTGGGAGGAGTAGCCGCTCTTGCGGGGGTCACGGACGGCGACTCGAAGGGAAGGTCAAGCTCCTCGGGCTCCTCCTCATCCTCCTCGAGGGTCTCGTAGGGAGGATCGGCAGCTATTGGTGCGTCGGGCTCCTCTTTAATCGGTGAGACGGGCTCATCCTGCTCGGGGAGGGATTCCTCCTTCTTCTCATCGTTCCTGAACATCGAGAACATGTCTCTGTAACCGTGTACTGCGGGATTCTGCTCCTCGGGGGGTATCTCATCCTCTGTATCCGAGACGTCCTCCTCGGGCGAGGTGGAGGTGTCAATGTCATCCTCGTCCTCGTCTCTCTCTACCGCCTCGCCGAGACGTGTACGCTCGATCTCGAGGGTGACTCCGAGGTCTCCCGATGAAAGCACGTTATCTATATCCGCACTCTCCTCGCTGAACTCGAACACCAATCCGTCCCCCGTGGAGGGGATATCACGCTCGGTGGAGAAATAGGATACGGGCTCGTCGGTCACGGGGATAGTGGCTACCTCATCGCCCGCAATGGGAGTGGGATCGACCGCAACGGGTCTGGGATCGACCGCAACGGGTCTGGGCTCGGTCTCGAACCTTCTCTCATGCACCGTTCCCGCCTCGCTCTCCGAGTATCTGACCTCTCTGTATCTTACCTGACCCGATTTCTCGAAGGTCAGGGAGGTGGAGTCCTCCTCACGGATGTAGGGGTCGGGGTTTTCGTGTGTACGGTATTCCACAGTTTTAACCGTGGCACTTTCTTCTGTAATGGGTGTAGGTATATTGGATGCGGGGGTCTCGGCTTGCCTTGCGATTTCTGCTTGCCTAGCCTCTTCCGCCTGTCTTGCGATTTCAGCCTGCCTTGCGACCTCAGCTTGCCTTGCCTCTTCCGCCTGTCTTGCAATTTCGGCTTGTCTCTTCGCTTCAGCCTGCCTCTGTGCTTCGGCCTGTCTCTCGGCCTCCTGCTTCTTCAGCATGGCCTTTCTCGCCTCGAACTGTGCGTTCCTTCTCGCTCTCTCGACGTCCTCCTCGGTGATCTCCCTGATGGTCTCACGGTAGGTTGCCACCTCGGTGAGGGAGGATACGGATGAGCTCTCCGACGCTCTTGCCCCACCCGAGAATGCGAAGGGATCGAAGCCCGAGGTGAATACGTCGTCGGCGTTGTCGGTGGCGGGAGGTGTATTTGTGTCCGCACTGCGGGGTGTCTCTCTCTTCGTATCCGTGCCGTCGCCGTCGATATCGAAATCTCTGATACCGCCTCTCTCGCTCCTCTCGGGCTCGCCGAAGTCCTCGGAAACGTAATAGGTGTCCTTGGGATCAGCCCTCTTCCTATCGACCTCCTCGGCGAGATCGTCACGCAGAACGTCACTTCTTCTGTGTACCTTCTCCTGGAGGGTGAGGTGTGCCTCAATCGATCTTCTCGACCTCTGCTCTCTTATTCCGAGCTCGGAGATCTCGAGTGCCTCGATGCCGTTGTCAACGTCGAAGAAATCGTCCTCGTAGAGCTTCTCACGGTTAGCGAGAGTCTTCCTTGTCGCCTTGCCTCTCTTTTTCGAGGTCTTATCCTTCTTCTTAGGGCTGAAGAGTGACTTGATCCATCTCTCGACCGTAGCGAGGACGATGACCGTGCCCTTAAGAATTTTGTATCCGAGATCCTTGAGCGTGCTTCCGCCCGAGGAGAAGAAATACGTTACGTAGATCGCTATGAGAGCTCCTGCGACGATGATGACTCCCACGTAGTCGAGCAGCTTTATAAGTGCGAACGCCACCGAGCTGCCGAAGAGTCCGCCTCCGATACACTCCTTACCGAGCGAATAGTATTCTCCTCCGAGAAACTCCCCCTCGGTCTGCCAGTTCTGTGCAGTGTAGACCGTCACCGAGATGGCGAGGAGGGTCACCGCCGAGAATATAATTCTCGAGATAACTCTTCTGCGTGCAACGTCGGAGCGGTAGAAGACGGCGTGTATGAGGAGCAGGGGAGGGATCGCATATGCTCCGTATGAGAAAAGTCCAAGGGTCAGGCTCGATAAAAACGAGCCGAGAACACCGAGCCCTCCCGACACAAGCGAGAAGAAAAGGTATATCGCAAGTGCGGTATTGACTATCGGCACCGCTCTTCTGAAGCCCGTGAGGGGAGCATCCCCCTGAGCCTCACCGCTCACCCTTTCGTCCGGGGTGCGAGCATTTTCGGTCTTCTTTTCTTCCGTTTTTCTGTTTTTTGCCATATCGGTCTCCTCTCTTAATATGTCTTTCATATGTCCTTCGCAGATTTTCTGCGATATTTACCTATTATACATTTTACCAAATCGGACTGTCGAATACAAGGGTTTTTTCTAAAAATAAATAAAAATGTTTTAAATCTTTAAAATTTCTTGACAAAAGGGGCGTTGTCTGCTACAATGGTATATGTCAAATTATAAAATGCCGTACTATGCCCAAAAGCAGATGGGGCATACCGCGGATCGCTTTGGAGGAAAAAATGCTTTTATACAATTCACTCACAAGAAGTAAGGATGAATTCAAGACGAGAGAGCCCGGCCGTGCGACCATATACACCTGCGGACCTACCGTCTATCATTTTGCTCATATCGGCAATCTCAGAACCTACACCATGGAGGACGTGCTCGATAAGTATCTCAGATACGTGGGATATGACGTCAAGAGGGTTATGAACGTCACCGACGTAGGACATCTCACAAGCGACGGCGACACAGGTGAAGACAAGATGCTGAAGGGTGCACGCCGTGAGCACAAGACCGTCCTTGAGATAGCTGATTTCTATACTCAGGCATTCTTCCGTGACTGTGAGAAGCTTAATATCAAAAGACCCGAGGTCGTAGAGCCCGCTACCAATTGCATTGACGATTTCATCGAGATGGTCTCGACCCTTCTTGAGAAGGGCTACGCTTACGAGGCGGGCGGAAATATATACTTCGATACCTCGAGGCTTGAGAAGTACTACGTCTTCAACGATTTTAACGAGGATGACCTCGCTGTCGGAGTGCGTGAGAGCGTTGAGGAGGACGGCAACAAGAGAAACAAGGCTGACTTCGTCCTCTGGTTTACCAAGTCGAAGTTCGAGGATCAGGAGCTCAAGTGGGATTCTCCCTTCGGTCTCGGCTACCCCGGCTGGCACATCGAGTGCTCCTGCATTGCGAAGCGTCACCTCGGCGAGTATCTCGACCTTCACTGCGGAGGTATCGATAACGCCTTCCCCCACCACACCAACGAGATAGCTCAGAGTGAGTCCGCCTTCGGCCACGAGTGGTGCGGACATTGGATGCACGTTCATCACCTCAATACGAATTCGGGTAAGATGTCGAAGTCGAAGGGCGAGTTTCTGACGGTCTCTCTTCTTGAGGAGAAGGGCTACGATCCCCTCGTCTACCGCTTCTTCTGCATGCAGTCGCATTACAGAAAGAATCTTGTGTTCTCCTGGGAGAACCTCGACAACGCAAGAATAGCATATGACAAGCTCGTCGCAAGAGTTGCGGGTCTTAAGCCCTCGGCTGACGAGAGCGTCGACAGTGAGAAATTCGAGGAGGGCAAGAGGAGGTTCACCGACGCCCTCGACAACGATCTTAATACGTCACTTGCGGTTACCGCTATTTACGACGTATTCAAGCTTGATACTAACGATACGACGAAGCTCGCACTTATCCGTGATTTCGAGAGAGTTATGAGCCTCGGACTTATCGAGGCGGCAGAGAAGCTCGGTGAGAAGAAGTCGGATACCGACTCGGAGCTTGTCGCATATATCGAGGAGATGATCGAGAAGAGAAAGGAAGCTAAGCGTGCACGTGACTTCGCTCTGGCTGACAGTATCCGTGACGAGCTTCTCTCGAAGGGCGTAACCCTCAAGGATACAAGAGAGGGAACGACCTACACAATAGACTAATTGGAGTTATTCTGTATGATCGATGTTAAAGAGGCTAACGTCCTCTATCTTGACGGCAAGTATACTCTTGCGGCGGATATGTACCTTAAGGGTGCTGAGGAGGGAGACGCCGAGTGTGCTCTCAACTACGCCACCTGCCTCTACCTCGGTGAGGGAAGAGAGAGGGATCCTTCGCTTGCACGCTCGTTCTTCACCTATGCGACCGAGAAGTACGGCGAGGCGTGCTACAACCTTGCGGTGATGTACCTCGAGGGTGTCGGATGCAAGAAGGATTACAGACTCGCTCTTGAGTATATGGAGAGTGCCGCAGAGCGTGGAATGATCGAGGCTGAGGTCTATCTCGGAGTTGCGAACGTTATGGGCTCGCTCTTCATCCCCGATATCCGCCTCATCTCCCGCATCCCCTACCACCGTCCCATTATGAGGGAGGCTATGCCTCTTATCGAGGGCGAGGTGTCCTTTGACGAGTGCGACTCGGAGGGCAGATATCCTACCGTCCGCAGCGATCTTCACGATGCGTTCCATTATTTTAAGAGTGCGGCGGGACACCCCTCCGACTACGTGGAGGATATTCTCCCGAGGGCTAAGTATCTCTATGCCAGATGCTTCCTTGACGAAGTAGGCGTCGGCTTCAACCGTGATCGGGCGAACAGCCTGATGCTGAATGCCGCAGAGGAGGGCTCGCACGAGGCGATGTACTATCTTGAGACGGATGCACCGTACGTGCTTGCGGCCCTTGAGCCGACACGCCTTCTGAATATCAGAAAAAAACTAGAGAGGCTCGGGTAATTCCGAGGATCGGTAAACATATGAAGGTGACTAAGGAAAAGCTTTGCTTTTATCTGAGATACGCTCTCATAGCACTGATGGTCTTGACCGTTATCTTTATTTTCGTGCAGTCCTCTCTCCCTCCCGAGGTGTCGAGTGCAGAGAGCGAGGCGGTAGGAGGCTTTATAACCTCGCTGATACCTGAGGATACAAGGCTTTTTGATTTCGTGACGGAGTATATGCGTAAGATCGCTCATTTCACCGAGTACGGACTTCTCGGTATCGAGATCGCCTTTTATATCGCATACTTCGTTAAGGATAAGAAAAAATATTTACGCCTCTCTCCCACGGTTCCCTTCTTCGTAGGCTTTGTTGACGAGACCTTACAGTGCTTCTCGAAAAGAGGGCCTATGATCGAGGACGTGTGGATCGATATCGGCGGATTTATCACCTTCTCGCTCCTTGCGTGGGGCGTTATAATTCTTATAAACAAGGCTGTGCTTGCAATTCAAGAGAAAAAGATGAAAGAGGTTTGCTCGGATAAAGAGAGCAATTCTGAATATGGTAAAGATATGTGACGTTGCACGTCATTCACGTGCCGCGAGAAAGAAAATAAAGGCGGGAGATCTGCTCGTATCCGTTAACGGAAAAGAGATCCGTGACGTGCTCGACTACCGCTTCTATACGACCGAGTGTAAGATCGTACTCGAATACGAGCGTGACGGAAAGAGAAGAACCGTCAAAATCAAAAAGGGTGAATACGAGGATATAGGTCTCGACTTCGAGACACCTCTTATGGATAAAAAGCATTCGTGTAAGAACGGGTGCATATTCTGCTTTATTGACCAGAACCCGAAGGGTATGCGTGAGAGCATCTATTTCAAGGATGACGATTCGAGGCTCTCGTTCATACACGGTAACTACGTAACTCTCACTAATATGACCGACTGTGACGTCGAGAGAATTATCGAGATGCGTATGTCACCGATCAATATTTCGATACATACCACCGACCCCGAGCTTCGAGTGAAAATGATGAAGAACAAGCGTGCGGGCGAGGTGCTCTCCTATCTTGAGAGATTCCGTGATGCGGAGCTTTCGATGGCAGGACAGGTAGTAGTATGCCGAGGAGTGAATGACGGCGAGAATCTCACCCGTACCCTCACCGACCTGCGTGCATATTATCCCGCACTTGAGAGTGTGTCCGTCGTGCCTGCCGGTCTCACCGAGCACAGAGAGGGACTTTATCCCCTCTCCGACTTCTCCGCCGAGGAGGCCTGCGAGATCATAGCTGAGGTTTCAAGGATAGGTGATGAGAATATAGAGCTATTCGGAACACGTCTTGTGTATGCGGCGGACGAGCTCTATCTTAAGGCAGGGCTTCCCATACCTCCCGCCGACTATTACGAGGGATATCCTCAGCTGGATAACGGAGTAGGTATGCTGAGGCTCACAATGTCTGAGACTGCCGAGTCTCTCTCGGAGTTTTCCGATCTTCCGCGTGATATCGCCGCGGGCAGACGTGTGACAATCGTTACGGGCTCTGCATCCTTCGGTATGATGAGTGCACTTGCACGCCACGTAGAAGAGAGCTACGAGGATATAAGGGTGAACGTTGTTCTTGTGAAGAATGATTTCTTCGGTCACTCTGTCACCGTCTCGGGACTTCTTACCGGCAGGGATATTCTTGCGACCCTTAAGGGTAGGGAGCTCGGCGACGAGGTGCTCATTCCCCCGACGGCCCTCAGATATCCCGAGGAGGACTTCCTCTGCGGCATGACCCTCCGTGAGCTTGAGGAGTCACTCGGCGTTCCGACACACCCCTCCGGGGAGGACGGCTACTCGCTTGTTACCGACATTCTCGGTATACGTGTGTAGGCGAATACAGTAAAAGGAGGACAGCATATGTCAAAGCCAATCGTAGCTATTGTCGGCAGACCTAACGTCGGCAAGTCTACACTTTTCAATAAAATCATAGGCGAGCGTCGCTCGATAGTCGAGGACACCCCCGGTGTCACCCGTGACCGTATTTATGCGGAGGCGGAGTGGGGAAGCAGAAGGTTTCTGCTTATTGACACGGGAGGAATCGAGCCTAAGAGCGATGATACCATTCTCAAGCAGATGAGAAATCAGGCGGAGATCGCCATCGCCACAGCTGATGCCATCATCTTCCTCTGCGACATCCATACGGGTCTTGTGGCGGATGACAGAGACATTGCGGTTATGCTGAAGAAATCGGGCAAGCCCATCGTCGTTGCCGTGAACAAGGTCGACAGAGTAGGTGACGTTCCGTTTGAGTTCTACGAGTTCTACGAGCTCGGATTTGATAAGGACCCCATTGCACTCTCCTCTCTTCACGGCTCGGGCACGGGCGACCTTCTTGACGAGGTTCTCTCCTATTGCCCCACAGATGACGAGGACGAGGAGGATGACGGCGTTATCAACGTTGCCGTTATCGGTAAGCCCAATGCGGGCAAGTCCTCGATCATTAACCGTATGTGCGGCGAGGACAGAGTGATAGTCTCGGATATTGCGGGCACGACCCGTGATGCGGTAGACACCCGTGTCGAGAACGAGCACGGTATTTATAATTTCATCGATACCGCAGGTATCCGCCGTCACTCGAAGGTCGAGGACAGAATTGAGAGGTTCTCGGTCATCAGGGCGAATATGGCGGTCGAGAGGGCAGACGTGTGCCTTCTTATGATCGATGCCAATGACGGAGTCACCGAGCAGGACGAGAGGATAGCGGGCATCGCTCATGAGGCGGGCAAGGCTGTCATCATCGTTATCAACAAATGGGATGCCGTCGAGAAGGATAACAGCACTGTAAATAACTACACCAAGGACGTAAGGGTACGCCTTGCGTATATGCCCTACGCCCCCATTATCTACGTGTCTGCACTTACGGGACAGAGAGTAGCTCATCTCTACGAGATGATCAATGCGGTGAACGAGGAGTCGAAGAAGAGGGTATCTACGGGTATGCTCAACGATCTTCTTAACGATGCGATGAACAGAGTTCAGCCCCCGTCCGACAAGGGCAAGAGGCTGAAGATCTACTATATGACTCAGTCATCGGTCGCACCTCCCACCTTCGTTGTCTTCTGCAACTCGGAGGAGCTCTTCCACTTCTCCTATCGGAGATATCTTGAGAACTGTCTGCGTGATACCTTCGGATTCTCGGGTACTCCCATACGTATGGTGATCAGGCAAAAGGGAGATACCTCGACCAATATTTAAGGAGGTAGGAGATGTTTATAGACAACATAAAAATATTTGTGAAGGCGGGCGACGGAGGAAACGGTGCCGTTACCTTCCACAGAGAGAAATACGTCTCCGCAGGAGGCCCTGACGGAGGAGACGGAGGCAGGGGCGGAAATATAATTTTCCGTGTTGACGAGGGCTCGAACACCCTCCTTGCCTTCAGATATAAGAGAAAGTTTATAGCGGAGAACGGACAGAACGGTCTTGGCGGTAAGAAGCACGGTAAGAGCGGTAAGGACGTAATAATCGACGTTCCGAGAGGCACTCTCATCCGAGATGCCGAGAGCGGTATGATCATCTTCGATATGGCGATGGCAGATGAATACGTCCTCTGCAAGGGCGGACGCGGTGGCTGGGGTAACCGCCATTTTGCGACACCCACACGCCAGATACCCAAGTTTGCCAAGATGGGCACGAAGGGCGAGGAGAGGGAGGTTCTCCTTGAGCTTAAGATGATAGCCGAGGTCGGACTTATCGGATTCCCGAACGTCGGTAAATCCTCCATCCTCTCCGAGATCTCCTCGGCGAAGCCGAAGATCGCAAATTATCATTTCACCACTCTTTCCCCCAACCTCGGAGTCGTCTCCATCGGAGAGGGAAAGGGCTTCCTCGCCGCCGATATCCCCGGACTTATCGAGGGTGCGTCCTCGGGTCTTGGACTCGGACACGAATTCCTCCGCCACGTTGACAGGTGCAGACTCCTTCTTCACGTCGTCGATCTTGCGGGCACGGACGGCAGAGACCCCAGAGATGATATCGATAAGATAGACCTTGAGCTTAAGCTCTATTCCCCCGAGCTTTCGGAAAGACCGCAGATCATCATCGCCAATAAGGTCGACAGTGCGGATATGGAGAGCGATGCGGTTAAGAGATTTAAGGAGAGATGCTCGGAGCTCGGACGTGAGGTTATATACGTTTCCGCATATACGGGCGAGAACCTTGATCTGCTTGTTGCGAAGACCGTCGAGGCACTTCGTGAGCTTCCCCCCGTCACCGTCTATGAGACCGAGTACACCCCCGAGATGCAGGCGGCAGAGAATACCGCAGGCACAACCGAGACAAAGGTGAGACGTGAAAACGGTAAATACTTCGTTGAGGGCGAGTGGCTCTATAACTTTATGGGGCAGATCAACTTCGATGACTATGAGTCCTTGAACTTTTTCCAGAGAGTCCTTGCGAGAAGGGGAGTCTTCGATATGCTCCGTGAGGAGGGCATCGAGGAGGGTGACACCGTCAACATTTACGACTTCGAGTTTGACTTCGTTTACTGAGAAATACCCACCCGTGTTAAGTTTTCTTCGGTTTTTACCGAGTGCCGACACGTGAAAGGAGGATACTGTTATGATGAAAGAGCTTCTTGAAATAACCCGCTCATACCGCAGATACCGTGAGGATATGCAAATTGAGGAAAAGACGCTGAGGAGGATAGCCGAGGCTGTGCGTTATGCCCCCTCCGCCGCCAATCTCCAGCGTGTGAGGGTCGCAATTGTAAATGATAGTTTACAAAATAAGGCGGTTTTTGATACTCTCGGCTTTGCCGCATACCTGAAGGATTGGAAGGGCCCCCGTGAGGGCGAGCGTCCCGCGGCATATGCCGTTATTATGACGGCCACCGAGCCGGACGTTAATCTCGCTATCGACGTCGGCCTTGCCGCCGAAGCCATGATACTCACAGCACGTGAGGAGGGAATAGGTGCGTGCCTCTTCCGTAGCTTCAACAAGGAGACACTCTCCTCCATACTCGGACGTGAAGGATATACCCCCGTCCTCGTCATATCCCTCGGCTACCCCGCCGAGAAGGTAGTCATCGACGAGGTAAAGAACGGCGATATCAAATATTACCGTGACGAAAATGACGTCCACCACGTGCCGAAAATACCGCTTGACGAAATTATAATCTAAAAAAAA
>JAZQYD010000039.1:0-4312 GCA_045633405.1 Eubacteriales bacterium | reverse complement strand
ACTCCTTGGCTCACAGAACGACATGGCTACGATCCGACTTCACTTTGATCGGAGTATTCACATTACCGCTCATTGTAATATTGAAATACCCGAGAGTCCCGATAGAAAGGAGCAATGCAAGAATAATGAACACGGCCCTGTTAAGCCAATATTGCTTCACCCATGTGACAGCATACTGAAGACCCCCTAAGAATCCTCTCTTTCGAAATTCAGCAGGGCACTTCTTAGATTCACTTGTCATTTTTTCACCACCGCCGCACGTCTAATTCTCATTAACCAGACGATAGTATTAATAATAATACCAAGTGAAGACAGGGTAGCCGCAGCGATGATAACACCTGTACCGTCACGTAAGCAGACAAGTATGCTTGTACCCGCTACTCCCGCAACACAGATCAAGCTAAACAGCACGAGGCGAATGAACACAAGCTTCGCAGTAAAGCCTGTACCTTTCTTCATTTCGTGTACTGTGCTTCCGTAAAGACCGCCAACGAGCATTACAGTGAACGAGATCGCAATGGATGCAATGAACGATAGCAAAAGGAATGTGATAAGCGATTTTCTCGCTATACTCTTGTACTCATTAGCCGAGGATGAGTTTGCTCTCTCGTAATTCTCAGCCTTGATGATCTGAGGATAATAATCCTCCTCATTGAAACTCTTAAGATATGCCTCATATTCGCTGTAAAGCTCAAAATCCTCAGGCGACTTTAACATTCCAAGAGGCTTGTACGACCTAAGATATTCATCGGTCGCTTCCTTATCAGAGGAATCAATATATGCACTGCTGACATCGAGTGGCTCGCCACCCTTAATCCTATCAATAATAGCCTTCTGCTCACCTAAATAGAAGACTGCCGCACGGTATTCGTCCAACTCGTTCTCATAGCAAATAGCGTCAACTACAAGAGTAACAGAATCACTCGAGGTGATCTGCCAAGTGACCTCATCTCCAAGAGAAAGCTTATTTTGCTGAGCATAAATCTCATCAATGATCAAGCTCTTGTCGGTAAATTTCCCGTTTTTCTCTTTTATCCTCGATTCCTTAAACATGGTTTTTCCAAGGTCGGATATATTGTCTAACACCAAGAAATACGTGCTGATCTTTTTATTTCCACTCAGTATTTTTGTAAATACAGAGCGACAGGAGAACACATCGTTTATGTGTTCAAGCTCTTTCATCTGTGCGATCTGCTCCTCAGATGGCGAGGGCACGACAAAGTCAATGTCCGACTCATCGTAGACCGTAAGAATTCTTTCGGCCTTTTCTGTATTTTCGCGGTATTTGGTAAGAAATATATTACCGAGAACAGTGATAGCCAGAGATACCAATAACAAGCTGCAAAGTGAAAGAACAAGAATTTTTCTTTTCCCTCTCATATGCCCTCCTATCAATCAGTGGAAACGTCTACAGGCACGGAACGCTCAGAAATGACACTATTACCCGATCTAGCTACAATCGAAAGATAAATATTCTCTCCTGATACTCTGCGGTATCGAGTATCTGTTATAGTTTCAACATACTCGCCGTTGATGTAAACGTCATACGAGCTCGCTCCGTCAACGGCACTCCAAGAAGCAAAAGCTCCACTCACAGTCACCTTAGGCTGTTGCAAATACTTAACACTCACAGCTTCAGAGTATCCATACAGTGCATTCGCTTTTTCAGATATAGGAAGAATCTCAACGTCCACTACTCCGCTTAAACCGCTGAACAGAGAAAGATCCAGGCAGGTATCAACGGTATACTCACCATACTGTCCGAACTCTGCCTTATACTGGCTAACTCCGGGAACTGCGTCCCAAGTAACTCTGCCACGTTCGTCAAATTTGGCAGAAATTTTACCAAGGTACTCGAATGAATAATTAGCTACCACACTATCCTTTAAGCTTATTCCGTCTCCTCTGGTTATAACGGAAAGCCTATACTTACCGGGAACAAAGCTGTCAGACTCGCTCTCGAGGTCGGATATTTTCAAAACATTAGTCGTGCTATTATCGCGTGAGTATACCAGCTCGTGCTGGTTATCCACCTCTTTGTACACCTGAACTATGTAAAGACTGTTATCAACGTTGGCTATCGGGCTCTTGGTCCAGTGGAAGCCATCTTCATCCGCAGTTATTATTGGGGCAGGTATCTGATCGAGGTTTGTTCTGTCACTAAACTTATAAGTTTTATAGAAGACGTCCTCATCGGTCTTTATCTTGCTGCCGAAAAAGCGTACCTCTATATCACCCTCACAAGCCTTAAAAGGAGTCACTTTAAATATATACTTGCTGTTTTTGGTGTCATGAGGATCAACAGTAAAGCTAATATCACTGATTGTGATAACCTTATCGTCACCCAAGGAGTCAGTTGTCTTAATATTAGGCTTTACGTTACCCGCACTTTCATTGGTAACGTAGAGATAGGTGGCGTTCTCGAAGGTAATAGTCATAGAAATTGACTGAGGACTCGAGGATGTATTATTTGCCGTCACTTTAACATAGAGGTAGATATCCTCTCCGCAATAATAAACGTCTGTCGAATTTTGAACTCCGCCGATTTCTCTCGCGAAATATGTTTCGGTATCTATACCAACACTTCCGTGCTCTGTTTGATTATTTGTGTTATCAGAATTAGAATTAGAATCAGAATCATCAGAAGAACATGATGACAGCATCATAGATGAAGTTATGCTTGCACACAGCATAAATAGTGTGAGCGTAAAACAAATTATTTTTTTCATTATTAAGCCTCAACAATCAATAATTAGAAAAAACTGTAACGACTTCCACAGAATCGAAATAGTTAAGTCCGTCGCCTCTTGCAATGATAGTAATCTTTACGGATTTGTATCCATACATATCTATTCCGTGATTAGTTGATGCGGGATTTTTCTCCCTTATTATCTCTTCCTCAACCTTGTTATCGAGCGTGGTCTTCTGTATTTTTATCGTATATCCGCTTGCATTGCTTACACCATTCCAAGATACTGTATAATAGTCATTTCCCTCATCGTAGAATATTATAGAGCTCTTCTCAACAGCACTGAGAATATAGTACTGCTTCGAGTAGGTATAAGGAGAATCTATTGTGAAGAATCCATCACCCTTAGTGGCAATAGAAACATTCATAGTACCTGCGTTCATGATCTGTACAGACTGTGAGACCTCACCTTCCTTAACGGTACCGCTGATGTTAAACAAATACTTCTTACCGTCTTCAGGACTATCAACAGTAACAGTGAATATTGAGCCGTTCTTAGTTACGGTAAACGAACCCGGATCATTCTCCACGGCAACGTTGTGGGTATAGGAAACCCAAGACGATGCAACTGTCTTAACTCCGTCTCCAAGAGCTCTTATCTGTACCTGTTTATTTCCGCCGCTCGTGTAGGTAGGACGATAGAAGAGCGTCATACCGCCGAGCCTCGTAATTTCTCCCTCGTTGAGGAACTCATACGAATCTGCCATTGCTACCTTGTCCCAGACAAATCCTTTTTCGCTAACGTTAATCACCGGGGCGTCAAGCTTTTTTACATTAATCTGAGCAGATTCAGGGGAGGTAAAATAGGTTTTACCGTCACCGACTGCAACTACCTTTACAAGGTAATCCTTTGCTGGGAACTCCTCCCACGCGTAGCTCTCACCGGTTACCTTTTTAACGACGTTGTTGAAAAATACAAGGTAATGATCCGCATTGGGAACCGCAGACCAGGAAACATAATCGTTATTGGTCTTCAGGTTAGTCGGACTTTGAAGTCTGAATAGCGGAACGGTCTCGGAGTAGTTCGAAGGAAGTATATGATCTCCGCTCGAAACAGCAGTAACCTTGATTGTTGTACTCTCTCCTATAAGCCTTTCGTCAATAGCAAAGGAGTTAGTGCTTACATTCTGAACAAGGTCCCCGATCTGAACATTGTAACTCTCGGAGTACTGTACGTTATCCCAATAAAGGACATTATCCACAATTTGAAGATTCTGGGGCTTGTACAACTTTATAATACTAACTTCATTACTGAAGTCGGACGTTACGATCGCTCCCTCGTTGCCAAGAGCGGCAATACGCACTACGTGGGCACCTCCCTCGAGAGGAGGAGTCTCCAGTTGGTTTGTGTTGGCATGGTATTCAACTCCGTCAATGGTTATTCTGTATCCATCACACTTGTTTACAGCATCCCAAACGATGAGCCCATTATTCACCTTGATGTTTTTTGGCATAGCAAGCTTAGTAAGTATGACCTGCTTTCCTGTGTAAGAATCAAGTATTCTGTCTCCATCTCCCTTGGTATATATACGAATATCCTTATTGATCTCGTCAACCGATCTT
>JAZQYD010000038.1:0-59806 GCA_045633405.1 Eubacteriales bacterium | reverse complement strand
ATTCGTTACAGCAGTTTTTGATGGAGAAACTCTTGATACACCCGGTTATAATTGCTGTAATTATAGGAATAGTTTGGTTTGCGATTTATTTAGCGTTAATATACAAAAAAATCATAATGATTTGGAACTTTTTAAATAAAGGAGACTAAAAATGATAAATGTAATAGGACTCGGTTACATAGGGCTCCCCACAGCCTTAATGTTGGCTTCTCATGGAGTCGAAGTGGTTGGCACGGATTATAACAAGGATCTTGTAGCAACTCTTAATTCTGGAAAAACAACTTTTGAGGAAAAGGGGCTTGACGAACTTTTTGCGGATGCTTTGAAAGGTGGCATAAAATTTACAACGGAATACCAAAAAACGGATATGTATATTGTATCTGTGCCCACGCCTTACGATAAGTTTTCAAAAAAAATTGATGCTTGTTATGTAAATGCTGCTGTTAAAAAAGTGATGGAAGTTTGCCCTAAGGGTGCTACCGTAGTAATTGAATCTACCGTTTCTCCCGGAACGATCGATAAGTTCGTTCGACCTGTGATTGAGGAGAATGGATTTGTTATTGGTGAGGATATAAATCTCGTTCATGCTCCGGAAAGAATTATTCCCGGAAATATGGTCTATGAGCTTATTCATAACAACCGTACAATTGGAGCGGATGACATCAAGGTTGGCGAAAAGGTAAAGAACGTATATTCATCTTTTTGTCAGGGCGAAATTGTTATCACCAGCATCAAAACTGCCGAGATGACAAAGGTTGTTGAGAATACATTCAGAGCGGTTAATATTGCATTTGCTAATGAGTTGGCAAAGATATGCCGACACGATGATATGGATGTTTATGAAATTATCAAAATATGTAATATGCATCCTAGAGTAAATATACTTCAACCCGGACCTGGAGTAGGTGGACATTGTATTTCCGTTGACCCGTGGTTTCTTGTGGGAGACTATCCTGCATTAACTAAAGTTATCTGGGATTCAATGAAGGTAAATGACTCAATGCCTGAGTTTGTTCTTGAAAGAATATACACAATAATGAGAGAAAAAGGACTTGCAGATATAAAGCGTGTAGGTCTTTATGGCTTGACATATAAAGAAAATGTTGATGATTATCGTGAGTCTCCGACTCTTCAATTGTTAGAGTGTCAAGAGAAGCATCTCGCTGAACCGCTCAAGGTATATGATCCCTTTATCAAGACTGATATCGTGAAAAATCAATATCACGATTTTAATCAATTCTTGTCAGATGTAGATATGGTAGTCATAATGGTAAAGCATAATGAAATAAAAGAGAATATGGATAAACTTAAGAATAAAACAATCCTTGACTGCCACAATATTTGTAATCTTTCAGGTGTATACCATATTTAATAAGGGAGTTGTTATTTATGAAAACAGTAATGCTCGTCTTCGGTACTCGTCCCGAAGCAATCAAAATGTGCCCGTTGGTCAATGAATTAAAAACGAGAGCCAATATAAACACCGTAGTATGTGTTACCGGACAGCATAGACAGATGTTAGATATGGTGTTGGATACCTTCAATGTTGTTCCGGATTATGACCTGTCAATTATGAAAGCTGGACAGACTTTGTTCGATATTACTACGAATATCCTGAACAGAATCGGAGAGGTTCTTGATGAGGTTAAGCCCGACGTTGTTCTCGTTCACGGAGATACCTCGACTACATTTGTGACTGCGCTTGCATGCTTCTATAAGCAGATTCCAATCGGTCACGTTGAAGCAGGGCTCCGTACTTATAACATTTATAGCCCATACCCCGAAGAGTTTAACAGACAAGCTGTATCAATTATTTCAAAGTATAATTTTGCTCCGACTGAAATGTCTAAAGAGAATTTGATACGCGAGGGCAAGCGCGAAGAAAACATATATGTGACAGGAAATACCGCTATTGATGCGCTGAAAACAACTGTGCGCAAGGATTATGCTCATCCAGAGCTCGAGTGGGCAAGCGATAGCAGATTAATTATGATCACCGCTCACAGAAGAGAAAATTTAGGTGAGCCTATGCGTAATATGTTCCGTGCGATTCGTCGTGTTATGGAGGAGCATCCTGATACTAAAGCTATCTATCCAATACATATGAATCCGGTTGTACGTAAGGCTGCAGAGGAAGAGTTGGGTGATTTTGATCGTATAAGAATCATTGAGCCTCTTGAAGTGCTTGATTTTCATAATTTCTTGGCACGCAGTTACATGATTCTTACAGATTCGGGAGGAATCCAAGAAGAGGCCCCTTCCTTAGGAAAGCCGGTTCTTGTAATGCGTGATACCACCGAACGCCCCGAGGGTATTAAAGCAGGAACTTTAAAACTAGTCGGTACTGATGAAACTGTGATTTACGACAACTTCAAGTTATTGTTAGACAACAAAGCGGCGTATGAACAAATGTCTAAGGCAAGCAATCCTTATGGTGACGGATTTGCTTGCAAGAGAATTGCAGATATTTTAGAGCGGTAAATCTATTTACTGAGTATAATGTGTATGTTTATGAGATAATTATACACGCTTCGTTATTGCCGAGGCGGTAATGAAGCACTTCGGAATAGGAGAATAATACCCCCACAAAATTTGCGGAGGACGAGCCTTATGGCTGAAAATAAGCTTATAGCTTTAATTAAAGACGTCACCCTCGGAGAGGGAAAGAACGTCGGGAATATTTTGAATAGCGAGGACTCGCTTGGGGAGCTCGCAGTACTTGCGGAGCGGCATCAGATGCAGCATATCCTCGGTTATGCTATGATGTCGGTTGGGGATATGCGCCTCTCGGATAAGTTTTACACCTCATTTGCCGTGACACGCCAGCAGACCGACGCGGTGCAGAACATTTCACGTGCGCTATCGGATGCTGAAATACCCCACATTCTTTTGAAGGGTGCGGTTATGCGCGATCTTTACGCCGAGAGATGGATGAGAAACAGCTGTGACGTTGACGTTATTGTAAAAAATGAGGATCATGTCCGCGCTCGAGATGTTATTTCATCGTTGGGATTTGAAATGCAGCCCGTTGTCACGGCGCACGACGTTGCTTTCGAGCTTGCGGAGGCACATATTGAGCTCCATTACCGCCTGATAGAGGACTACCGTATGAAGGCGGCATCAAACGTGCTCGACGGAATATGGGACGATGCGCGAGAATCTGCCGATGATAAATTCAGGCTTGAGATGTCGCCCGAGATGTTCTATTTCTACCACGTCGCGCATACTGCTAAGCATTTTGGTGACGGCGGTTGCGGAATTCGTCCGGTGCTTGATCTTTTCATATTGAAGAGCAAGTGGCAATTTGACAGAGCGCGTCTTGATGCGCTTCTTTCTGAGGGAGGACTTCTCAAATTTGAGAAGCATTTATCCGACCTTGCGGACTATTGGTTTGGCGAAGGCGAGGGCGACGGGCTTGAGTTCATTGCCAAATTCATTCTCTCGGGCGGAGTTTACGGCAACGGCGACAACAAGCTTGCCGTTATGAAGGAACGTCGTGGCAAGCTCGGATATATTTTCTTCCGACTCTTCCCACCGGCAAGATGCTTGGTGAGCGGTTATCCCATTCTTAGGAAGCACAAGTATCTTCTCCCCGCGGTATGGGTGATACGCCTTTGCAAGGCACCGTTTAAGAAAAATTCCCATTATCTCTCGGAGATTGCCGACACCGGCAAGGAGGCCGAGGTACATAAGATGATCTCCGACCTCGGGCTTTCCGATTTTTGTTAACTTACAGAGGAAAAATGCAAAAAGAAACTAAGGATTTACTAATAAACGTAATCAGAACCACCGTGGCGGAGGGGACTTACGACACACTCGGGGAGGTCTCCGATGATGTCCTCAAGGAGTTCTTCTCGCTCGGTGGGCTTCACCAGATGACGCACATGCTCGCGTATTACCGTATGAAGGTTGGCGACGAGCGGTTTGCCAAGTACTTCTGGGGATCGGTCAAGCTGACCACGAAGCAGGTTCACGCTGCTGAGAGCATCGGACGAGCCCTCGGCGAGTGCGGCATAGACTTCATTATATTGAAGGGCTACGTCATAAGACGCCTCTATCCCGAGAACTGGATGAGGAACAGCTGCGACGTCGACGTCCTCGTTCACGAGTGCGATCTCGAATCGGCGGGTAAGGCCCTCGAGAGCCTCGGCTTCGAGAGGGATGAGGATGGACTCTCCGCTCATGACGTCAAATATAACCAGGGAGCTATACACGTGGAGCTCCATTACACGCTTATCGAGGAGCACGTAATGCCGTCTGTCAGCTCGGTGCTCGGCGGTGTGTGGGAGGCGACTCTCCCCTGTGTCGACGGCGGTCGAGTGATGACCGATGAGATGTTCTACTTCTACCACGTCGCTCACATGGCGAAGCATTTTGAGAACGGCGGATGCGGAGTACGCTCCGTGCTCGATCTCTGGCTTCTCAACCATAAGATGGAATTCTCGCGTGAGAAGCGTGATGCAGTTCTTGAGGCAGGAGGACTCCTCGAGTTTGAGCGAGGCCTCAGAAGGCTTTCCGAATACTGGTTTGCCGATGGCGACGGTGAGGGGCTTTCTACACTCGAGAAATTCGTTCTCTCGGGCGGAGCCTACGGCAGGACTGACAACAGCGTTTCGATCAAGCGTATTCAGAAGGGCGGACGGTTCAGATATATCCTATCACGCCTTTTTGCACCTTATTCGCTTCTCAAACGCTACTATCCCATACTTGAGCGTCACCCATACCTCCTGCCCATATACGAGGTTAAGAGATGGATCGACGCTATGAAGCGTGACGGTAAGAAATACCGTAGGGAGCTTCGTGAAAACATGAAAAAGACGGACGCCGATGACACGCGTGAGATGCTGTCGTCACTCGGTATCCTTGAAATAACAAACAAAACGGGGGAACAAAAATGAAAACAATTATCAATGACAACTTTCTTCTTGAAAGTAAATGGGCACGCCGCCTTTATGACGCATATGCGAAGGATATGCCCATAATTGACTATCACTGTCACCTTAATCCCGAGTGGATCGCAGAGGATCACAGATTCTCCGACCTCGGCGAGCTTCTCCTCTCCGGCGACCACTACAAGTGGCGTGCAATGCGTTCCTTCGGAATTCCCGAGAGAGAGGTTACGGGAGACGCTACCTGGAGAGAGAAGTTCCGTGCCTTTGCACGTACTCTTGAGTGGTGCATAGGTAACCCCCTCTACCACTGGACTCACCTTGAGCTTAAGAGATATTTCGGCATCGACGAGGCTCTGACCGAGGAGAGTGCGGACAGAATATTTGACAGAGCCACCGCTCTTTTGCAGACAGAGGGCTTCTCCGCACGCGCTCTTATCGCTCGCTCCGGTGTTAAGGTAATATGCACAACCGACGATCCCGTTGACTCGCTCGAGCATCACCTCGCAATAGAGAAGAGCGGATTTGCGACCCGTGTCCTTCCCACCTATCGCCCCGACAAGGCTGTCAACATTCACAAGGAGACCTTCCTCCCCTATATCGAGAAGACCGGTGCTCGCACCTATGATGAGCTCATTTCCTGGCTCGTAGGAACCCTCGACAAGTTCGAGGAGCGTGGATGCCGCCTCTCCGACCACGGACTCGATTTCATCCCCTACCGTGAGGGTGATGCGTCTCTCGTATTCGATAAGGCACTTCGCGGCGAGGCTATCACCGATGACGAGCGTGACGTTTATATGACCGCACTTCTTCGCTTCTTCGCTAAGGAGTATGCACGTCGCGGCTGGTGCATGCAGATCCACGTTGGTGCTATCAGAAATAACAACACACGTATGTACAAGGCACTCGGCCCCGATACCGGATATGACAGTATCGCTGAGACGTGGGTAGCTGAGCCTCTTGCAAAGCTCCTCGATTCTCTTGAGGCTGAGGATATGCTTCCCAAGACCATACTCTACTCGCTTAACGGCAAGGATAATTATCCCCTTGCAACCCTTATGGGATGCTTCCAGGGCGAGGGCATTCGTTCCAAGGTGCAGCTCGGCTCAGGCTGGTGGTTCCTTGATCAGAAGGATGGAATGGAGGCACAGCTTCGTGCACTTGGCAACCTCGGTGTGCTCGGTGCATTCGTTGGCATGCTCACCGACTCGAGAAGCTTCGTTTCTTATACCCGCCACGAATACTTCAGACGCATTCTCTGCAACCTCATCGGCGGATGGGTTGAGTCGGGACTCTATCCCGCAAACGAGAAGATGCTTGAGAAGATCATCCGAGGCATCTGCTACGACAACGCCAAGGAATATTTCAACTTTAACTGACAACGTTGGGAGTGTAGGGCATAGCTCTATACTCCCCTATTAGAATTGTGAGGTTTTTATGAAGCTTATATCATGGAACGTGAACGGCTTCCGTGCCGTGCTCGGCAAGGGCTTCCCCGACTTCTTCCGTGAGGCGGATGCTGATATCTTCTGTATTCAGGAGACGAAAATGCAACCCGGTGAGGCAGATTTTTCGCCCGAAGGCTACTACTCATATTGGAACAGTGCTGAGAAAAAAGGCTATTCAGGCACCGCCGTCTTCACAAAGCACGAGCCCATCTCAGTGAAGTACGGCATAGGAATACCCGAGCACGATAATGAGGGCAGGGCAATAACCCTTGAATTTGCAAACTTTTATTTACTTTGCATATACACTCCCAACGCTCAAAGAGAGCTTGCACGCCTACCCTACCGCATGACCTGGGAGGATGCACTGAGGGAGTATATCATCTCTCTTGACCGTATAAAGCCCGTCATATATTGCGGTGACTTAAACGTAGCACATAACGAGATTGACCTCAAGAATCCGAAGACAAATCACTTCTCCGCGGGCTTCTCGGACGAGGAGAGAGGTAAATTCACAGAGCTCCTTTCGTGCGGTTTTGCCGACACCTACCGCACTCTTTATCCTGAAAGGGTGGAATACTCATGGTGGAGCTATATGTACCACGCAAGGGAAAAGAACGTCGGATGGCGTATCGATTATTTCGTTGTGTCTGATAGGCTCATGCCCGACGTGACCGACAGCTCCATTCTCACACACGTTATGGGAAGCGATCACTGTCCCGTAATGCTTGAGATTAAGTAAGGCGGTGAAATATGAAGAAAATAATGTTTGTCTGCCACGGTAACATATGCAGAAGCCCGATGGCGGAATTCGTTTTTAGAAAAATGGTGAGCGACAGGGGTCTTGGCGGTGAATTTTTTATCGCTTCCTCTGCTACCAGCACTGAGGAGATAGGTAATCCCGTCTATCCTCCTGCACGCCGCGAGCTCTTAAGTCACGGTATTTCACCCGATGGCAAGTACGCCGTTCAGCTATCACGCACAGACTATGAAAAATATGACCTCTTCGTTGGTATGGACAGTGCGAACGTTCGCAATATGCTGAGAATGTTCGGCTCCGACCCTGACTCAAAGATAAAAAAGCTCCTTGATTACACCGATCGCGGAGGTGACGTAGCCGATCCTTGGTACACGGGTGATTTCAAGGCAACCTACCGTGACGTCTCGGACGGATGCGAGGCACTTCTTGATCAGCTTATGGAGGAAGAGTAATATGAAAACACCGTTCCCTGAAATAAAGGGTAAGCTCGGCTTCGGCTTTATGAGGCTTCCGACAAATGAAAATAAAGAAGTCAATATCGAAGACGTTAAGGAGATGGTCGACGTCTTTATGAACGCAGGCTTCAATTATTTTGACACGGCCCACGGCTACGTAGGCGGAAAGAGCGAGATCGCCCTGAGAGAGGCCCTTACCTCTCGCTATCCGAGAGATGCCTATATCATCGCAGACAAGCTCTCGCCCCCTCACTTTAAGACCGAGGAGGAAATACGCCCCCTCATTGAGGAGGAGCTTCTGGCCTGCGGAGTCGATTACTTTGACTTTCTCCTGATGCACGCCCAGGATAAGGATAACTATCAGAAGTTCAAGAGGTGTCGTGCATATGAGATCGCCCTCGAATTAAAGAACGAGGGTAAGGTCAGACATCTGGGTATGTCCTTCCACGATACAGCCGAGGTTCTTGATATGATCCTCACAGAGAATCCGTATCTTGAATTCGTTCAGCTTCAGCTTAACTACGCTGATTACGATGATCCCTCCGTCCAGTCGCGTAAGTGCCTCGAGGTCGCGAGAAAGCACGGCAAGCCCGTCATTGTTATGGAGCCCGTTAAGGGCGGCACCCTCGTCAATCTCCCTGAGGCGGCAGACAAGCTTCTTCGCGAGGCGGGCGAGGGCTCGAATGCCAGCTACGCCATACGCTTCGCCGCGGGGTGCGAGGGAGTCTTCCTTGTACTCTCGGGTATGAGCACACGTGAGATGGTCGAGGACAACGTCAGCTATATGAAGGACTTCAAGCCCCTCTCCGACGCCGAGATGAACGCCGTGAATGGCGTTATGGAGCTCTTCAGGTCACGCTCTGACATCCCATGCACCGATTGTAAATACTGTATGGAGGTCTGCCCGAAGAATATTCCCATCCCCGCACTCTTCGCCTGCCTCAATGCACAGAACAATTTTAAGTATTGGAACACCGCATATTATTACAGCATACATACCGACGGCAAGGGACGTGCGGTCGATTGCATCAAGTGCGGAATGTGTGAGAAGGCCTGCCCCCAGCACCTGAAGATACGCGACCTCCTTATGAAGGTTTCGGAAACGTTTGATAAAAAGGAATAAAAAAAGAGCCTCTTATATCGGTTAGACTTACCCTTATAAGAGGTTCTTTCTTTTATATAATCATCCACGAGGATCATATCTCCGCTATTGCCTCGACCTCGACGAGTGCTCCCTTAGGCAGATCCTTTACAGCTACACAGCTGCGTGCAGGGTTAGAGGGGAAGTATCTCGCATACACCTCGTTGAAGGCTGCAAAATTACCTATATCCGAGAGGAAGCAGGTGGTCTTCACTACCTTACCGAAATCAGAGCCCGCCGCCTCGAGCACCGCTCCTAAATTCTTCATCACCTGCTCGGTCTGGGAGGTGATGTCTTTAGCATCGATCGATCCTGTTTCGGGGTTGATCGGTATCTGTCCTGAGGTGAAGACTAAATTGCCCGTGACTATTGCCTGCGAGTAGGGGCCAATTGCGGCAGGTGCCTTGTCGGTTGAAATTTTCTTTGCCATATGTAAACAAAACCTTTCATTTTTTGAATTTGGGCTAAAAAACGGCCCTATATGATGAATATAAAGCCGTCTTTGAATTATTTAGATAGACCGTACTCCTCTGCTACACGCTTGAATGCGGGGAGTGCACCCTTTACACGTGCAAGGTCGGTGCAGTATGCAATTCTTACGTAACCGGGGATACCGAAATCATCGCAAGGGACGATGAGTATCTCGTGTGCCTTCGCTCTCTCATAGAGCTCGTAGGCGTCACCGCTCGGAGACTTTACAAAGAGATAGAACGCACCGTCAGGCTTAACACAGTCGAAGCCGTAATCGGTAAGATTGTTGTAGAGGAGGTCGCGGTTCTCCTTGTATGCATCAATATTTACCTTCGCATCAAGACACTTGGCTATAACCTGCTGGAAGAGGCTGGGTGCACATACGTAGCCGAGAGAGCGGCCCGCACCGCAGATAGCGAGATAAATGCTAACGCCATCCTCCGCCTTGGGGGATACAGCAATATATCCTATTCTCTCACCGGGGAGAGAGAGCGACTTCGAGAAGGAGTAGCACACTACCGTGTTACCGTAGTGATTCATAAGATAGGGCACCTCGGTGTCCGAGTAAACAAGCTCACGGTAGGGCTCGTCCGCTATCAGATATATGGGGTGTCCGTATTCACCGGACTTCCTATCAAGAAGCTCTGCAAGAGCCTCTATTTTAGCACGGGTATATACTACACCGCTCGGGTTATTCGGAGAGTTGACGATTATTGCCTTCGTTTTATCGGTGATCTTGGATTCGAGGTCGCAAAGGTCGATCGAGAGAGTGTTTTCCTCAGGACTGCTTATAACGAGTCTCGCCCCCGCATTCTCGATGAAGACACGGTACTCCGTGAAGAAGGGAGCAAGTGCTATAACCTCATCCTCCCCGCCGTCCTCTACAAGAGCACGAAGAGTAATCGACAGAGATGCCGCCGCACCGCAGGTCATATAAATGAGGTTCGGAGAAATATCCACACCGAAGCGTGAATTTATATTCTTCGCTATCGCCTCTCTTACAGAGGCATCTCCCTGAGCGGAGGTGTAGCCGTGAAGCGATACAGACTCCCTCTCGTCGAGAAGTGCTCTTATCGTATCGTTTACCTCACGGGGAGCAGGCACGCTGGGGTTACCGAGCGAGAAGTCGAAAACGTTCTCCTTTCCGATCTCGGCGGCACGCACCTTGCTGTATTCGAAAATTTCTCTTATGATCGATCTCTTGCTTCCGAGACCAAGCATCTTCTGATTAAATCCCATATTGCTATATACCGAGGAGCTCTCTTGCATTCCGAGAGAATATTCTCTCCTCTTCATCCTTCTTTAGTGAAAATGATTTTATGATCTCTACGTCCCCCTTGATATCGCTCCAGGGAGAATCCGAGCCGAAAAGCATCCTATCCTTGCCATGGCGGTCAAGAATACGCATGAAGGTATCCCTGTCCGTATCACGAAGAACGTAGGACGTATCAAAATAAACGTCCTCACCTGCAAGAGTGGTGATAACCTCCTCGGCCATCTCAGCACCTCCGAGATGAGCGAATACGATCCTCGAGTAGGGTACTTGACGAATAAGATTTACAGCTCTCTTCGGCGTGCATCTTACCTCCTGCCCACGGAAGGCGATATCGGTACCTGCGTGAGTTACCACGGTAAGACCGTATTCCTTAGCACGTTCAAGAATGCGGACGTAACGCTCGTCATCGATAAACGTTCCCTGATAATCTGGATGTATCTTCACACCGAGGAAGCCCATGTCGGCAATCCTCTTCATCTCTCCGTCTATATCGGGGGAGTCGGGATGTATTCCCGCAAAGGAAATGATACGCCTTTTTTCATCCTTGTATTTGTCATTTATGGCGGCGGCGTACGTAAGTACACTCTCGAACTGCGAGGGGCTTGTCAGAACGGGGAGGGCTATCGCTACGTCTACTCCCGCATCCTCCATTTTTGAGATGAGTCCCGATTCCTTACCGTCACTAAATGGGCATATGCCTCCCTTTTCGGATAAAAGAGAAATGGTTCTGTCTGCTATTTTGTCAGGAAAAATATGTGTGTGAAAATCGATTACCACTTGTAAAACGCCTCCTTAGCCGAGGGTCTTAAGCTCCTCTGCGGATACCGTTGCGATACCGCTCTCGGCAAGTATTTTATCTATCTTGTCCACACTCGATGCCTTTAATACAACGTACGCATCCTTTGATTCGATGGAAAGACCGTACATATATTCAATGTTGACCCCACCCTTGTCGATAGCACTGAGAAGCTCCTGAAGGCTTCCTACCTTGTGGGGGATTCTGATAATGGATACGTCGGAGAGAAGGGAAGAGAATCCCGACTCGGTCAGCTTCTCCTTACCGAGAGATGCATTGTCTACGATGAGACGGAGAAGTCCGTACTCGGTGGTGTCGGCAAGGCTTAAGGAAAGAATATTAACTCCGTTGACCTTAAGCACGTTCAGAACCTCGGACAATCTTCCGGATCTGTTCTCTATAAAAACTGTGAGCTGCTTTGCAAACATAGTATTTCTCCTTATCAATATAATTTACGCTTGTCGATAACGTGTACAGCCTTACCCTCGCTGCGTACGAGAGTCTGAGGCTCGACAATCTTGATCTTTGCGGAAAGACCGAGAGCCTGCTGGATAACGTGGCCGATCTTCTTCGAGAGAGCCTCGATCGCTCTTATCTCGTCGGTGTAGTACTTGGGATCGATCTCAACCTGAATCTCAAGGGTGTCGAGATTGTTTACACGGTCTACGATCATCATATAGTGAGGCGTTACCATATCCACGTCGATGAGTGCTGCTTCTACCTGGCTCGGGAAGACGTTTACTCCTCTTATGATGAGCATATCGTCGACACGTCCCTTGAATTTCGCTATACGTGCACTGGTTCTTCCGCACTCGCATGCCGAGTGGTCGATCTCTGTGAGATCCTTTGTTCTGTATCTTATAAGCGGAATTCCTTCCTTGGTAAGGGTCGTGAAGGCGAGCTCGCCCGTCACACCGTCACCGAGAGGAGTAAGGGTTTTGGTATCAAGTATCTCGGGATAGAAGTGATCCTCGCACACGTGGAGTCCGCGGTGGAAATCACAGTCGCACGCAACACCCGGGCCCATTACCTCGGAAAGACCGTAAATGTCATATGCGGTAATGTTGAGCTTCGACTCTATCTCATTACGCATCTTGTCAGTCCAGGGCTCAGCTCCGCATATAGCAGTGCGAAGCTTGATCTTGTCGAGAAGCCCCTCTGCCTCGAGAACCTCGGAGATGTGGAGGAGATAGGAGGGTGTGCAGGCGATAGCAGTAGCACCAAAGTCAACCATCATTGTGGTGAGCTTCTTCGAGTTACCCGTGCTCATCGGCACAACCGTAGCACCGATTCTCTCAGCACCCGAGTGAGCACCGAGACCGCCCGTGAAAAGACCGTAGCCATAGGCTATCTGAATAATATCGTTCTTCGTGACTCCTGCCATGGCAAGACATCTCGCCACGCACTCGCTCCAGATATCAAGGTCGTACTTCGTATATCCTACAACGGTAGCCTTGCCCGTAGTACCGCTCGATGCGTGTACTCTCACGATCTCGGAGTTGGGAACTGCGAAAAGGCCGAAGGGATAATTGTCACGAAGATCATCCTTTGTGGTGAAGGGAAGCTTAACGATATCCTCGATGCACTTGATGTCGCCGGGCATAAGGTCGAGAGCCTGCATCTTCTTACGGTAAAACTCTACGTTGTGATAAACGTAATCAACGAGCTTAACAAGTCTTACGCTTTGGAGATTATGCATCTCGTCACGCGACATACACTCCTTACTTTCATTCCAGATCATTTCAGTATTCTCCTCATTTTGCCGAATTGTAGCCTGCGAGGAAGGCTGCCTTATTTATTTCAATAGTCTTTTGGGGAACCGTTCCCGCTACCGTCTCAAGCCATACCTCTTCGTCAAAACCGATGTGCTTCGCAGCAAAGCCGAGCACAACAGAGTTAAGAACCTTGCTGTTTCCGAGCTCGAGAGCCACCTTCTGTCCGTCTATTGAGTATACGGTGTGCTCCTTAGCGAGCTCCTCGATAATATTATCGGGATACGTCTTAGCTCCGATAACGACCGTCATCGGGTCTATTCTCCAATCATTGATGACGAGCACTCCGTCCTTCTTTAAGAAGTGAGAGTAGCGTCTTGCCTCGAGCCTCTCGAAGGAGATGATGACGTCCGCCTGACCCTCCTCGACAACGGGCTCGCTTACCGCATCGCCGAATCTTACGAAGGTAACGACGCTTCCGCCTCTTTGTGCCATTCCGTGAACCTCGGAGATCTTTACGTCAAGACCCATTGCGAGAGCCGCCTTGCCGATAATTCTGCTCGTTAAGAGGGTACCCTGACCGCCGACACCGACTATCATAATATTCTTAGTCATCTTATACCTCCTTAAGCTCGATCGCACCGAACTTACAGTAATTTCTGCAAAGACCGCAGCCGTTACACATCGTCGGATCGATCTTGACAATACCGTCCTCGCCTCTTGTCATTGCAGGACAGCCTATCTTCATGCACATACCGCACTTCTTGCACGCCTCGGAATTTACGAAGCACTTGTTCGGGAACTTCTGTCCCTTGAGGAGTGCACAGGGAGCCTTGGCAATGATTACGGTCAGAGTGTCGCTCGCAACCGCATTCTTTACAGTCTCGGTGAGACCTGCTACGTCAAACGCATCGATCTCGATAACCGAGGGGACGCCGATAGCACGGCACAGCTCTGCAAGATCAATTGCATATGTATCCTCGCCCTTCAGGGTCTTACCCGTAGCGGCGTGCTCCTGATGTCCCGTCATACCCGTGGTACGGTTGTCGAGGATCATTACGGTTGCGGTGGACTTGTTATATACAAGGTTAATAAGGGAGTTAACACCGGTGTGAAGGAAGGTCGAGTCGCCTATAACAGCCACCCAATTCTTAACGTACTCCTTGCCTCTTGCCTTCTCCATTCCGTGAAGAGAGGAGATGCTCGCACCCATACAAATGGTAGTATCAATAACTCCGAGAGGAGCTACTGCACCGAGAGTGTAGCAGCCGATGTCGCCCGCTGCGTGTATCTTAAGCTTGTTAAGCACGGAGAATACGCTTCTGTGAGGGCATCCGGGGCAGAGAATGGGAGGACGTGCAGGACAGTCCTTCTTCTCATAGACAACTCCGTCATCACCGAAGAGAGCCTTCTTCAGCATATTCGCACTGTATTCGCCCTGCCTTGTGAACAGCTCCTTGCCCTTTACGTCGAAGCCCCAGGCTCTCACCTGCTCCTCGATTACGGGCTCAAGCTCCTCGAAGACGTATACCGTCTCAACCTCGTTTACAAATTTCTCAACAAGCTCACGGCAAATGGGATTTGTAAGTCCGAGCTTCAGCACGCTCGCCTCGGGACAAACCTCCTTGACGTACTGATATGCAATACCCGCTGTGATGAAACCGATCCTTCTGTCGCCCATCTCGACTTTGTTGACGGGGAGAGTCGCCGCATCCTTTGCAAGGCGGGTTTCTCTATCCTCTACAACGAGGTGTCTGCCTATCGCCGACGCGGGCATCATTACGTACTTCGATACGTTTCTCTCGTAGGGCTTGTCTTCTATCTCAAGTCTCTCGGAAAGCTCGACCGCACTCTGAGAGTGAGCAAGCTTCGTTGTAGTACGAAGAATTACGGGGGTGTCATATTTCTCGCTTATCTCATAGCCGAGCTTGACGAATTCCTTCGCCTCCTGGCTGTCCGAGGGCTCGAGCACGGGCACGTGTGCCGCTCTCGCTATCATTCTTGTGTCCTGCTCGTTCTGCGAGCTTGCAAGACCGGGGTCGTCTGCTACGACGATGACCGAGCCGCCTCCGACACCCGTGTATGAGAAGGTGTAGAGAGGGTCGCTTGCTACGTTGAGACCTACGTGCTTCATGCACGCCATGCTTCTTACACCCGAGATGGACGCACCGATCGCAACCTCAGCCGCAACCTTCTCGTTGGGAGCCCACTCTGTGTATACCTCACCGTATTTTGCAAGATATTCGCTGATCTCGGTGCTGGGTGTGCCGGGATAGGCACTCGAGAGCTTTACTCCCGCCTCGTATGCACCTCTTGCTATTGCCTCGTTACCGAGCATTATAGTCTTCTTGTTCACCTTAAATTCTCCTTAAATCCTTTACTCTTTTTGCCTTGCCCTCAAATCTCTCGAGGGTGTTGGGAGAGACGAGAGTTATCTTCGCATCAAGTCCGAGTATGATCTTCAGCTTGTCCCTCGCTTCCTTCGTGATCCTCTCGAGCTCCGAGAAGGAGTCGGTGGAATGCACGAGCTCGACCTTGACCGTCATCTTGTCGAGATATCCCTCTCTCTCGAGGATTATCTCATAGTGAGGTCCGAGCTCTTCGATGCTGAGGATGACCTCCTCTATCTGGCTCGGGAAGACGTTGACTCCTCGAATCTTCAGCATATCGTCACTTCTTCCGGAAAGATTCTCCATACGGCAGAAGGTTCTTCCGCACTTGCACTTTTCGTAGAAGAGACGGGTTATATCCTTGGTTCTGTATCTTATGAGAGGAATGCCCTCCTTCTTGATGCAGGTGATGACAAGCTCTCCCTGCTCACCCTCGGGGAGTACCTCGCCCGTAGCAGGATCGATGATCTCTGGGATGAAGAAGTCCTCGTTTATGTGCATTCCGCAGTGCTCAAGACACTCGCCCGATACTCCGGGGCCCATAAGCTCACTCATACCGTAGTTCGAGGTGATAAGGAGCTCCTTGCCCCATACCTTGTGCATCTCCTCACGCATAGCGTCGGTGAGAAGCTCGCTTCCTACAAGTGCTATCTTAACCTTGAGGTCTCTCTCGGGAATAACGTCCATCTCTCTTGCCACCTCAGCAAGGCGGAGAGCATACGAGGGAGTTGCCACGAGAAGGGACGTCTCGAAGTCCTGCATATACATGATCTGCTTCTGCGAGTTACCCGTGGAGGAGGGAACTATCGCCGCACCTATTTTCTCAAGTCCGTAGTGGAGTCCGAGAGCACCCGTGAACATACCGTATCCAAAGCATATCTGTGCGGTATCCTCGGCACTTGCTCCTCCCATGCATGCAATTCTTGCAACACACTCGGTCCAGGTCTCGAGGTCGCCCTTAGTGTATCCGACAACGGTAGGCTTACCCGTAGTACCGCTGGATGCGTGTATTCTTACAAGCTCGTTTTTCGGCACTGCGAAAAGACCGAAGGGATAATTATCCCTCATATCCTGCTTTGTAACGAAGGGCAGGCGATGGAGGTCATCAAGAGATTTGACGTCGGAGGGCTTGATTCCCGCATCGTCCATCTTTTTTCTGTACGCGGGCACCTTTTCGTAGACCCTCGATACCGTCTCCTGCAGCCTCTCGAGCTGTATTCTTTCAATTTCCTCCCTGGGGAGTGTTTCTTCCTTTGACCAGATCATTTTTTCTTTCCTTGTATCAAATTATTTGAATATCAGACTATTTCGTTTTCAATGGGCTTCGTGAATGCATTCTCGATAACCTCATCCGAGGGAGGTGCCGTAAAGAGCGTGACCGCCGCAGTGATAATGAGCGAGAATATCATACAGATAACTCCGATGAGGGGCGATGCCGCCACACCGAGCTTGATAGCCTCGCCGAACGGGGCACCCGCACCCGCTCTTATGTAACCGAAGACAACGATGAGCGTCGCAGTAAGCGTAAGCGAGGATATGATGGATGCGAAGGCGGATGCCTTGCTGACTCTCTTCCAGAGAAGACCTAAGACGAACGGACCCGTGAAGCAGCCGGAGAGAGTACCCCAGCTAAGACCCATCATGTATGCGATGGCGGTGAGACCGAACTCCTCGTTGAGGACGGCGAGAACCACCGATATGAGAATGAACAGAAGGGTGAGTGCACGCATTACGGTGTTGACTCGCTTGTCCGATGCATTCTTGTTGACAGAGCCCTTGTAGAGGTCTACCGCTATTACCGATGCACTCGCGAGAGACACCGACGAGAGGGTGGACATGCTCGCCGAGAGAATGAGTATCGCGATAAGTCCCGTGAAGCCTACGGGGATAATAAGATTGAGCATCGTCGGGATGATGTTGGCATCCGGAACGCCCTGAAGGTCGGAGGAGAAGAAGAAGCTGAGTGCTCCCGTGAAGTATGCCGCCATACCTATGATGAGAGCGAAGAGGGTGCTGACGATAACGCCCTGATAGATCGCCCTCTTGTCTCTGATAGCGTAGTACTTGTGTACCGTCTGAGGCAGACCCCATACGCCGAGAGAGGTGAGAAGGATGAGCGAGATGAGCGACATGTTCGCACCGAAGAGGCCGCCCGCTCCCTCCTTACCGAAGGTAAACCAGGTGTCACCGATCGCCGAGATATCCCACGATACCTCCTTCGAATTCATGAAGAATATAACCATAATAACGACACCCGCTATCATGATAATACCCTGAATGAAGTCGGAGAGTGCAGTTGCGAAATATCCTCCGAAGAATAAATATACCGCCGTGAGTGCCGCAAGCGCGATCATTACAGCCCATCCGGGTATGCCGTATACGATCTCGAAGAGGCTTGATAAGCCGCTGTAAACAGATGCGGAGTAGGGAATTAAGAATATGAAGATTACTATTGCAGATAAAACCTTGAGTCCGTGGGAGTCGTATCTCTTAGCGAAGAAGTCGGGCATCGTCTTAGCCGAGAGACGTGCCGTCATATTCTTGGTACGCTTAGCGAGCACAAGCCACGCAACGAGGGTGCCGAGAAGAGCGTTTCCGACTCCGATCCAGATGGAAGCGAGTCCGTATGCCTTACCGAACTGTCCCGCATATCCGATAAAGATAACTGCGGAGAAATATGTAGTGCCGTAGGCAAATGCGGTCATCCAGCCGTTTAAGCCCTTCTTGCCCGCAAGCAGGAAGTCGTTGACCGATTTCGAACGGTTTTTTGTGTAGAATGCTATTCCAACCATGGAAAGAGCGTAGAGTGCGAGAATTACGTAATCGAGTGCCATTTTTTTGCTCCGTGAAAAGATATATAAAATAATAAATAGAATTATAGCATAATATAATACTAAAGTCAATGTTATAAACGTAAAAAATGTAACATTATGAAGAAAAGTCATACCCCAAAAACAACCGTCACGGTGCCTTCATGGGAAAAAACGTGACCGATCCGTCCTCCTTGCCTACCGCGAGAAGAACGTCCCTTGCCGATTTGTATCCGTTAGCAGAGAGAAGCTCTTCGAGCCTCTTTTCCGAGATATTTGACCTCACGAGATTCTCGCCCATCACACGCCCGTCCATTATCAGCTCGACTCCGATCGTCTTAGGCCTCACGGGGATGTTCAAATCGGACGGAGTGAGCGGAGCCTTGTCCGCGAGGGGTAGTATTGACAGCTTGCCGTTATACTCAAATATCGCCGTCCCAATGTCCGAGAGGTCGAAGTATCCCGCCTCACGGCATAAGAGCATAAGCTCGGAAAGATCAAGCCTCGCCTTCTTCATATTCTCTTTGTAAATCACCCCTCCGTCAATGATCACGGTTGGGGTTCCGTTGATGAACTTTCTCGTCTTAGGTAGGGTACGTGTTAAGAAATTAAGAAAAACCGAGGCTCCGCACCATATGAAAAGGGCGACAAAGGACTTCCACGGAGCCTCGAGGTCGGTTGCTAACTCCGCCCCTATCGACCCTACGGTAATACCGCTGACGTAATCGAAAAAGTCGAGCTCGGAAATCTGCTTGTGCCCGAGTATCTTCGTGGTAAGGAAAAGTGTGCCGACCGACAGAAGTGCGGTTGCTATGAGCTTGATAAATTCCATATGACCCTCCCGGATTTCTCTTAGTTTCCCTCCTTTAACTTCAGATTATTCGAAAAAAATCCGTGCCTATTGACACACGTGCCGCGACTCTGTATAATAAGAGTGAAAAAGGAAGGGAGCATTACTATGGACGTAATTATTTTTGCAGGGCAGAGTAATATGGTAGGAGTCGGTGAATGTATGCCGACCGACCTCACCCCCGTAAAAAATGCATATGAATACAGATTTCTCGAGGATAAGATAATTCCCCTTGCTCACCCCGTCGGTGAGAGTATAGAGGAGGGGCCGCTTAACGCACCCATCGGAGGATGCTCTATTCTCCCCGCCTTCTGCCGTCAGTATACCGAAAGGAGCGGCAGGGAGGTCATTGCCATCCATACAGCCTCGGGCGGAACTGCTATCAGCCAGTGGCTCCCCGGTATGCCCTTATACCGAGTAGCGATGAATAAGATCACGGCGGGTCTCGAGAGAATCAAAAGGGAATACAATGTAGAGCATATATACCTCGTCTGGCTTCAGGGTGAGTCGGATGCACTTAATCAGCTCTCGGAGGATAAGTATATAGCGAGACTCGTTTACTTCAAGAACGTCTTGAAGAATAAGATAGGAATTGAGAAATTCTGTCTTATCAGGGTCGGTTATTTTGCGAGGACCGCTCCGTGGGTGAAGGAGGATCCCCTCATCAAGATGCGGTGGGATGAGGTCATAATGGACGCACAGGATAGGGCGGTCGCCCTCGATCCTGATTTCGTGATGCTCACCCGTATCTGCAAGGAGATAAGCATCGATGAGGAAAACTTCAATAAGAAGGATATAGGTCACTATAACAACGCATCGCTTGAGAGGATAGGAAACGAGGCGGGCATCGCCCTCGCAGAGCTTCTCTGACGTGGAATATAAAGCACCCCGTGTCGCTAAAACTCGACACGGGGTGCTTGTTTTTTATGAAAAACGGATTATTTTCCGGGACCTGCGGTATCCGCTCCGTCTCCTACGAGACCGAGACGGGAGGCTGCCTCCTCACGCATCTTGTACTTGAGGACCTTGCCTGCCGCATTCATCGGGAAGGACTCGACGAATTCTATATACCTCGGTACCTTGTGGCGGGCCATGCTTGCCTTGATGTAATCTGTCATCTCGGCTACTGTGACGCTGCCCTCCTCCTTGAGCACGATGGCGGCGTATATCTCCTCACCGTACTTCTTGTCGGGCACTCCGATGACCTGCACGTCCTTGACGGCGGGGTGCGTGTATATAAATTCTTCTATTTCCTTGGGGTAAATGTTCTCGCCTCCGCGGATGATCATATCCTTGAGACGTCCCGTAATACGGTAATTACCGAACTCATCGCAGGAAGCGAGGTCGCCCGAATGAAGCCATCCGTCCTCGTCCACGGTATCCTTGGTGGCGTAGGGCATCTTGTAGTAGCCCTTCATCGTGTTGTAGCCCTTCGCACAGAATTCACCGTTGACACCGGGGCCTACCTCCTCGCCCGTCTCGGGATCGACTACCTTACAGCGGACGTGCGGGAATGCATATCCGACAGTCTCGGTTCTTACCTCGAGCGAGTCCGTCCAAGAGCTCATCGTGTTGCCGGGAGCACACTCTGTCTGACCGTAAACGGATACGATACCCGTCATGTTCATCTCGTCTGGTCTCGCCGCCCTCCTCATAAGCTCGGGAGGACATCCCGCTCCCGCCATAATTCCCGTTCTCATATGCGAGAAGTCGGTCGAGCGGTAGGACGGGTGGTTGAACATTGCGATGAACATCGTCGGCACGCCGTTGAAGCAGGTTATCTTCTCCTGATTTATGCAGGCGAGAGACGATTTCGCAGAGAAGTAGGGCATCGGACACATAGTAGTGCCGTGCGTCATCGACGAGGTCATCGAGAGGGTCATACCGAAGCAGTGGAACATGGGCACGTGTATCATCATTCTGTCCGCAGTGGAGAGCCCCATGCGGTCGCCGATACACTTACCGTTATTAACTACGTTGTAGTGAGTAAGCATTACACCCTTGGGGAAGCCGGTAGTGCCGGAGGTGTACTGCATATTGCATACGTCACCGGGGCGAACAGCCGCCGCCATTCTCGCAACCTCCTCACGGCTGACGAGCTTGTATCTGTCCATAGCCTCGTCAAAGGTGAGGCATCCGTCCTGCTTGAAGCCGACCGTAATAACGTTGCGTAAGAAGGGAAGCCTCTTGCAGTGAAGCGGCTCGCCGGGGGTGGTATCCTTGATCTCGGGGCAGAGAGTGTTGATTATCTCCTTGTAGTTCGAATCAAGACAGCTGTCTATCATAACGAGGGTGTGAGTGTCCGACTGACGTAAGAGATACTCCGCCTCGTGAATCTTATATGCTGTGTTCACCGTTACAAGCACCGCACCGAGCTTTGTGGTCGCCCAGAAGGTGATGTACCACGCAGGGAGGTTGGTCGCCCATATAGCAACCTTCGAGCCCGCCTTGACACCCATGGACACAAGTGCTCTTGCAAATCTGTCTACGTCCTCACGGAACTCCGCATAGGTACGGGTGTAATCGAGGGTGGTGTACTTGAAGCAGTACTGATCGGGAAACTCCTCGGCCACTCTGTCGAGCACCTGGGAGAAGGTGAGATTTATGAGCTCGTCACGCTTCCAGATGTACTGACCCGTTCCGTCATGATTGAAATAGAGGCTCTTCTTCATGCCTCTTGTAGAATGGAAGCGGGACATGTAATTAACGAAATAAGGGAATATGATCTCGGGGTCGCACAGCTCGTCGAGCCAGTCGGGCTTCCACTCGAGAGAAATGAAATTATCGTAGTTTACAGACGAGAGTGCTCTCATAATATCGTCGATGGGCATAGTACCCTCGCCGATGAGCTGGTAGGCACCCGTGTCGTCCGAATCACGCATATGAACGTGGCAAACGTACGCTCCGAGGTTCTTTATCGTATCGTCGCCCGACTCGCCGTTGTCACGGTAGGGATGGTACACGTCCCAGAGAGCTGCAAGGTGATCGCTTGCAAATCTGTCGAGCATATTGCGGAGCCTTGCGGTGTCTGAATATATACCGCTCGTCTTAACGAGCACGGTGACGTCCTTAGCCTCAGCCTCCTTGACGAGCGATGCGAGGACTCTTTCGACAGTCTCCTCGTTGTCCGTAAGAGCACAGACCGCCACGTAGGGCACTCCGCTTCCATCAGCGATGTCAATAAGCGAGATGACCTTAGCCTCAGCCTCGGTGTCGGACGATACGTCTATCGGTGTGTCGAAGCAGGGAACCGTAAGCTTGCAATCACGCAAATGGCGAGCGGTTGCCGCCATATTATATTTATGGAAGGGACCTCCTCTGTCGGTCAGCGAGGTGAAGAGAGGAAGATTGTAAACCTCCACTCCGGAGAAGCCCATATCCGTTGCTGTTTCTAACATTTCATCAAACGACAGCTCTGACCAGCCTCGTGTGGAAAAGGAGAGCTTCATTCTACTTCCTCCTCATATACTATCTTATTAAGTGCACTGAGATATGCCTGTATTCCTGCACCTACTATATCTGTTGAAATACCTCTTCCCGAGTATACCTTACCGCCTGCACGGAGCTTGACTATGGTCTGGCCCATAGCCTCACGTCCCTCGGTAACTGCCTGAAGCTCGAAGTCGTCGAGCTCATAATGGCATCCCGTGATCTTCTCTATTGCCTGGAATGCGGCATCTATCGAGCCGTCACCGATATATACACCCTCTACGGGCTGTCCGTTCTTCGTCAGCTTGATATGTGCGGTTGCGGAAATGGTGTTGCCCGAGGTTATGACGTAGGTGTCGAGCTTGTAGGTCGAGGGCACTTGCATGGCGTAGGATGCTACTATTGCATCGAGCTCCTTGAGGCTGACCTTCTCCTTCTTTGCGACAATTCCCGAGAATGCATTATATACCTTGAGGGCGTCCTCGTCCGAGAGATCGTAGCCGAGTCTTGTGACGGCGAGAGTGACGGCAGAGAGATCGTCGTGGGACGTAAGATATACGTCCGATGCGTCACCGTCCGTGCCTGTGGCACTCACAGTCTTACTCTTTCCGCCCTGACAGATTCCGACGATCTGATCGATGATCCTCGAGAGCTGTGTTGTGCGTATATTATAGCATGCCCCCAGTGTATCCGCCTTGTGAGCGAGTATTTTTGCAATATTGGGGAGGGATACGTTGTCTATCGGATATGCCGCCGCAGAGATCTGCTCAGCACCCTCGGTTATAGCCGCTATTGCGGAGGCGTCCGCCATGGATATCGTATTGGTGGAGGAGATTCCGAGAGCTACTTCTCTCAGCGAGGGAATAGCCGCATACTGAGCCTTAACGAACTCGGCAAGCTCACCGGGGAGCATAGTGCCCGCAGTGTCTCTGAGCGTTACCGTTTTGGCTCCCGACCCGATAGCACCCTCGATGAGTGCCTTGAGGAAATCTGCTTCCGCTCTCGTAGCGTCACCCGCTATGAATTCAACGTCGGAGCATACCTCGCAGCACGCCGTCACCGTATCTCTTACCGCCTCGATAAGTGCATCGGGCTTCTTATGGAAGAGATACTCGATCTGTACGGCACTCGCAGGAGCAAAGACCTGGAGTCTCGGATGCTTCGCGAGGCTCAGTGCCGCCCATGTTCTCTCAACGCTTTCTCTGTTCAGCTCTACCGGCACCGCAATGCCGCAATCATTCACCGCCGCAGCACAAGACTTGATCTGGAGCGAGTCGGTGCGAATATTCTTAATACCCTCAAGCTCAATATAATCTACTCCGAGTCTGTCGAGCAGCTTGGATAGCTCTATCTTCTCCTTGAAGGAAAGGCGGAAGCCCTCCGAGGTTTGTTTTATTGTCGCATCGCTGATTCTGATCTGTTTCATGCTGTTTTTCTCCCTTTAATTAAATAAAAAAAGCCCCGAGGCCGTCAATACGGCTTCAGGGACGAAAATTTTTCGCGGTACCACCCTGATTACCCCCATAAAGGGAAATCACTCATAGGCCTCACACTAAGGCCGTCGCCGATAACGGGGCTTCCGTGTCTCATTACTCGCTTTCGCTTTGACAAGACCGACTCGGGAAGAAGATGGCCCAAAACTTCCGCATCGGCTCACACCACCCGCCGACTCTCTGGAGCATCCGATAGGGGGCCGGATTTCCGTCACTGTCTTTACTTGGATATACCCTATTTAACCACCAAAGAGTCTCTTTGTCAATAGAAAATGTAAAAAAAGTGACAGTTTTGATGAAAATGCACAAAAACAAAAGTGCAATTTTTGAAAATTTGTGTTATTTTTCTTTGGAAAAAGGTTTGACAAATTGTTTTTGGAGTGGTAAAATTATTTCATAGCAAAAGACTGTGACGAAGACGGTACGGCATAAATAGCTTACAGAGAGTCGGCGGGTGGTGTGAGCCGACAGCTTGGTGCCTTGTACCCATCACTTCCGAGTTGAGAATCCGAGCTTGTGCCAGGGTTCTACGTTTCCCGCGTTAAGGGTAAGGGCTTGATGGAGTCCGAGTGACGGCGTATGCCGTAAAATGAGTGGTACCGCGGGTAGTGTTTACTCGTCTCAGGAATTTTATTTCCCGAGACGTTTTTTTATTTTAAATTCCGTTTTTGAAAGGATGAATGTTATGGAAAAGCAATCCGGTGTGAATCAGCTCCAGAAAATTGCAGAGCGTATATCCGAGATGCGTGCCATTTTGGGATATACCACAAAAGAGATGGCGGCCCTGACAGAGATTACCGAGGATACGTATATTTCGTATGAGTCCGGTACTGTGGATCTTCCTTTTACATTTATACATAAGTGTGCCAAGGTCTACGGTATAGAGCTTACCGATATTCTTGAGGGACACAGTGCAAAGCTGACGGGATACACCGTCACAAGAAGGGGCGAGGGTCTCATCACCGCCAGCGAGGACAGCATAACCATTCAGGATATGGCACCTCTCTTCCGCAATAAATTGGCGACACCCTATTGGGTAACCTATAAATATTCCGAGAAGCTCCAGCATGAGCCTATCAACACAGTAACCCACGCAGGTCAGGAGTTTGATATGGTCGTGAAGGGTGCTATGCGTATCCGTATCGGCGACCGTGAGGAGACACTCCGAGAGGGAGACAGCATCTTCTTCAAATCGTCGACACCCCACGGTATGATCGCTATCGACGGTGAGGAGTGCGTATTTCTCGCTATGGTTATGTCGAGCGATACCACCGACCAGCCCCTCTATATCGGCAACGGTGAGTACTCGACCTCCGAGAAGCCCCTCCTTTGTGAGAAATTCATTCAGTGCGATGAGGACGAGTCTGGAGCACTTCTCGACGTTCATTATTCCAACGAGGACGAATACAACTTCGCTTTCGACACTGTCGACGAGATCGCAAGAAATCAGCCCGATAAGCTCGCTATGGTTCATATCTCGAACGATATGACAGAGCGTAGATTTACCTTTAAGGATATCAAGGACGCCTCCTCTCAGAGTGCCAACTACTTCAAGTCTCTCGGCATCAAGCGTGGCGACCGTGTAATGCTCGTCCTTAAGCGTCATTATCAGTTCTGGTTTGCAATACTCGGTCTTCATAAGCTCGGAGCTATCGCTATCCCTGCGACCAATCAGCTCCTTGAGCACGACTTCACTTACAGATTCAAGGCTGCGGGAGTCAGTGCTATCCTCTGTACCGCCGACGGCGACACCGCTCATCAGGTAGAGCTTGCCGAGGAGGTCACGGGTATGAACCTTGAGAAGATCTTGGTAGGCGGAGAGAGAGAGGGCTGGCATAATTATGACAGCGAGTATCAGCTCTTCAGCCGTAGATATGTCCGCGAGGCGGATGCCCCCTGCGGTAACGATCCCATGCTTATGCTCTTCACCTCGGGTACCACGGGATATCCCAAGATGGCTATGCATTCCTATAAGTACGCTCTCGGTCACTTCGTGACTGCAAAATACTGGCACCTCTGCCGTCCCGACGGACTCCACTTCACCATCTCCGAGACGGGATGGGGTAAGGCTCTTTGGGGTAAGCTCTACGGACAGTGGCTCTGCGAGGGTGCCGTCTTCACCTACGATTTCGACAGATTCGACTCGGCGAAGATCCTTCCTATGTTTGCAAAGTACGGTATCACCACCTTCTGTGCACCTCCCACAATGTACAGAATGCTTATCAAGCAGGATCTCAGTCAGTACGATCTTTCCTCTATCCGCCACGCCACTACTGCGGGCGAGGCTCTTAACCCCGAGGTCTTCTATCAGTTCGAGAAGTCTACGGGTCTCCGTATCGCTGAGGGCTTCGGTCAGACCGAGATGACCCTCGGTATCGCCAACCTCCTCGGCACTCAGCTTAAGCCCGGTGCTATGGGTAAGCCCGTGCCCGGCTACGGCATCGACCTTGTCGACCACGACGGCAACCCCGTGCCTGACGGTGTCAGCGGTGAGATAGTCATCCGCACCGAGCCGAAGACCTCCTGCGGAGTATTCCTCGGCTATTACCTCAACAAGGAGGCTACCGATAACGTATGGCACGACGGTATGTACCATACGGGTGACGTTGCATGGAGAGACGAGGACGGCTATTATTGGTACGTCGGACGTGCTGATGACGTCATCAAATCGTCGGGCTACCGTATCGGCCCGTTTGAGATCGAGTCGACCATAATGGAGCTTCCCTACGTCCTGGAGTGCGGTGTTTGTGCCGCTCCCGACGAGGTGAGAGGTCAGGTAGTCAAGGCGTGCATCGTTCTTGTTGACGGCAAGGAGGGAACAGAGGAGCTTAAGAAGGAAATTCAGAACTACGTCAAGCTCCATACCGCTCCCTACAAGTATCCGAGAATCGTTGAATTCCGCCGTGAATTACCTAAGACTATAAGCGGCAAGATCATGAGGAATAAGCTCTGATAGGTAAAATAATTATGAAATTATCTTAACCTTAGTAAAAATATATTGACTAATGCGTACTTGATTTAGTATAATATATTTTATGATATTGCGACTTACTATTTTACGAGGTGCACAGTGGAACAGAATTTGAATGAAATGGAACATAAGATCAAGCAAATAGCCAGCCGTATTAAGGAGCTTCGCTTGATCACGGGTCTTTCCGTCAGTGAGATGGCGGCACGCACGGGTTTAAGTGAATATGAGTATGAGCAGTGCGAGGCCGGAAATCGCAACCTGAGTATTGCATTCCTCTACCACTGTACCTTGAGCTTCGGCGTAGATATGGGAGATCTCCTTGAGGGTAAGAGCCCTAAGCTTCGCTCCTACGCCCTGACACGTAAGGGTGACGGACAGAGGATCGAGGAGGCTCACAATATGGTGGGCTTCAACCTTGCGGCAGGCTTTAGAAACCGTATCGCTCTCCCTCTCTACATGGAGCTTAACTACCGTGAGGATGCCGAGATCGAGCTTGTGACCCACGAGGGACAGGAGTGCGACATCGTCATCAGGGGACAGATGAAGATAAGGATCGGTGCCAACACCGAGATCTTAGGCCCCGGTGACTGTATCTACTACGATTCGGGTACACCCCACGGTATGATCGCCACGGGCGGCGAGGACTGTGCATTCTATGCCATCGTCCTCCGTAATCAGGCGGCACGTGAGGGCGAGGAAGAGGCTCAGACCTCCTCTGCTACCAAGCGTAGGCTTGAGGATACCGAGACCCGTGTATATCACGATTTTATCATACCCACCGAGGAGAACGGTGTTCTTACTAAAATAGACTTCAAGAACGAGGAGTCCTTCAACTTCGCCTTTGACGTTGTTGATGCCCTCGGTACACGTAAGCCCGATAAGCTTGCGATGCTCCACGTCAGCGAGGACGGCACAGAGAGACGCTTCACCTTCTCGGATATGAAGAAGGAGTCTGCCAGAGCCGCTAACTACTTCAAGGCCCTCGGCATCAAGCGTGGCGACCGAGTAATGCTCGTTCTTAAGCGTCATTACCAGTTCTGGTTCTCCGTGCTCGGATTACATAAGCTCGGTGCGGTTGCTATCCCCGCTCCCAATCAGCTTCTTGAGAAGGACTTCTCCTACCGCTTCACGGCAGGTAACGTCAAGGCTATACTTTGTACTGCGGACGGAGACGTTAAGTCCGAGGTCGAGAGTGCCGCTCTTAAGTGTCCTGCTCTTGAGCATAAGATCCTCGTAGGAGGCTCCCGAGAGGGATGGCGTTCCTTCGACGAGGAGTTCAGTATGTACAGCAGTCACTATGCACGCACCGAGGACGCACCCTCTGGTAGCGACCCGATGCTGATGTTCTTCACCTCGGGTACCTCGGGATATCCCAAGATTGCCGCACATAACTATAAGTATCCTCTCGGTCACTTCATTACCGCCAAGTATTGGCATCAGGTCAATCCTGACGGACTCCACCTCACTATCTCGGATACGGGATGGGCGAAGGCTATGTGGGGTAAGATGTACGGTCAGTGGCTCTGCGAGGCGGCGAACTTCGTCTACGACTTCGACAGATTCGACCCCGAGAAGATTCTTCCTCTCTTTGCAAAGTACAAGATCACTACCTTCTGTGCACCTCCCACGATGTACAGAATGCTGATAAAGCAGGATCTCACGAGATTCGACCTCTCCTCGATAGAGCACGCATCTACTGCGGGTGAGGCACTTAACCCCGAGGTATTCCGTCAGTTTGAAAAATGCACGGGCCTTCAGATAATGGAGGGCTTCGGACAGTCCGAGAGCACCCTTATCGTCGGAAACCTTGCAGGCGGCAGCCACAAGATCGGCTCTATGGGTCAGCCCGTTCCTCTTTATGACGTTCATCTTCTTAACCCCGAGGGCGAGGAGGTCAAAAGAGGCGAGAGCGGTGAGATCTGTATCAATATTTCGAAGGGTCTGCCCTGCGGTCTCGCATACGCCTATGAGGGCAATGAGGAGATCACTAAGGAGACCTGGCGTGACGGCTTCTACCATACCGGCGATATCGCCTGGTGCGATGAGGAGGGCTTCCTTTGGTACGTCGGACGTGCCGATGACGTTATCAAGTCCTCGGGCTACCGCATAGGTCCGTTCGAGATCGAGAACGTTATTATGGAGCTTCCCTACGTCCTTGAGTGCGGTGTCTCTGCCGCTCCCGATGAGATCAGAGGTCAGGTCGTTAAGGCCAGCATCGTTCTTGTTAAGGGAACAGAGGGCACGGACGAGCTTAAGCGTGAGATACAGAACTACGTTAAGTCACGTACAGCTCCCTATAAGTACCCGAGAATCGTTGAATTCTACGAGTCCTTACCTAAGACAACAAGCGGTAAGATCATAAGAAAGCTACTTTAATAATAAGCTCTCGGGGTGGATATCCGCCCCGAGGGAGAAAAGAATAATATGGAAAATAAGCGTTTAACCCTCTTTGCAGGTCACTACGGCAGCGGTAAGACGAATATTGCCGTTAACTATGCCCTGAAGCTTGCAGGGGAGGGAAAGAAGGTTCTGATAGCCGATCTCGATATCGTTAATCCCTATTTCAGAACCAAGGACAGCGAGGAGGAGCTCGAGAGAGCCGGTATACACCTTATATCTCCTCAGTATGCCAACACCAACGTCGACCTGCCCGCCCTCCCTGCGGAGAGCTACCGACTTGTGCAGGATAAGAGCTACTTCGGCGTTATGGATATCGGCGGAGACGACAGAGGTGCTTACGCCCTCGGCAGATTCTCCCCGTCTATTCTCGCAGAGAATAATTTTACTATGGCATTCGTTGTGAATTGCTATCGCCCCCTCACCTCCACGGTAGCCGATACCGTAGAGATCATGAAGGAGATCGAGGCGGCTGGCGGCATCCCCTTTACCTGTATCGTGAATAATTCCAATATAGGACCCGAGACGGACGAGAGTGCTGTCCGTGCATCTCTTGAGTACGTCGACGAGCTTTGCCGTCTGACCGGACTGCCTCTTTGGATGCACACGGTTGAGCAGAGGTTGGCTGAGAAGCTTACCGACCTTCCCGTAATGCCGCTTAAATTACAGAAAAAGTATTTTTAACCGGTGTGAAGACCCCTTCACACCGAAGCCTGATAAGGAGGAATATAAATGACAAAGGTAACCTTTAATACCGATATGTGTAAGGGATGCGGTCTGTGTGTGCAGGCCTGCCCCAAGAAATGTCTTGCGATCGCAGACGACAGGCTTAATAAGAAAGGCTATTCGCCCGCATTTATGCAGGAGGAGGACAAGTGTATAGGCTGTGCCTTTTGTGCAACTATGTGTCCCGACTGCATTATAACTGTTGAAAAGTAAGGAGACTATCATGGCAGAGAGAATTTTAATGAAGGGCAACGAGGCTATTGCCGAGGCTGCTATCAGAGCAGGTTGCCGTCACTATTTCGGTTATCCCATCACCCCTCAGACCGAGATTGCCGCATATATGGCTAAGAAGATGCCCAAGATCGGCGGAGTATTCCTTCAGGCTGAGTCTGAGATAGCATCTATTAATATGGTTTACGGAGCCGCAGCCGCAGGTATGCGTGTTATGACCTCCTCCTCCAGCCCCGGAATCTCGCTTAAGACTGAGGGTCTTTCCTACATAGCAGGCTCGGACGTCCCGGCTCTCGTTGTCAACGTTCAGCGTGGCGGCCCCGGACTCGGCGGTATTCAGCCCTCTCAGTCGGATTATTTCCAGGCTACCAAGGGCGGCGGTCACGGTGACTACCGTATGATCGTTCTCGCTCCCGCATCCGTGCAGGAGATGGCGAGCCTTACCATCAAGGGCTTTGACCTTGCGGACAAGTACCGCATGACCTCGATGATCCTCGCTGACGGTACCATCGGACAGATGATGGAGCCCATCACCTTCGAGGACACCGAGCCCACCGTATACGAGAAGCCCTGGGCACTCACGGGTACCGAGTGCAAGCGTACTCACAATATCGTAAATTCGCTCTACCTTAAGCCCGATGAGCTTGAGAAGAAGAACTTCGAGAGATTCGAGAAGTATAAGGTTATCGAGCAGACTGAGGCTATGTGGGAGGAATATATGATGGACGATGCGGATATCTGCGTCGTTGCATTCGGTATTGCATCCCGTGTGGCTAAGAATGCCGTTGCTTCAGCAAGAGAGGCGGGCATCAAGGTTGGTCTTATCAGACCCATCACCCTCTGGCCCTTCCCGACCGAGGCGTTTAAGAAGGCGGCCGATAAGGTTAAGTCCTTCGTTTCCGTCGAGCTCAACATGGGACAGATGATAGAGGATATCAAGCTTGCGACCGAGTGCAGAAGACCCGTGTCGCTTTGTAACCGTACAGGCGGTATGATCCCGAGCCCCGAAGAGGTGCTTGAGGCTATCCGCAAGGCAGAGAAAGGAGATAACTGATATGGCAGTAGTATTTGAAAAGCCCAAGTCTCTGACCGATGCACCCTTCCATTATTGCCCCGGTTGTCCCCACGGTATTATCCACCGCCTTGTAGCTGAGGTAATGGATGAGCTCGGCATCGAGGGTAAGGCAATAGGCGTTGCACCCGTCGGATGTGCCGTTATGGCATACGATTACTTCGCCTGTGATATGATCGAGGCGGCTCACGGAAGAGCTCCCGCTGTCGCTACCGGTATCAAGAGATGCCGTCCCGATAACGTAGTCTTCACCTATCAGGGCGACGGAGACCTCGCCTCCATCGGTATGGCCGAGACCGTTCATTCCGCCGCGAGAAACGAGAATATCACCGTTATCTTCGTCAACAATGCGATCTACGGCATGACGGGCGGACAGATGGCACCCACCAGCCTTCCCGGTCAGGTGACCCAGACCTCTCCCTACGGACGTGACGTCAACCATTGCGGCTGGCCCATCCGTGTATCCGAGATGCTCGCTACCCTTGAGGGTCCCGAGTACGTAGCACGTGTTGCGGTAAACAACGTAAAGAACGTAAGAAATGCGAAGAAGGCTATTATGAAGGCCTTCAAGAATCAGATAGAGGGAAAGGGCTTCTCGCTTGTCGAGGTCGTTTCCGCTTGTCCCACCAACTGGGGTATGACACCCGAGGCAGCACTTGCATGGGTAGAGAGCGATATGCTCCCCTATTATCCCATCGGTGTTTACAAGGACAGAAGTGCCGGGGAGGAGAAGTAATATGAAGACTACTGAAATACTTATTGCAGGCTTTGGCGGTCAGGGAATACTCTTCTCGGGTAAATTCTTAGCTTACAAGGGACTCCTCGAGGGTATTCAGGTATCCTGGCTCCCCTCATACGGCCCCGAGATGCGTGGAGGAACCGCTAACTGTAACGTTATCCTCTCGGATACTCCCGTAGGATCGCCTATTATCACCGTGCCCGACGTGCTCATCGCCATGAACCTTCCTTCTCTTCAGAAGTACGTTGACACCGTTAAGGCAGGCGGACAGATCTACGTTGACTCCTCTCTTATCGATGCGAAGGTCGAGAGGGATGACGTTGACGTCTTCTACATCCCCGCAACCCAGATGGCGAAGGATGAGGGCATCCCTACTCTCGCTAATATGATAATCGTCGGACATCTTCTTGAGAACCATCCCGAGCTTACCTTCTTCGGCACCGACGAGGTAGTTGAGAAGCTCGTTCCCGCTAAAAAGGCGGCTCTCAAGGAGCTCAATATGAAGGCTCTTAATCTTGGTAAGAGCTACAACAAGTAATTCTGCTGCACAGAGTGCAGTTTTTGAAAAAGGAGTTTAAAACCTATGAACGCAATGACTGAAATGAGCAACTACCGTCATGAAAAGGTTCTGTTTGTCAACAACGAAAAGGCCGGACTTAAGGCTATCATCGCTGTACATAACACCAATCTCGGTCCCGCAATCGGCGGCTGCCGCCTCTTCCCCTATGCATCCTACGACGATGCACTCTTCGACGTTCTCCGCCTCTCTCGCGGAATGTCTCACAAGAATGCTGTCGCAGGTCTTCCTCACGGCGGCGGTAAGGGCGTAATCATCGCTGACCCCTCTCAGAAGACCGAGGCTATGTTCGAGGCTTTCGCTGAGGCTGTCAACGGTCTTGGCGGCGACTACATTACCGCTGAGGACGTAAACACAACCTGTGACGATGCTCTTGTTATGCTTCGTAAGACAAAGCACATTTGCGGACTTCCCCAGAATTCGGGAGACCCCTCGCCCTTTACCGCTCGCGGTGTATGGCAGGGTATCAGAGCAACCGCTAAGGTAGCTCTCGGTGCTGATTCTCTCGAGGGACTTACCATCGCCGTACAGGGTCTTGGTAAGGTTGGATTTGACCTTTGCCGTCTCCTTCATGAGAGCGGTGCTAAGCTTATCGTTGCTAACCGTAGCAACAAGGCTATTGCTGATCGTGTACGTGACGAGTTCGGTGCTACCGTAGTCGCTACCGATGAGATCGTTAGCCAGAAGTGTGATATCTTCTCCCCTAACGCTATGGGTGCTATCATCAACCCCACCACCATCCCCATGCTTAACTGTAAGGCAGTTGCGGGCGGTGCGAACAACCAGATCCTCGACGATGCATCGGGTCTCGCTCTTAAGGCACGCGGAATCTTCTACGCTCCCGACTTCGTTATCAACGGCGGCGGTGTAATCAATGCAGCAGCAGAGGTTGACGGTCCCTACAACAAGGACGCCGTTCTTGCTAAGGTTGACAACATCTACAACTCGATCGAGCACATCCTCACCGAGTCCAAGGCTACCGGCGAGCCCGAGGGCGTTATCGCTACCAAGTTCGCTGAGTCCATCATCTACCGTTAATCGGTTAAAAAGAAAAACACCGACAGGAGAACCTTGTCGGTGTTTTTTATAAATATGTAGAAAAATGTCAACTATTGCTTACAATATCCTCGGGGCTTGCAAGCTTTGCCACTGAATTCAGCTTGTCAATGTAGCATACCCACTTGACGCTCATGCGGCCGTCAGGAAGAGGATAAATGTATATGAGCTTACCGTCGTGATATATATCAACGTGCTCACCGGGGGTGATGGGAAATGCTCCTATCCTCTCGGTCTTCACCGTGAAGTCGACGGGCTCACCGTGGATAGTACCCTTGAGGGTAAAATTCTCCTTGTCGAGATACGCTTCTCCCTCGCCTGCATTCTCATCCATAAAGCCGTCAGGACCGCAGGCACCAAGCCTCACCTTGGTTGAAATGACCTCGGTATCCGTATCTATCGAATTCTGCTGCCAGACGAACCACTCGTTGATGCTCTTGAAGCGGCATCCGTCAAGGCGGTAATACGTGTCGAGCGTTGCCTTAAGTCCGCAGGTGCATCTTATCTCGTTGCCGACCGAGGATATAGTACCCTCGCATCCGCACTCGGGACATTTGAAGAGAATTCTGTCGACACCCGATGCCATAGTCTCGCTCTTGAATTCGACACCCGCCATGGCACGCTCGTCATCGTGGAGAATGGCACTCTCGGTTATAGCCTTGATATCCTTGACGTCAGCTTTAATAACCTCCTCAGCCGTAAGAAGACGCTTCACGGATGCGTGTATCTCGCCCGTTCTTGAGTCGCCCTTGTCACGCCACTTCGGGAATGAGAGATATGCACCCTCTGCACGCCATATATAGAGGTCGACACCCAGCTTCTTGATAAGCTCAGCAGTGCCTTCAGCAACGGGTAGGGTATGTCCGTAGCAGGAGAGTCTGCCCTCGGGGAATATCACAATGACTGCATTCTCCGCCTTCGCACGGAGAATATTCCTTATCGTGGATACGTCGGGTGTGAACATCTTCTTAGTGATAACGTGCATCAGCTTGAGGAGCTTCGCAGTCTTTTCATTGTGCATGAAATGCTCGCTCACTATGTAGGTAGGACGGACGGGGTAGAGTGTCATAGCCGAGAGAATATGGTCCATATCGCAGGTGTGCGATGCGACTATTATCGCCGGGCCCTTTATCTCCTTGACTACGCTGTTATCGAAGGTGATGCGGTGCTTTCTTTTGTATTTTATCCTGAATAACCAATATACAAAGGCATAGAGCAGGCTGTTAGGCTTGCCTATTTTTTTCCTTGATTTTTTCTTATTACTCATTTAGCACTCCGTGATTTTTGTCATTTGGGGTCGCTTTTTGTCTCTCACATTATAACATTCATTTATAAGACTTGTCAACATGTTTTTCATATTATGAGATATATATCCATTATTGCTTGAAAATATATGAGTCTTGTGATATACTAGTCTCAACGTCAGCTTAGAAAAATCGGAGAAACAAGATGAAAAAGCTACTTATCACGGGCTTCGAGCCCTTCGGAGGCGAGAGCACTAATCCATCGTGGGATGCAGTCACTCTCCTTCCCGATGAGATTAACGGATACAAATTAACAAAGCTCCTCGTCCCCGTCACCTTCGGCGAGGGAGCAGAGTTCATTATAAAGAAGGCTGAGGAGATATCCCCCGACGTCATCCTCTCGATAGGTCAGGCGGGTGGCAGGGGAGAGGTCACTCCCGAGCTTGTGGGGATAAATCTCCGCCATGGCGGGATACCGGATAACAGAGGCTATCAGCCGAATGACGAGTCCATCACAGAGGGTGGGGCAGATGCATACTTTTCTACACTCCCCGTGAGAAAAATATCCGAGGCCATCTCTCTTTCCGGCATCCCCTCCCGCGTCTCCTACTCTGCGGGAGCATACGTCTGCAACGACGTGATATATACCCTGCTTTCGCACTGCAAGGACACCCCCGTACGCTTCGGATTCATACACGTCCCCTACTGTGACAGCCAGGGGCACGAGCCATCCATGAGTATGGATATGATAGTGAGAGCCATAAAGGTCGCCATAGAGACTCTCGATAATTGAAATGAAAAGCACTTACCGTAAGCTCGGTAAGTGCTTTTTCTATACGTACACGTCAAGATCAATATTCAATTTTCCCTTGCGTGAGAGCGTCTCGTAGCCGCGGTATATAAATCTGCCGTATCCACGCACGCTGATGACCTCTCCCGCCTTCGGAATATAGGAGTTGTTTACTATCTGCCTTCCGTCAGCAAAAACGAGACTCTTCTTGAAAAGCGAGAGTGAATCGTCGCGGGAGATCGAGTAGAGCTTTGCGATGACCGCATCCAGCCTCTCGCCCTGTGCCTGCACTCTTCTTCTCTCGGTGCGGAAAAGCTCGCCTCCGACAGGAGGCTCCGTCAGGGAGAGCGTAACGTCTGTTTTTCTCACACGGGTGAGCTCTCCTATCACGTATTGTGCAATATCCTCCGAGAGGAAGAGATACGCACTCTTGCCTCTTATTACGATATCTCCGAGCTTAGACCTTTCGATACCGAGATTCATAAGAGAGCCGAGATAGTCTCTGTGAGTGAGGCTCTCTGCGAATTTCTCATCCCTCGGGCTTATCAGTATGCACTTGATGGGGAAGGGCACGTCATACCCTATCTCCTCCTCGCTTCCGAATCGGACTATTACCCTCTCGCATCCCTCGACACCTCCGAAGAGTGTGTATCTCGATGAGAGCCTCGGGATAACCTCCCTGAATGCCGACTGCTCGGCAAGACCTAAGAAGTCAGAGAACGTATAGTAACAGCCCGAGTCGGAATTTCTCGACAGCTCGAGCAGCCTTTTTTTAAGAAGCTCCGTATCGTCCTTCATTATGCGAGATCGACGGGGTACACGATCTTGAGCTGGTTGATCTTCTTCTCGTACGCCTCACGTCTCTTCTCAGTGAGGAGCATCTCGGTAAGCTCACCCTTCACCTCATCGAAGGATGCCGCCTCGGACTCGCTCTTCTCGATGAGCTTGATGAGGTGATATCCGAACTGAGTCTTAACGGGAGCCTCGGAGATCTCGCCTGCCTGCATCTCGAATACTGCCTTGTCAAACTCGGGTACCATCTGTCCTCTTGTGAAGGTGCCGAGGTTACCGCCCTGCTGACCGGAGGGGCAGGTAGAATTCTCGCGTGCCGCATCCTCGAAGGATATCTCGCCCGCACGGATCTTGGAAAGAAGCTCGAGTGCCTTCTCCTCGGTGTCTACGAGAATGTGAGATGCGTTTACCGACTCGCCCTTCACGAACTGATCCTTGTTCTCCTCGTAATACTTCTTAACGTCCTCGTCGCTTACCTTAACGCCTGCGATGATCTTGTTGCCCGCATAGCTGATAAGAAGTCTCTCCTTGAGACGTGCAAGCTCAGCTCTGAATTCAGCCTCGCCCTCGATGAGATTTCTTCTTGCATCCTGAAGAAGAAGCTTGTTTCCGATGAGCTGCTCGAGGATGACGCGTCTTCCCTCGGGAGTGTTGTATCCCGCACCTCTTGCACCGAGTGATGCGATAAACTCGTTAACCTCGCTCTCTGTTACGGTGAGAGCACCAACCTTTGCAAGTACCTTGTCCATTTTAATATATCTCCTTTTTTATTTTTTGTTTCTTAACCCCTTGGGGTAGTGGTTCTTTATTCTGCCTCCCGATGCCTTTCCGCCTCCGAGAGGTGCTCCGCGGAAGAGTATAGCCACAAATCCCCGAGCGTCAGCGTCGGGTGACTCTATCTCCTCGCCGAGAAGATATTTCTCCACAAGCTCGGGATAAGGGGAGAGCTCTATCTGCCTCTTGAAAAGACCTCCGAGAGTTGTATAGAGCTGGTGCGACGGAATTATCATGCCCCCACGCACCTCTCCTATAAGAATGCCCGACATGAATACTCCCCTCGAGGGGATGGGGCACCCGTGCTCGATTAAAACTAAGTTTTCTCCGACCTTTCTCAGCCGTCCCTCGGGAATTTCCTTGAGACTTTCCCTGAAGAATGATAGAACCGCACTCTCCTCCTGCTTGGATAATGGACGGGAGTCGTCCTTTATATTGATCTTGCAGGGCTTGCCGTCATCATCCTTCTTAAGAAGGGCGACAAACTGTCCCTCTCCCGGTGTCACGTGCGGATAGAATCTTCGTGACTCCGTGTACGGCGGAAGACCGTCGTGAGTTGCCGAGCGTAGCTCCTCCTTCACGGGGACTAGTCGGAATTCGGGGTGATTCTCAAGAAGGTATCCGACAACGTCCTCGTTCTCTTCACGTGAATAGGTGCAGGTCGAATAGAGAAGATATCCTCCGCCCTTGACGAGACGGCATGCATTCTCGATGATCTCCTTCTGCCTCGCCGCACACAGTGCAACGCCTTCCTCGCTCCACATCTCCACGGCATCCTCACTCTTTCGGAACATTCCTTCACCCGAGCAGGGAGCATCACAGACCACAAGGTCGAACCGTGAGTCGAACATCCTTGCAATATCCGCTGTGTCAAGTGAGGTGACGAGAGCACGTCTCACACCGAGCCTCTCAAAGTTGGATACCACTATCTTCGCACGCTTCGGCACGTATTCGTTAGAGAGAAGGAAGCCTCCCTCGCCGAGCCTCTCTGCTACCTGAGATGACTTTCCGCCGGGGGCAGAGCAGAGATCTGCTACCCACCAGTCGGGCTCAATATCAATAGCGGAAAGTGCCGACATAGCTCCGGGGTCCTGCATGTATATTATACCTGCGTGATGCTCGGGAGTCGAGCCGACGGGCAGAGTGGAATCAAGTATGTATCCGCCCTCTGTATATTCTATTTTTCTTATATCGAACGGTACGTATTCTCTGTCGTCAAGAGTATTTGCCTTAATGCGGTTTATTCGCAAGCCTCTTACACGTGGAGCGGAGAGCTCTCTTTGAAAGTCCTCAAGCTCCTCCCCAAGAATCTCCCTCATTTTTTCTAAAAAGCCTTCGGGTATCATTTATCCTACCTCGGTGAAATTCTTACCTATTATATAATACGGAAGAAATATTGTCAAGTGAAAAAGAGAAGCTTATACAAGAGCACTCTGGAATGCTACCGCCTTGCCGATGATCTTCACGTCATTAAGCTCTTTTCCAACAAACACAAGCGGAGGAAATCTCGGATTCTCAGGCAGTAATATAAGCTTGCCGTCCTCGGGATAGAAATACACTCTCTTGAGAGTAGCCTCGTCATTTATGACTATCGCCGCTATCTCACCGTTGTTTACAAGAGTCTGCTTTCTTATGAAAACTATATCGCCGTCGTATATACGTGCTCCCGTCATAGAGTCACCGTGTGCACGAAGGCAGAAGTCCGCATCTATATCTCCCCCTGCCGATATATATTCATCGTGCTCCTCGGATGCGTATATGGGATTTCCGCACGCTATCTCGCCGAGCAGGGGCAGTCTCTTCGCACCTCTATGAATATCGGCTCTGTCGGCACTGACCTCGGGCTCACCCTCAGCCTCCCAGCCCATGAGCACGGACGGAGTGGTGAGAAGTGCCTCTGCAAGGCTCTCAATACGCTTCGGCGGAATATTCTCGATTATCCCCTTTTCATATCTGCTTATGGTTTGCTTGCTCGTTCCGACAAGCTCTGCCAGCTCCTCGAGAGTCAGTCCCCTCGCAAGCCTGAGCTCCTTCAATCTCATCGCCTTCATTCTACACCTCTCTTTTTGCGGGCGGTTTGTTTTTTGCCGATTTTCGACCGTTTTTTCACTTTCTGACAGTCCTCGGCACGCCCCGATATCTTTCGACAAAAACATTATAGCATAAAGTCACCTGATATGCAATATATTTTGCAAAAAAATAAAAAATCACTTGACATGTTACCCGAATTATGCTAGAATAGTCACGCAGGAGGTTACTTTTTGGATTCCACTTACAAAAAATAACCTTTTATGCAACGGTAAAATTATATCCGCATCCTTCTCAAAGCCCCGTGAGGAGTCCTGCGGAGAGGAAAAAACGGTGCGAGTGACGTCGCACCACGGCGAAAAAGAAAGGAGTAGACAAAATACTGTGTTTTTAATGAATTACAGTACATACGAGGGAGAGCCTACAAGGCTTTACAGGACACCGGCGGAGATTGGACGTGACGTTATTCTTATTAAGGATAAGATCGATAGGACGGCTGAGATGTTCAATATAAGGGGAATGCTGACCGATATTTTATCGGAATGTGCGAAGGGAGATCCCGATAAGTGGGCAGCCGCCTTGAAGGAGGCAGTTGAGGAAACCAAGGATACTCTCGAGGCTATGAGACGGATGAAGAGGACCTTTGATGCTCTTATTTACGAGCTGGAGGAGTCGAGATGCGTTCTAGGTATATAAAGAGCGGCGATCTCGCTTATACCTCGACTCTTGACGACGTGATCATTTCACTCTGTCGGGATTATGACAGACGCGAGGACGTCATAAGAAGGGCGGTATGCAGCGAGAGGACAGCTATTGAATACAGGTATCTCAATTATAGGATAAGAGAGGCCGCAATAGAGATTGCGGGTGAGAGGCTGGCACTTCCGTTTATTGAGGATATAGGTAAAAAGATAGGCTATGCGAGGACTGATATGGCAGGCTTCTCCGAGGCGGATTATAAGTGCTCGAAGCGTCTGGTCAAGCTTGGCATAGCGAGATCGTTACACCTTTTTGATTGATATTTTCGGCTCTGTCTCCCCCGATTTTGAATAGAGCCGATATTTTTTTATTTCGACTCTTTTATGCGACATTTTTCAGCACGGGTGGTATGATAGAATCGAAAAAAAGACAACGAAAGAGGGATGAATATGAAAGAAGGCACCCTTTGTCTCACGGGAGAGGGAGGCACGCTCACGGTGCGTATCGCGGGCGATTTGGATCATCATACGGCTAAGGATATCAGGGAGAGGATAGATAAGGAGCTTTTTATTATGAAGCCCCACCTTCTTATCCTCGATTTCTCGGGAGTTTCATTTATGGACAGCTCGGGAATTGCTCTGATCATCGGCAGAGCAGAGAGCATAGGAGCACTTGGCGGCGGACTCCGTATTACGGGTCTTACACCCGCCATGCGTAAGCTTATACGGCTGTCGGGGATAGAGAAGATCAAAAATATCGGAGTCGTATGGGAGGAGGTTATCTGAAATGAGGAAAAAATCAATAAGGAACGAAATGAAGCTTCGTCTTCCCGCACTGAGTGTGAACGAGAGTGTGGCACGCTCCTGCATCTCAGCGTTTATAGCCGAGGCAGACCCCACGGTGGAGGAGCTATGCGACGTAAGATGTGCGGTATCCGAGGCGGTGACTAACGTAATCGTGCACGCATACAAGGATCACACCCCGAGAGAGAATTTTATTTACATATCAGCGAGGCTCTACGATAGCCGTGAGATCACTGTCGAGGTATCGGATAACGGATGCGGAATAGAAAACGTGGACGAGGCACGTGCACCGTCCTTCACTACCGGAGACAGAGAGGAGAGATGCGGTATGGGCTTCCTTGTAATGGAGAGCTTTACCGATTCGCTCAAGGTAAAATCAAAGCTTGGAAAGGGAACCTCGGTGCTTATGAGAAAAAAGCTCAGGTAGGGAAAAATGCACCGTAATGAAGCAAGGATAACTTATGATGACAACCCGGATCTTATCAGAAAATACCGCTCGGGAGATGCGGAGTCGGGCGAATGCCTCGTCGAGAGAAATCTTCCTCTTGTTTACAGTATAGCCAGACGCTTCCGTGACAGAGGAGCAGAGGAGAGCGACCTCATAGAATGCGGCACCCTCGGGCTTGTGAAGGCTATGAAGACCTTTGATACCGAGAGGGGCTGTGCCTTCTCAACCTATGCCGTGCCGCTCATCTTCGGTGAGATACGTCGGTTTCTCAGGGATGACGGCTTTATCAAGGTGTCGAGGGAGGAGAAGAGACTGTCCGCTATCCTATGCCGAGAGAGGGAGAGACGTATGAATGAGGGCGAGCCGTATGACCTTGAGTCTGTCGCAAATGCCGTTGGAGTGAGCGTCCAGGATGCCGCATCCGCGATCTTTTCCGAGACACCTGTCCGCTCTCTTGATGAGAGTATTTTCGATGACGATGACGGCAGAACAACTCTGGGCTCCACCGTCACGGATGACGGCGAGGAGGAGAGATCCTTCGACCGCCTGACCCTGAGGGCCGCCATCGAGAGGCTCGACAGTGAGAAAAGGAGGCTCATTATCCTCAGGTATTTTAAGGACTATTCCCAGGTCGAGACCGCACGCCTCCTCGGTCTTTCGCAGGTCAAGGTCTCACGTGAGGAAAAGAAAATTATGGAAATTCTAAGAAGAGAGCTAAGCTAGAAAATATGTTAACAAATTGTGAAGATTTGTAAAATCTATTGATTTTTTATAGTACTTAGTATAAAATATATCTGTATGTCTTAGCACTCGGACTTTTGGAGTGCTAAAAATTAGAAAACGGAGGAAAATATTATGACGCTGAAGCCCTTACTTGATAAGGTTGTGCTAAAGAAGGTTGAGGCTGTTGAGGTTACCAAGGCGGGAATTCTTCTTCCCGGTGCGGCTCAGGAGAAGCCCCAGGTTTCCGTTATAGAGGCAGTAGGCCCCGGCGGTATCGTTGACGGCAAGGAGGTCGTTATGACTCTCAAGGTTGGCGATAAGGTTATTACCGGTAAGTACACCGGCACCGAGGTTAAGCTTGACGGAGTAGAGTATACAATAGTCAGCCAGTCTGACATTCTCGCAGTAGTCGAGGACTAAAATTTTAAAGAGAGGTTTTTGTTATGGCAAAGGAAATACTTTACGGTATGGATGCAAGAGGTGCTCTTCTCAGAGGAGTTGATAAGCTTGCAAACACTGTTAAAATAACCCTTGGTCCCAAGGGAAGAAACGTTGTTCTCGATAAACGCTTCGGTGCTCCCCTCATCACTAATGACGGTGTTACCATCGCTAAGGAGATCGAGCTCGAGGACGCTAATGAAAATATGGGTGCAGCTCTCGTTCGTGAGGTTGCTACCAAGACTAACGATGCAGCAGGTGACGGTACTACCACCGCTACTCTTCTCGCTCAGGCTCTCATCCACGAGGGTATGAAGAACGTTACTGCGGGTGCTAACCCCATGGTACTGAGAAAGGGTATCTTCAAGGCTGTTGATGCCGCTGTTGCAGAGCTCTCGAAGCAGTCTAAGGCTGTTTCGGGCACCGAGGATATCGCACGTGTAGGAGCAGTTTCCGCAGGTGACGAGACTATCGGCAGACTTATCGCTGACGCTATGGAGAAGGTTACCTCCGACGGAGTTATCACCGTTGAGGAGTCGAAGAGTGCCGAGACTTACAGCGAGGTAGTTGAGGGTATGCAGTTCGACCGCGGATACCTCTCTCCCTATATGGTTACGGATACCGATAAGATGGAGGCAGTTGTTGACGATTGCTTCATCCTTATCACAGATAAGAAGATCACCTCCATCCAGGACCTTCTTCCCATTCTTGAGCAGATCGTTCAGTCGGGCAAGAAGCTTCTTATAGTTGCCGAGGACGTTGAGGGCGAGGCTCTTACCACGCTCGTTCTTAACAAGCTTCGCGGTACCTTCACCGTTGTTGCGGTTAAGGCTCCCGGCTTCGGCGACAGACGTAAGGAGATGCTTAGAGACATCGCCGCACTTACAGGCGGTCAGGTCATCACCGAGGAGCTCGGTCTTGATCTCAAGGATGCTTCTATCGCAGACCTCGGCCGTGCCAGACAGGTTAAGGTTACCAAGGAGAACACCATCATCGTTGACGGTGCGGGTGACAAGGATGCTATCGCTGACAGAATCAACCAGATCAAGGTTGCTATCGAGAATACTACCTCCGAGTTTGACCGTGAGAAGCTCGTCGAGAGACTTGCTAAGCTCGCAGGCGGTGTCGCTGTAATTAAGGTTGGGGCGGCTACCGAGGTTGAGATGAAGGAGAAGAAGCTCCGTATCGAGGACGCTCTCAATGCTACCAAGGCAGCTGTTGAGGAGGGAATCGTCGCAGGAGGCGGTACCGCTCTTATCAACGTTATCTCCGCTGTCGAGGGTGTTGTTGCCGAGCTCGAGGGTGATGAGAAGACCGGTGCGAACATCGTTGCTAAGGCTCTCACCGCTCCCATGAAGCAGATCGCAGAGAATGCGGGCCTTGACGGTGCCGTAATTATCTCCAAGATCCGTGAGTCCGGTAAGGTTGGCTATGGCTTCGACGCTTACAAGGAGATCTATTGCGACATGCTCGAGGCAGGTATCGTAGATCCCGCTAAGGTTACAAGATGTGCCCTTCAGAACGCCGCATCCATCGCATCCACCGTTCTTACTACCGAGGCAATTGTTTCTGATAAGAAGGAGCCCCAGGCTCCCGCCGCTCCTCAGGCAGGAATGGAAGGAATGTACTAATTAGAGCTTTAGCTTACGCTATATATAAGGCAGAGGTGCATATCAATGTGCCTCTGTCTTTTGTTACGTTATTCCAAAAAAATGGGGCATCGGGACTGTGAAGCGTTCCCGAATATCCCGCCTGCATATTTTGTTTGACATAGTTCCTTTAATATGGTATACTGAAATCGGCAAGAAAGCGTGACAGATGCGTGGCTTATGTATTTTTATATATAACGGATGTCGTGTATATCCGTCCCCAAGCCCTTATAACAAATAGAAAGAGAGAACAAAATGTTCTCTCTTTCTTCTTTGTTTTCGTTTCAGGCACGTCTGCATATGGGTCTGTAAATGCAGTCCCTACACGGACTCTTGCCCTTTATTTTCAAAGGCTCAGGACATATTTTGCCCGACCGCATATTGCCTGCGATCTCACGCACCTTCTCCTCAATGACCGAGGTGATTTCACTCCAGCCGTCAGCGGTGTATTTTCTCATATCGTTTGATGGCTTGTTCCTTTTATCCTCGGGATATTTGAGAGGCGTGAAGCGAGGATTCATCGCCGAGAGGGAGGTATCGTCATCGAGAACCATGCCGTCACGTGAAGAGTTATCCATCGCCGCTAAGAGTGCCTCCTCGTCCGATGCGTGCTTGACGGTCGAATCATTGACCGAGGTTTTTGCATATATTACTCCCGCAGGGACTACCGTGTCGTTTTCACCTGCACCGAGCGACTCTCGGAAGGCGGGGGTGTCGGTATCTACAATCGACTTTAAGTAGAGGAACATCTGTATATTTATGCCCTGGCTCAGATCCTTGGGCGAGAAGACCTTGCTTCCCGTCTTATAGTCGATGACTCTGACGAAGACACGGTCTTTATCCTTATAGGTATCTACTCTGTCGACCTTGCCCCTAATGATAATTTTGTTTTCACCCTCGCACTCATATATGATCGGACTTGCGTCCGTAGGCTCCTTACCGTCTGTCGATACCTCGAAGAGTGTGGGAACGTATTTGCACTCCGAGAACTCGTCACACATACCGTCGATAACGGGTGTTGCGGCCCTCGAGAGCCTCTTTATCGCTACACGGGTACGCTCTCTTCCGTACCCGCCGCCAAGAGTGCTGTGAACGTACTGTGCCGCCACCCTTTCGGTTATCTCGCTACGCTCCTCGGGTGTGAAGTCGGAGAGCTGTCTTCCGCTGTTTTTCACCTCTTTGAAGAAATTCTCGAGGATGGAGTGGATAAACGTACCTACTATCAGGGGTGAGAGCTCTGCTTTTTCTTGCTCCTTGAGTCCGAGATTGTATTTGAGGAAATATGCGAAGGGACAGGCGAGGTATTTCTCTATCTTCGACTGAGAGAGATAGAGGTCTCCCTTGTATATAAGGGCAACGGCCTCATCGTCAAGAGATGCCGATAAATTTGACACGTCCTCCGTCTTTTTCGCCAGCATGAGCTCATCGCCCATCTCGGTGAGAACCTTGTTGATTGCCTTCTTCTCGTCCTCCTCTCCGTGTATGGAGAGCGAATATGCATCCTCCTTCGAGTATATTCTGTCATAGAGGGGCATATCGCCGATCTTCACGCTTGCTGCTTTATTATCCGTCAGCTCGTTTATTCTTGCTATTACATCTGCAGGCTTCTCAGGCTCGAGTGCCGCCGACCTCTCGCACCATGTGATAGTGACGGTCTCGTCTGCGAAGGACATCGCACGGACGAAGCAATATAGCTCCCTCGCCGATCTGACGAGAGTGTCGGGCTCGATTTTAAGCCCCGCATTCATAAGCTCGGATTTATCCTTATCCGAGAAATAGGATTTCTCCTGTGCAAGAGAAGGGAATTTGCCCTCGTTTACACCTATGAGGTACACGTGCTTCTTCGAATTCAGTCTTATCATATCGGCAGAGCCGACAGTTACCTCGTCTATGTGCGAGGGGATGCTTCCCATTCCGTCAGCCGATAGCACGACGGAGAACTGGTTGATGAAGCTCTCGGAGTCTGCAGGAGTCTCACCCGAGAGTGTGACGAGTCTGTCGAGCGAGTCGCAGATGATCTTGTAGAGCCTCGAGTTCTCGTCAGCGTGCCTTGCTTCGCCAATGAGGGTGAGAAGCTCCGATCTCTCACGAAGCTTGTCCTCAAGCCCGAGCTTGACAAGGAATGCATAGAGTGCCCTTGCATGCTCCTCCACGGTTTTTGCCGATTTTACGTCCTCGCCGAAGGCGATGAGTGGCCCCATAAGCCTATCCTTGACCGAGTTTACAAGCTTGAGGGTCTCTACGTCCGATTTCCTGAACTCCTCATAGCCTCTCGGATTCATGCACCAATCATCCTCCGATACGAATGAGTAGCCGTCTATATTCCAGGTCTCGACGAAGAGCTCGAATATGTCCGCCTCCTCCTTGCTGATTCCCGACAGTGCACACTTCAGATACGTAATAACGTCCTCGCGTGAGTAGCCACGCTTGATTATCGCATATGCGGTGTGTATCAGCTTGATCGCCTCGAAGGAGGAGATGTCGCGTGTGCGTGAGAAGAAGTACGGAACGTCACGTGTGTCAAATGCACGGTCAAGTATTCCCGTGTAGCTCTCGCACGAGCGTGCAATAACGGCGAAATCACTGTAATGTGCTCCCTCCATCACACGCCTTCTGATATCCGATACAACGAAGGCACACTCCTCGAAGGGCGTGGGGGCTGAGAATATCCTTACGGAGTTATTATTCTCGATTGGGCATGCGTCTATATCCGTGCGGAATATAAGCTCTGCGAGAGCCGATGCATAGCTCCTCTCACTGCCCGATGTGTCCGTGTGAACTATATTCTTGCCCGTAAGCCTTGTACCCGCTATCGTAGAAAGCCTTGTGTGAGTTTTCTCAAGCTCGGTATACTCGAACAGCTTAGATCCGCCTCGGGGCAGAGCAAGAGTGACCGTCACGTCCGCAGAGCGGATAAGCTCTGTTATAAGCTTGTACTGAGGCTCCGTGAAGGACGTGAAGCCGTCTATAAATATCTTGACCCCGTCAAGATATGAGCCATCCTTCTCAAGCATCCTTGCGAGCGAGAGAGTATCGTCGGTGAGGTCTCCGTATTTTTCGGTGAGCTGCTTTTTATAGAGCGAATAAATAAGATAAAGATCGGATATCTTCGCCGACAGACGTGCGTCCTTTATCCCTCCCTCGTCCTTCGCCTTTACGAGATCCTCGGGAAGTATCGCCAGACTCTGCATCTCGCTGACCGCCCTGAGTGCACGGTCAACCGATCCCTTGGTAACCTCGGCCCTGCCGCGTGTCAGCGTCAGCATAGGCGACAGCTCGGTCAGAACACGCCACATTATAAGTGACTTCGCCGCAGAGTCGCAGTATTCGCCCGAGAGTCCTCCGAGAGTTCTGAAGGCGGTGTTGATAAATCTTGTGAAATTCGTTACCTCGAAGGTCAGGGGGGCACTGGGAGGCAGAATGGATGACATAATACGCTCTCTTGTGAGCGTTTCCTGCTCGGGTACGATCAGGAATGAGCGAGTACCCTCGCTAACCGTGCTTTTTATCAGGTCTTCAAGATACCTGTCTCTGTCTCCTGAGACGTTTCCTTCAATAAGTGTTAGCAATTTGCAGTCCTCCCTTTGTATTTTTCATCGATCTTATATCCCTCCTTGCGGGATGATATGATGATCTTCTCGCCCGATGTCTCGAGCTTTTCTCTTAAATAATGAACGTATACGTTAACGACACCGATATCCTTCTTGCCGTCCCATACGGACCTAAGCAGCTCCTCTCTGGATACGAAGCCACCGCTCTGCTCGAGTCTTGCGAGAAGCTTGTATTCGACCTCTGTCAGCTTCACCGTCCGACCCGATACTGCACACGACCTTGTCTCGTCGAGGAGTATCAGCGACCTTTCGTTTCCGCCCATCTCATCGACAAGTGCTATTATAGCAGAATGAGATATCGGGAGATTGACCCGTGCCCCGTCACGTATCTCGTGGGGGAGGGAAACACCTGCCTCCATCTCAGGGAAGCTCTCTCTGTCAACGAGAGTTACAGAATATCCTCTCTCCGTGCCTCCCTCGGTCATGTCAACCTCGGCTATTCCCTTGAGTATCAGCGATATCCTGCGGTGAAGCAGGCGGCTTTTTGTGTATAAAGCAACTCTTTTCATCCAATCACCTTTTCTAATATATTAGAGATCTTTGTTCTATTATATTACATCCCCGACTCCTTGTCAATAACCGAAAGACGGCGTATGCACGTAAGGGCAATATTTGCAAGGTTAAGAGCAAGTTATGCAATTGTTGAGCCAATTGCGATTATAGTATAATATAGGTGTAAAAAATATTTTAAGGAGACATATAAAATGAGCAAAAATATGTTAGACGAGCTTTATTCTATCGGACTTATTCCCGTTATCAAGATCGAGAATCCCGATGATGCCGTTCCGCTTGCGAAGGCACTTATCGACGGCGGACTTCCCGCAGCGGAGATAACCTTCAGAACCTCTTGTGCGGCTGAGGCTATCAAGAATATTACCGAGGCTTATCCCGAGATGCTTGTAGGTGCGGGCACGGTTCTCACCACCGAGCAGGTTGATGCTGCTATTGCGGCAGGCTCCAAGTTCCTCGTTTCCCCCGGACTTAACCCCAAGGTAGTTGCGTACGCACAGTCTAAGGGCGTGCTTATGCTTCCCGGATGCTCCAACCCCTCCGACGTTGAGGCGGCTCTCGAGCTCGGACTTGATACCGTTAAGTTCTTCCCCGCAGAGGCTGCAGGCGGTCTTAAGATGCTTAAGGCTATGGCTGCTCCCTACGGTCAGCTTAAGTTCATGCCTACCGGCGGAATCAATGCAGACAACCTTCTTGAGTATCTCAAGTTCAATAAGATCATAGCTTGCGGTGGCTCGTTCATGGTTAAGGATGAGCTTGTTAAGGAGAAGAAGTGGGATGAGATCACCGCTCTTACCAAGAATGCGGTTAAGAAGATGCTCGGTCTTGAGTTCGTTCATATCGGAATCAACCACGAGACCGCTGAGGAGGCTGAGCGTGCAGCGAAGCTCTTTGAGCTTATGTTCGGTATGCCCCTTCGCTACACCAGCAAGTCCATCTTCGCATCCGAGGAGCTTGAGCTTATGTGTCAGAAGGGTCCCGGCAGACTCGGTCACATCGGTATCCGTACTCCCTTCTGCGACAGAGCGGTTGCTTACTTCGAGAGAATGGGCTTTGAGTTCGACGAGTCGAGCTATACCTATGACGAGAAGACCGGCAAGGTTAAGTTCGCATACTTCAAGGACGAGATCTCCGGATTCGCTATTCACATTGTTCAGAAGTAATTTTTCATAACTCCGAGCGGTAGCTTTCCTCCATACGGGAGCTACTGCTCGATTTTTTTATTTATATTTAAAATATTCGACGTAAAATTATTGCATTTTGCATTTTCTTATGCTAAAATTGTAGTTGTAAAAGTATATCTGCCGAGGTCTGACCCGCACTTTCGGGATAATAGGGGACGTTCGGCGGAAAACAGAGAAGAAGGAGATACCCGATGTTACTTAGAGTACATTCACCCGTAGCAGATCCCGAGTTTTTGAAGGGAAAATACAGCGAGTCGTTTATCGAAGAGATGAAAAGACAGCTGACAGACAGAATATCACGTGCTATGAGCGTAGAGGGTCTTTCGGAGAGCACCATTGAGCTTCAGCTCGTTTTTGCTCCCGGCACGCACATGGAGCACAACTCTGAGAGGGTTACATATAGACGTCTCCTTATTACGGATAAGTCGTGCGGTGTCCGTGATTTCTGGGTCAAGTGGAAAAGACTTGACGGTGCGGTTGCGTATACCGTATCCGATGATGTCACATCCGACACCATCCTCTTCGAGATCGGTGAGGACGTCCCTCAGAAGATCAGAGAGAAGGAATACAGATTCTTAGCCTTTAATAATCCCGATAAGTATCAGTCTGCGATGAGCAAGAAGACGGTTACCGAGTGGCGTGAGCTTATCAAGCGTGCTATTAAGAAGGGAATGCTCACTAAGGTGGACTGCGAGCCCGAGCCCGCACCCGATGACGGTGTCAGCGACAGACTCAAGGACCTTCTTACGTCCTATGGCATCGAGACTCACTCGCAGGAGGAGGCTCCCGCACCCGATGACTTTGACAGCAGTATAGTTGCCCTTGCACGTGCCGCTCTCGGAGCTGACGTGAGCGAGGATGCGGATGATGAGCCCGCTGTCGCAGAAGAGAATGAGCCGACCCCCGAGACGGAGGAGCCTATCTCGCTTCCCTGGACTGATGCTGTCGACACCGAGCAGACCGAAGAGGTAGAAGCAATAGACGAGGAGCCCGATGAGGAAATCGTAGAGGCCGAGACCGAAGAGGTAGAGGCAATAGACGAGGAGCCTGCAGAGGAAATCGCAGAAGCTGAACCCGAAGAAGCTGAAGCTCCCGAAGAGAGCGAGAAAACTCTCACGTTCGAGGAGGCTCTTGCACTCGCAGACAAGCTTGAAGGCGAGCCTGCACCCGTACCCACACCCGTCCGTGAGGAGATAGTTGTGAAGAAGGTTACGGTAGTTACCGATAATGAGACGGCTCCCGTGCCTGAAGCTGCACCCGTGTCAGCAACCTCCGAATTCAGCGATGACGTGACGAAGCTTCTTGAGGATAAGATCAAGCGTGAGATGGAGGCCAAGCTTCGCTTAAAGTATGAGGCTGAAGCGAGAGCCAGGGCTGAGGAGGCTGCTGAGGAGCTCCGCCGTGAGCATGAGAGACTCCGCCTTGAGAACGAGAGACTTCTCGAGATAGCACGTGCCGCCGAGGAGGATAGGGCTCGCCATGAGCGTGAGCTTGCCGAGGCTGAGGAAAGACATAAGAAGGAGGAGGAAGAGCTCCGCCTGAGAATAGAGGCTCAGATGCAGAGAGAGGCAAGAGAGCGTGACAGAATGGCTGAGACCGCACGCCTTGCAGTTCTTGAGCGTAAGAGAGCCGAGGAGGAGAAGAGAGCTCGTGAGGCGGCGAAGGCGGCCGCTCAGGTTAAGGAAAGCACAATCTCCGAGACTCCGAAGGAGACTCCCGCTCCACGTCCCGAGCCTGCACGTGAGGAGTTCCTTACCAAGAAGGCTAAGCTCATATTCCGCACCACCCCCGAGGTCAACGTTATAAACAGAATCAAGGATATTATAGAGGATACCCTTGTAGCTCTCGGGAAGACAGATGTGAAGATGCATATCAGAGCCTTCCCGATGGACGCAACCACAATCGGACTTGATATCGTTAAAATGCCCCCCTCCGAGACAGAGCTTCTCGTAACCATTATGAAGGCTCTCGGCAACGCTAGACTTGGTATATCAAAGATCACGGTTGAATAATTTCGTTACACAAAGCATTATAACGAAGAGAGACGCAGTTCTTAGTGGACAGAGTCTCTCTTTTTTGTAGTAATTATGAAAAAAACACCTTGAAAAGATATATCCATCACGCTTTCTTTTTGGTTGGGATTTGCTTAAATTTATAGGATTTATACCTATTTACAAAGGTTTTTCTTTGTTTTCTGTGTTATAATCAAGATAAAATAGGGTATTTTGAAAAAATTTAAGGAGATATAATAATGAAGAAAGGACTTTTACCTCTTCTATTGCTTGTATTTACGGTGCTGGCAGTAACTGCGTCACTTGTGATCGGTGTATCTGCGAACAATGATGATCCCGCCCCCGAGCTTCGCTTGAACGGTGCTAATGTATCGTTTCTGGATAGCGTGCATTTACTCTTCTCGGTAGAGTGTGAGAACGTTGAGCATCCCGAAAATATAAGACTTCTTGTGTGGAGAGGCAGAGACGGGATACATACGAACGATCTTCTGAAGGGTAGTGAGGATCACGAGCTTATGCCTATGGAAAATCCTCCCGAAGGAATGACTGAGGATTCGATAGTCTTCAGCTTTTCTAAGATTGCGGCAGCTGAGATGACCGAGGATTTCTACTTCAGAGCATACTGCGTCTCGGACGGCGAGATCTTTTACAGCTCTGTCAAGAAGTATTCGGTGCTTCAGTATGCTATGAATAAGCTTGGAGTGACCGGTACTGCGAGCGACAATGAGCTTTTTAAGAATATGCTTCGGTCTATGCTTGCATACGGTACAGATGCACAGAAATATTTCGGGGTTAACCTTGACCGTCTCGCTACCGATGAGTACGTTAAGATAAAGGTAAACGGTACGACCTTCGATGACGGTACGTCCGCATCGCTTGTTAAGCGTGGTGAAGGTGTAACTCTTAAAGCCAATACTACACCCTCCCTTCCTTATGCGACCTTTGCCGATGAGAACGGAGCGATTCTTTGCAAGGAGACCTCTTATACCTTTACTGCAGAGAAAAGCATGACCGTTACCGTAACGCTTTCCGACAGATCATCTTCCTTGACGGGTGCTTTTGATGCTGACGGTGCTCCCGATGCGTTTCTTGACTTCGACGGCAATCTGAAGGATACGGGTAAAGTCGGTGCTGATGTTACGGAAAACGGCACTGTCGTATTCGGTAAGGGATATGCGGCAGAGAAATCGGGAAGTGCGTATTTTGACGGCACCGGCTACCTGACCCTGGACGGTCTTCAGCTTGGGAATGACGATTTTTCTCTGGCATTCTGGATAAACCCCGAGGACCTTGCCTATAATAATTACCTAAGATATAAAATTCCTATCGTTTCGACCTCCGAGAGCTTCGGCCGCTCAAGTGACGGAATGAACGTTCTCATAGATATTGAGAACGGAGCACTTGCAGTAGCTCTCGGAAGCAGTGAGGCGGGCAACGGTATGTACGCCTACTTCTATTTCTACAAGCCTACGAGCAATAAGGCAGAGTCGAATGCCGACAGATACGTCGGTAAGCCTGATCATACCTATTTTGAGAATAAATGGACACATTTTGCTATCGTTATGGACAGAGGTAACGGTATGCTCAGAATATACATGGACTTCGAGGAGGTCTACTTCTCGAGTATGGTTTACTTCGGCACGTCAACTCAGATCCCTCCCGAGCTTTCTGCCGATTCTCTTCCCATGACGGTGGGACAGTACGGAGTGCCGAATGCCGACACACATAAGACTCTTTCTTACGTAGATGATTTGGCAATATTCAAGAGAGCTATATCGGCAGATGACGTTGCCGTTATGGAGGAGTATTATTCCAAAATATCTCATGAGCACAGCTTCTCCTCGGAGTGGAGCTATGACAGTGAGACGCACTGGCACGGATCAACCTGCGGACATAAGGTGCGTGCAGATGAGTCCGAGCACTTTATAGGTGCTGACGGAGCTTGTGTCAGCAATTGCGGATATCAGGGCGAGCCCCCTCATCAGCACACCTTTAGCGAGGAGTGGTCTATGGATGAGGCTAAGCATTGGCGAGATGCTACCTGTGAGCACGTCGACGTCGTTAACGAGCTTTCCGATCACACCTACTCAGAGGACGGCTTTTGTACCAAGTGCGGCTTTAACAGAGTCGTGACTATAACTCTCTCTGATATTGAGCAGGGCGGATGGTCGTACGGAAACAAGAACGGTATAAGTGCAGAGAGAATAAGAGTAGCGAGGCTTATACCCGTTAGTGCGGGAACGGTAATAGAGTACAACCTGAACGGAATGGAGCTGTTCCTTGATCTTGCGGACGGTATCGGTTCTACTACGGGAAACCGTTCGGGCTGGCTGAAGGGCTCGGGAGCCTATATTGTAGAGAAGGATTGTTATCTCGGTATAACCCTTGCGGCCTCTGGCAGAGTCACTGCCGTTGTTCCCGACGATTTCACGGGTGTGTCGATATCGTTAACTCTCGGCGGAAAGGCGGAAGGAGAATTGAAGAAGCTTAACGTATACAGATTCGGAGGAGAGGGCAATGATTGGTGCTTCGTCTACCTTCCGGACGACTACGATCCCGACCGTGCCGAGCCATATCCGTTCGTTATTGCCAATCATGGCAACGGCTGGGTTATGAACGGCAGCTATCAGATGGCTAACTGGACGAATATAAGCCAGTATATGTCGCCCTCCGAGATCGCTTCACAGCCCGAGAGCCTGAGGTCACGTTTTATAGCAACCGATGACCCCGACCTCTGGTATTCCAATCCTACAATAGAGGCACTTCTTAATGCGGGATATATAGTTGCAGGAGCACAGAATTACGGTGACGGACTTTACGGAAACGATAACTGCACCGATGCGTGCGTCGCATTCTTCAATCATATGACAGAGACCTATAACGTTGAGGATAGCTGTTATATGATAGGTGCCAGCAACGGTGCTATGACGACTCTCAATGCGGCTGCAAAGCTCGGAGAGAAGGTAAAATCCATTATCCTTCAGTATCCTCTTGCATCAATTATATCGCAGTACTCTGCGGGAAACCACAGGGACGCAATTGAGTCTGCATACGGTCTTGATCAGACGAAGACGTATACCGAAAGCGAGCTGAAAGAGCTTATATCCGAATATGACCCGCTCTACAAAAACGTAGAGAACGGTGTAAAAATAGGATATTTCCCCTCGGTTAAGATTTACTATTCCTTGACCGATACGACTACTCCCGCCTCTGCAAACGCTCTGCCTCTTATCGCTATGCTTGAAAAAAGCGGTATAGAATATCAGGGCGTACGGGTCGATACAGACGGTGTTAATAAGCAACACGGCCATATCGATCACTTCGATCCTTCGGGATTTGTAGAGTGGTTCGATAATCACTGAGAGTATTTTTATTAAATTTCTTTTGCAAATAAAAAGAGACTGATTCAATCATCAGTCTCTTTTTTGCTATTCGACACGCTGCCTGTCAGAAATCATCCTCAATGACAAGAGTAATATAAGTTTTCTTTCCGTAAAAGCTCGTTCTCATATCGTTCTCCACTCCGAAGGACGATAGGGTGTCGAGATTTTTCTTCAGCGATGCGATAAAGCCGCTTATCCTCTCACGCTTGTCCCTGATACCGGTGAATTCGTGAGGACGTATATCCACCGATGCGTCCACCAGTGCCTCGCATTCTCTCACGGTCAAGCCCCTATCGGCTACCTTGTCGATTAGTGCTATCTGCTCATCTTCATCCGTGAGCCTGAGGATGGCCCTTGCATGCCGCTCCGAGATGCCTCTTTGCCTTATCCTCGCCTTTGCTCCGTCGGAGAAGGAAAGAAGGCGTAGCTTGTTCGCAACGTACGATTGGCTCACTCCCATCTCGCGTGCGAGCCCCGATTGGGTCAGCCCAGAGAGCTTCAGTGCACCCTTCATAGCGAGTGCCTCATCAAACATATCCATTTTCAAAACGCCTCCTTATCCACCCCATTCTATCACATCTCGAATAGGGAATAAGGGCGAAACGTGGCGGGGGTGAAATTAAAGTGGCTTTTTTGATATCTGTGCGAACGGACGCGGGTATTTATCGGGAGTCTTATCCTTCTTTGCGATAACTATAAGGGGATGCGAGAGCTCCTCACTGTCGGACGTGAGGGTGACGGTCTCGGTCACGGGCTTCGCTCCTCCTAGCATTGCTATTGCACGTGCCGCACCCGATAGCTCGTATTCTGCATTCTTGCCCTTCATCGCTATGAAGCTGCCGCCACGCTTGACGTAAGGAAGGCACAGCTCTGCGAGCACACGCATCTCGGCTACCGCTCTGGCGGTGGCAACGTCGAATTTCTCACGGTACTCGGGATTTTTTCCTCCGTCCTCCGCACGCATTGCGATGGGAGTCACGTTCTTAAGGCCGATGAGCTCTGCCGCCATTCTCACGTATTCGATCCTCTTTGCCGTTGAATCTACGGCTGTGATCGAGAGATCGTTACGGAGAATAGCCACGGGCAGAGTAGGGAAGCCCGCACCGCATCCGACGTCTATTATCCTTGCCCCCTTGGGAAGCCTCTTCGCTAAAACCGCACAATCAGCATAATGCGAGAGAATTATCTTGTCGGGCTCGGTTATAGCAGTAAGGTTGTATTTTTCATTTTCAGCGAGCATGAACTCGGTCAGGCGGTAGAACGTCGAGGCTCTCTCTGCATTTAAAAGGGATGACAGACCGTTTTTCTTGAATACCGCACCGAGCTTGGCTGTAAATTCGCTTTCCTTGATCATTGAAAATCCTCTTTCGGGCTCCCCTGTCAAGCAAACGGGAGACACCTTTTATTTTGGTTCGTGTGACAGACGAGAGATCAATTAAAGATCGTCCTTGGCTCTGTCGATCGACCTCTCCACGGAGAAGCCCTCGGGGAATCTCTTCTTCAGCTTTTCTATATTCCTTTTTAACACTTCCTCAAGGGGCGTGTCAAGAATATACGCTACCTCTGCGAGATACCACGCAATGTCGCCGAGCTCACCGATGATCCTGTCTCTGTCAAGCTCGTGACCCTGAGCGAGATGCTTTTTTACAATGTCGATGACCTCGCCCGACTCTCCGCACAGTCCCATTACTCCGTTAATAAGAACGTCCTTTTTGTCGAGTGCGGGGTTGAGGGTCGTCATAGCCAGCTTCTGATATTCGTTTATCGTCATTATCCGAGCCGCCTTTCGTAGATAGTCATGAAGTCATCCTTATCGATACCCGACGTCTCATAGTCGGACATGTATTCGGGATTGTCGAACGAGAGAAGTCCGCCTAAGACGTTTTCGTGATCGGCACCGCCCATCTTGTAGAGTCCGTGCTCGTCACACACACGCTCGAAGAAGGCTCTATTCTCTGCATTAAGAGCGGAATGGCGTGTCTCAAAGCCCATAACGCCCATCTCGAGGTAATCGTCTACGTAGTCCATCTTACCCGAGGGATGAGCGACGACGGGAACACCGCCCGCACGCTTGATCACGTCTATTACGTTCTTCGTGCTTACGTCGTTGTAGCTCTTGCCTGTAATGCGGTGTATCTCGTCCTCAAGACCGAGACCGTAGGAGAAGTTAGGCTTCTGGAAGACAGCCTCATATTCGGGATAGAGGTATATTCCCCTCTTTAAGAAGGAGGCGAACACCTCGTTATTGCATATATAATCATGCTCGGGGTGATCAGCCAGCACGTCCTCCCAGGTAACACCCATGCGGAGTGTGCCTCTCTCCTGACCCCACCTGAACATAAGCTTCGTCCTCTCCGTCTGTACGGAGGAGGTAAATGCGAGAAGCTCCTTCATCTCGGGATACTCGGGATCGAAGTCAAAGCCGAGGAGGTGTGCACCTCTTCTCGTGCCGTCCTTCATCGTCTCGCAGGTCGAGAACTCACATCCCGTCATTGTGAGAAGGCCGTATTTGTCACACGCCTCCTTCATTCTGCGATAACCCTTTACGGTATCGTGGTCGGTAAGTATAATACCGCCGTGTCCCATGCACTTCGCCGTTCTGGCAAGATGCTCGGGCGTCAATTCTCCATCGGAGAAGGTAGAGTGATTGTGACAGCTGGCGAAAACTCTGAAGTCGCTCATTTTTGTACCCCCCTTTTTATCCGAGACGGCGTTCGTAGATCGTCATGAACGCCTCCTTGTCAATTCCCGACATCTCATAGTCGGACATATATGCGGGATCGTCAAACGAGAGATATCCTCCGAGCACGTTTTCGTGGTCGGCACCGCCCATCTTGTACAGACCGTGACGGTCGCAGATATCCTCGAAATACCTGTGCATTTCGGGAGTGAGCATGGAGTGTCTCGTTTCAAAGCCCATAACACCCATCTCGATATACTCTTCGGTGTACGGAAGCTCTGCGGACGGATGAGCAAGAACGGGAACACCTCCTGCACGCTTGATCACGTTTATAGCATGTCGTGTGCTCAGGTCATAGGTGCTTCTTCCCACTATTTTTTCAGCATCCTTCATAAACGGAAGGCTGAAGCTGAAATTAGGCTTGAAGAATAAGTCGTCGTATTCCGAAAAACAGTAGATTCCTCTCTTCATGTAAGAGTCAAATATAGTGTTATTGGATATATAGTCATTTTCGGGATGCTCCTCGATGATGTCTTCCCAAGATAATCCGGGGCGAAGAGATCCGCGCTCAAGACCCCACTCGAACAAAATCTTTACCTTGTTGGTAGTGCATGAGGCGGCATCGTCGAGCATTTTTTTCATTTCGGGATATTCGGGGTCAAAGTCAAAGCCGAGAAGATGGCACCCCTTGCGTAATCCGCTTTTCATGTTTTCAGCACTACCGAACTCACAGCCGATCATGGTCAGAAGACCGTACTTGTCGCACGCCTCCTTCATTCTTCGGTATCCCTTGACTGTATCGTGGTCGGTAAGAATTATACCTCCGTGTCCCATGCATTTCGCCATCCGTGCAAGATGCTCGGGCGTTATGTCAGCATCTGAAAAGACCGAATGATTGTGACAGCTTGCAAATACTCTGAAATCGCTCATTTTACACCTCGTGGAATTTACTTCTTTTCCTCTTCCTTGGATATGTGCTTAAGATATGCATTGATGAATCCGTCAATGTTTCCGTCCATTACCGAGTCGATATTACCGTCCTCAAAGCCGGTACGGGCATCCTTAGCAAGAGTGTAGGGCATAAATACGTAGCTTCGGATCTGGCTTCCCCACTCGATATTAGCCTTGTTGCCCTGAATGTCCTCGATTCTGTCGAGCTTCTCACGGATCTTGATCTCCATAAGCTTTGCCTTAAGCATCTTCATAGCCGTCTCCTTGTTCTGGAGCTGGCTTCTCTCGGTCTGGCATCCTACAACGATGCCCGTAGGCTTGTGCACGATACGGATAGCCGAGTCGGTCTTGTTGATGTGCTGACCTCCCGCACCGCTCGAGCGGTGTGCGGTAACCTCGATGTCCTCGTCTCTTATCACGATGTTATCGTCATCCTCAAACTCGGGCATTACCTCGACGGAGGAGAAGGACGTGTGACGTCTTCCCGAGGAATCAAAGGGAGATATTCTGACAAGACGGTGAACACCGTTCTCACTCTTTAAGTATCCGTATGCGTTGACACCCTCTATCATAATGGTGGCGGACTTTAGTCCTGCCTCGTCTCCGTCAAGCCAGTCGATGAGCTTTACGTTGAAGCCGTGCTTCTCACCCCATCTCGTATACATACGGTAGAGCATGGATGACCAGTCCTGAGCCTCGGTTCCGCCCGCACCGGGGTGGAAGGAGACGATTGCATTGTTTTTGTCATAGGGGCCCGAGAGAAGGATCTCTATTCTCTTTCTCTCCGCCTCCTGCTCGATGAATTCAGTCTCGGATACTACCTCCTCGACCGAGTCCTCGTCATTCGCCTCGATAGCCATCTCGCAGAGTGCCGTAGCATCCTCGAGACGTGCGATGAGCTCCTCGTAGCTCTCGACCTTATCCTTCAGTTGCTTTATCTCACGGAGCTTCTTGGTAGATTTGTCCGCATCGTTCCAGAAGTCCTCAACCATAGTCTCTCTTTCGAGAATAGCCGCACGCTCACGTGACTCCTCAATGCGGAGCTGCTGACCGAGCTCCTCGAGCACGGGGGCAAGGGCTGTAAGCTTTCTTTTTGCATCCTCAAGTGCAACAATCATATATTTGTTCCTTTCATCATAAAAGAAAATCTGAATTACATTTTATTTTACCACAGAACAGAAGAAAAGTAAATAGAAGTTTTTAAAATATGTTGATTTTGTATAGTTTATAATTAAATGCAAAGACAGAAACTTTGCATTTTTTCTTTTTTCTCACAAAATGCAAGAGCAATTCACCCTCGCTCTCCCGCTTTCTGTCTTCCCAACTCCTTTGGGGTATGCCTCCTCATACCCCTTATTTATGGAAGAGAACAGAAGTTGCAATAATGGGAGGTGTGCTTAT
>JAZQYD010000037.1:0-22146 GCA_045633405.1 Eubacteriales bacterium | reverse complement strand
AATGAAAAATGCATATGGATGTTTTTTCTTTCGAAAAAAACTAATTTTGTGCCATCGTCATTTGACGGTTCTATCTTCACTTTGGCATTTTGGGCACTAAGTAGTATTTTTTTATACGTAGCTGTTCTTTCGTGTGTATCTGTAACGTATCTTTTGATCATTTTACGAGTCCCCTTCAAATTCTTATCTATCGGTGAGCTTATTATATCATATTTCTATGAACTTTTCAACCGATTCGTGTGCGATGGTTATTGAACTATTAGCATTTTTATGATATAATGTCTTCACAAGCCTCGGCTTGAATATTTTTATCGGAGTGTGCTCCTTGAACAACATAAAAAATTTAACGATACGTTTAGAAACTGAGAAGGATTACAGAGCAGTAGAAGAGCTTACACGAGAAGCATTCTGGAACGTCTACAAGCCGGGTGCGGACGAGCACTATTACGTCCACATGATGCGAAATCACCCCGACTTTATCCCCGAGCTTGCGTTTGTGCTTGAGATTGACGGCAGAATTGTCGGCAATATTATGTACACGAAGGCTTGGCTTGAGGACGAGAGCGGTGAGAGAAAGGAAATACTTTCCTTCGGGCCGCTTTGCGTCGCTCCCGAATATCAAAGGAAGAGGCTTGGCAAGCTTCTGATCGAGCATTCCTTCGAGGCAGCACGCAATATGGGCTATGACGTGAACATCAATTTCGGCAATCCCGGTAACTATGTCAGCCGTGGATTTGTCAGCTGTAAAAAGAAGAACGTCAGCTTTGTCAGAGAAGGCAATTTCCCGACGGCTTTGCTTGTGGCAGAGCTTACACCCGGGGCACTTGACGGCAGAAAATGGATGTACATCCCCTCTACCGCCGCCGACTGCTGCGAGGACACCGACGCTGTCATTGCCTTCGATGCAGCCTTCCCGCCCAAAGAAAAGAAATGGATGCCAAGCCAGGAGGAGTTCTACATTTACAGCCATTCTTCGATAGTTCGCTAAACAAAACGAGCCTCTCAGAAGTCAAAGGATTTCTCTGAGGCTTTATTTTTATCCGATATAATTTCATTCCTTGCAGAAATCACATTTGCGGTTTAATGAGGATTTTGCACATATTTTTTGAGAAGAGGAAATGCCGGCATTTAAAAGCGGAGCAACCGAAAGTAAGGTTGCTCCGCTAACTTTTGTTTACGTATAAATTTGGTATCTGTTACGGTATTTCGAGAATGGCTTTTCCCATTTAATTTAACACGGGTCAGCCGCCCTGATAAGTACATTCCACTCTACAGACAACACCTGCATTTCGCTTTAAGTCGAATGCGAAGGAGCCAAGGGCGTATTGAGGGGAGGTTCTGAGAGCCATGGCAATCTGATTTATCTCCTTCTCTGAGAGCTTTTTGTTTGATTTCTCAAGGAACTTTCTTACAGCATCCGAAAGATTGACGGCTACGACCTCATGTTTTATAATTTCCTCCATTACAATCTTAACGAGATTGTAGTCGATCGGTATTGCAAAGGCTCCGTGTATTCCTACATCGCAATCGGGATCGTTTTTTCTTAACCTACCGCTTTTCAGATCTCTTTCGTACGCCTTGAAGACGGCGAGCCATTCCTCTGCGGTGAGTCTGTTGTTCTTATCAAATCTCGATCCCTTACAGTGTCCGACGGATAAGAATGCATCTTTTACGTAACTGGGCAGATGTGACCAGTTAACCTTATGGTAACCCTTTGGGGGATGATGCTTCTCGGTTCTTTCTTTGTCGGTAGAGTACGGGAACAAGCCTGCCGCCGCCTTCTGTATCTCGTCTAACTCAAGTGCAGCAAGATCATTCGAAGGCACCTGGGCGTAAGGAGAGATGTCCTTGAAAAGAATTCTGAAGAGCAAGGCGAAGATGGCGTAATACTCGTTTCCGAAGGTTCTGTATACCTTATCTACCTCCATTCCCTGAGTCTCGGGAGGTGTATATCCGGGGCTGACCTTCGTAGCGGGGTATTCTCCAACCTGATAGCTGTCGCAGTCAACGAAATAAACGGTTCTCGGATCGTTGTTCATTATCATAAAGTTGTCAAGCTTAATGTCTCCTATGATAATGTTTCTTTCATGGAAGAACACCATTGTCTCAAGAATAGAAATGAACATCCCTACAATCTGAGTTTTCGTAAGATTGAAAATGCCGAAGCCCTCGAGGAGTGAGCCGTCTCGCTTCTCTCTTTGGCTCATCAGCTTTTTCAAATCCATACCTGTAGCTTCCTTCATTGTGAAGCCCACAAAAATGCCGTTAGCATTATAGACAGCATCAACGGGCCAGATAACGTTAGGCCTGTTTATGGGATGCTCTGACATGTACTCGATTTTCTTCTGCTTGTTTCTGGTAAGATTGCTGCCTAATTTGTTGTTCAGTATCTTAACAACAATTCCCGGAACGTTGGTCTTATAAACCAGACCCTCACCGCCGCCGCCAATATATCCTGAGGTCGTGAGGAAGCTGAGCGTCCGAAAACGCCGTCGCCTCAATGAAGCGTACCGATTGCGGAATCTCAAAGCCCGAAGAAAGATCAACTCCTGTAAGAGAGCATCTGTCAAATTTCTTCACTCCGTTTAAGAAACTGAAGTCGGAGATTTTTTTACAGTTCTTAAGACAGTTCTCTTCAAGCGTGTCAACAGAAAATCTGTCGGCAGGCTTTACAAGTGCCTCGCAATTGGCGAATGCGGCCTTGGCGATGGATTTAAGCTCACCGAAACGTGTTTCCTTAAGATTCGTGCAATTAGCAAACGATTTATATCCAACAGAGGTGATATTCGGCATATAGGGCAGACTCTCAAGCGAATGACAGCCCGCGAATGTACCCTCGGGTATTTCGGTACCTCTGTAATCCATCGTAAGCTGAGTCATGCTCTGACAGCCTATGAAGGCACACTTACCGAGCTTATTCACCTCTCCGATTATCTTAATAGTCTCAACCTGCGAGCAGCCCTCGAAGAAGCAATCGGGAATACCTTCACTGCCAACGTGCACGGTGACGTGCTTAAGCTTCGGCATCTCCTTTCCAAACTGCTTGGGAGTGTCGGCAAAATATTCGAAGAATTTAATGTCAACCGAACTTTGTTTGGATATCCCATTGAAATTTAAAAAACGATGTGGTAAAATGAAGGAGTAAATAAAAAAACCGGGTGGGTGACGTTATGAAAAAAATGTTTGGAAATATGACTAAGAAGAAAATCATTCTCATGGCAGTAGCGGCGGTGCTGCTTATAGCCATAGTGTGGGGTGCAATATATCTTTTCGGCACGTATCTGCCCGAGAAGAGAGAGTACGAGGAGCTTATGCGTCAGGTTGAGAAATACTACGCTGACAAAATAGAAACCTACAAGGCGGAGAATGAAAAATACGGTGACTTCGAGGTAGACGTCGCATTCTTAGGAGACAGCCTCACGGACGGATACGATCTCGGCAGGTACTATCCGCAATACCTCACTGTAAACCGCGGCATCGGCGGTGAGACCACACACGGTCTTGAGAAGAGACTCGACGTTTCTCTCTTCGACTTAAAGCCGAAGGTTGCCGTAATCCTCATAGGTGCTAACAATATGGACAGTATGTTCGAGAATTACGAGAACATGCTGATCGAAATAAAAAAGAAGGCTCCCGATACCAAGATCATCCTCTGCTCGCTCACGTCGATGGGCGGAGAGAGCTGGGGCAAGAAAAATCACCTCGCCGCATACAACAACGTGGGTATCAAGCTTATGGCAAAAAAGTACGGATTCGAGTTTGTGGATCTCTACTCTGCACTCTTCGACCTCGCAACGGGTGAGATCGTGGCGGAATACACAACCGATGGCGGCCACCTGACTCACGAGGGCTACGTTGTCTTCACCGAGGCGGTAACGCCCGTTATCGATGCACTCCTCGCTGATTGGGGAAAATAAGGTAAAAATAGAGTTTTTGTAAAGGCTTATTTACAATGAAGATAGGAATCATGCTGGATCCGTATGCGAAGAAGCACGCAAGATACGGAGACGGAAAGTTTGAAAAGATAAGGGAGCACGGCTTCTCTTGTGTCGACTACGGCATGCAGAATACCGAAACACAGCTATACGCATGCGGTGACTCGGAAATCGAGGCACTTCTTCTTCGGGAAAGGGAGCTTGCAGATGCGGCAGGTGTCACGGTATCGCAGGTGCACGGCCCATGGCGTTATCCCCCCCGCGACTCATCGGAGGAGGAAAGATGCGAGCGAATGGAGAGGATGAAAAGAGCCATCCGTGCGACACGCCTTCTAGGCTCAAAATACGTAGTAATACACCCGATAATGCCACACGGTACGGGGGATATTGCCATAGGAATGGCTGATGAGACCTTCCGCCTCAACGTAGAATTCTTCTCGGAGCTCGCAGAGTATGCCGAGGGTGAGGGCGTTACGGTATGCCTTGAGAACATGCCGATGCTCGGCTTCTCGATAGCGAGACCGAGTGACATTCTCCGCCTCAGAGATGCCATTGGCAGTGACTCTATCGGAGTATGCCTCGACACGGGTCACGTCAACGTCTTCTCCGATATGAAGGTCGGGGAGGAGATACGCCGTATCGGTGACAAATTAAATGTGCTTCACGTTCACGACAATCTCGGTGACAAGGATGCTCACCTCTCTCCTACTCTCGGTGCTATTGACTGGGAGGACGTGCCGAGTGCACTCTCTGACATCGGCTTTTCCGGTGTCTTCTCGCTCGAGTGCTCCCCCTCTGCGACACTTGATGACGGGGAATTTGAAATCGAGAGCATCCGTCTTTATGAGATGGCAAGGAAAGCTTTAGGTCAGTAAAAAAAGAGGAGTATAATATGACGGATCATCCTAAAGAGTGCTCTAATCTACGTTTTATCTTTCCGTTAGACGGCGATTTTCTCAGCACGGGTGACGGCATCCCCACTGACGGAGGGCTCTCTCTTACTGTTAGAATTCTGGCTGAAAGCGGCTGTAAAATAACCGTATCGGGCACCCCGTGTGAAGAAAAAGAGGGTGAATACCGAGCTCGGATATTCATCCCCAAGGGTTATCTGAAAATCAGTGCAAGGTGCGAGGATGACGGCACTGAAAAGTCGGTCTCGGTGTACTGCCTATCATACCGTGAGGGCGGCTACCGCATCTCCTCCGACGATAACATTCTCTTCCTCGCCGATATTACCTACAACAAGGACGTATACACGTCAATATTCGATAACCCCTACCTCGCCGTATACAAGAAGGCACACGACCTATACGGGGCGAAGGTGCACCTGAACGTTTTCTATGAATTCGACAGCGAGGCGGCAAAGCTCTTCTCCTCTCCCCGTCCCTACTTCAATCTCTCGATGATGACGGATAAATTTAAGGACGAGTGGCGTGAGAATGCGGGCTGGCTGAGGCTGTCCTTCCACGCAAGGAGTGAGATACCCGACAAGCCCTACAAAAACGCTTCTGCGATAACCATACTCGAGGACTACCGTGATGTAAAGGGAGAGGTCATACGCTTCGCAGGAGAGGAGGTCTTCTCCGAGGACGTGACCACGATACACTGGGGAGAAGCGAGCCCCGAGTGCGTAAGGGCTCTGCGATCCGAGGGTCTCGAGGCTCTTACGGGATATTTCGAGCTTGACGGGGAGGGCGAGCCCCTTGTCGCATACTACGCCCCCATCCCGCTCATCTGCCACGTAGGAGAGAGAGATTTCTATCGGGATTCCGAGATGGGAATCACCTTCGGCAGAATTGACCGAGTGACTAACAAAGGCACGCTTGATGAGATAATGAGTGACCTCGAAAATATCATCAGCCATCCCACAAGGAGCCCCTTCGTATCGATAATGATACACGAGCAGTATTTCGAGAGTGATTATTTTAAACACCTCCCCGACTTTGAGGAAAGAGTTCTCGGACCTGCACGACTTCTGCACGAAAAAGGCTACACGGGTATGCTCCTCCGAGAAGCACTGGAAGAGTCCCGAGGACTGTAAGACCAATAAAAAACACCGCTGTCGAGAGTGCATCCCGTAACGGTGTTTTTCTTTTTATAGATTTATTAAAGAGATGAGGTAAGCTCCTCTATCATAGCCATGGCTCTCGATACAGTCCCGTCATCGCTTGCTATGAGGTTAGCGAGCGGGCTTCTCACTCCGCCGAGGTCGAGTCCGTATCTTCTCTTAATGATCTCCTTCATAACGGCGTAGAGGTTGCCGTGTGCGGAGCACATCTCGTATATGATGGCGTTCGCCTTATCCTGAATGACTGCCGCCTCACGTACAAGACCTCTGTCTACAAGCTCCTTAATCCTGATATAAACCTCGGGCATAACGCCGTAGGTGCCTCCGATACCGCCGTCAGCACCGATTGCAAGACCCGAGACAAGCTGCTCATCGGGGCCGTTGAAGACCACGAAGCCCTCGCCGCCCATCGACTTGAATATCTGTATATCCATAGTGGGCATGGAGCTGTTCTTGACACCTATGACACGGGGGTTCTTCAGCATCTCTGCAAGGCAGGGCTTCGTAAGAGCGACACCCGCGAGCTGAGGGATATTGTATATGATGAAGTCGGTATTGGGTGCGGCACTCGATATATCGTTCCAATACTTCGCTATCGCATGATCGGGAAGGCGGAAATAGATGGGAGGAATGGCGGCTATCGCATCGACACCGAGCGACTCCGCATGGCGTGCGAGCTCCATACTGTCACGTGTGCTGTTAGCGGCTACGTGAGCGATGACGGTGACTCTGCCGCGTGCTACCCTCATCACGTGCTCGAGGGTCTTCTTTCTCTCCTCGACGCTCTGGTATATGCATTCGCCCGACGAGCCCGAGACGTAGAGTCCCTTAACCCCCTTCGAGATGAGATGCTCGGCGAGTGCCTCGGTAGCGGCACCGTTAATATCGCCCGACTCATCGTAGCAAGCGTAGAAGGCGGGAATTATTCCATTATACTTTTCTATATTCATAGGTCTACTCCTTTTTTTATTTTATTATACCATAGATCTCCCTCGTCTTCAATATCTAATCTTTATTTTATATTTAACATTTTTTAGATAGGCGATGCGTTTTTTCTACGGTTTCTTGATTTTTCGCCATTTCTTTGCTATAATGATTCTGATACCGCTGGGAGAAAGAGGAATACTTATGAAATTCACTGAAAATTATAAAGAGATACCCGTATATGAGATGGAGAATGCTCGTCATCTGTAAGAAGATATACGCCGACTTCCTAAAGGAGGAGTGCTTCATCGACAAAGAGCCCCTCTCGCACTACGGAGCGAAGGACTTCCACAGAGTCTACGTCCTGAAGATCGAGCGTGTTCTCGTAAGGGAGTAAAAAGCAAAAAGAAAACCCGAGGCAGGATCTCTGCTTCGGGATTTTTTTATAAAATAAGCTCGGAGAGTGCCCCAAACACCGTGCCCGCAAGCACAAGCAAGAGGACGATGACCGTATTCTCACGCTTATTCTTATTCATCTTGAAGAGGACGAGAATTCCGACTCCCGCACCGGTCAGAAGACCCGAGAGCATAGTGCCGTAGCTGATAACTCCCGAGACGGCAAGCTGGGAGAGGACGACCGAGGCCGCACAGTTCGGAATAAGTCCGATGACGGATGAAATAAAGTGGCTGATAATGGGAATATCTATTACTAAAGACGAGATATTCTCTTCACCGACTATGAATACGGCAAGATTTATAGTAAGAGTCGAGGCGAAAATAAAGCAAGAGGTCGTTAAGGTGTGGTAGACCGATGACGAAAGGATGCCCCTCTCGCAGTGACACTTCCCCTCCTCGCACATCTCACCGATGGCGATATCCTCCCCGCCCTTCTTCATAATGCGGAGGGCGATATCTATAATGAAGCCGATGATAATACCGACGGCAAGCTTATAGAGTACTATCTTTATAAGAGTATCGAAGCCGATGTCACCCGCGATAAGCACGGGGATCATCTCGTCAGAGGTGGAGAGGAATACTGCGATAAGCGTACCCAGCGTGATAACTCTGCCCGCATAGAGGTTAGCGGCGGCGGCTGAAAATCCGCACTGCGGCACCGTACCGACAAGACCGCCGACAAGGGGGCCGAGGTTGCCCGTTTTCCTCATCACACGAATGGTGCTCTCGGTAGCCTTATGCTCGATGAACTCCATAAAGAGGTAGGTCAAGAAGAGGAATAAAACAAGCTTAAGGGTATCTAAAACGGAATGTATAATGACCTCGTCTATAAACTCACCCGATGAGCCGAGGTTGTCTTCAAGAAACTCTCTGATGCCCGAATGTGCGGTGTGCGAGTGGCCGGACAGAGCTCTTAAGCCGATCATATTATCTCTCCTTTCTCTTTTATCTAACCTCATAATGATACAACTTTTCGGGGAAAAAGTCAAGACTTTTACAAAAAAGGCGAAAAATCAGTGTTGAAAACCCCTCCCACCCTATGTTGATAACTCGGATGTAATGCTCCGCCTATGTTGATAACTCGGAGTGTGACGCCCCATTTATGTTGATAACTCATAAAAAACGCAAAAAAAGCGGACATTTTCACCTACCCCTTTGTCCGCCCATTGTCCGCCCCTTGTCCACAGATTATATTGATTTATTGATAATAATACTTACTTACTATCCTTTCATATCGCACGCGAGAAAATGTCCTATTGTCCGCCTCAAGACGGTTAGGAATGTTGAAAATTCTCGGATTTTAGCACTTCAAGCAATCGAGTGCCAATGTTTACTGTTTGTTAACATTTAATTCTTGATACATTCACAGATTTGGCGTAAACTATAAGCAAACAAGATTATGCACTGAGCATAAATACTAATTATCACGTTCGGGAGACAAAACAAATGACACCTGAAAAATTCACTAAAAAATCAATAGAGGCACTCTCCGCCGCCGAAGGCTCAGCAAGAGAGAACGGTAACGCATCGGTAGAGGCTGCCCATATTTTATCCGCACTGATTTCGGACAGAGACGGTCTTACGGCAGAGATAATCAAGTCGCTTGGCAAGGATAGAGACGCCGTTGCCCGTGATACAGATGAGCTCGTCTCATCACTGCCGAAGGTCTCGGGCTCGGGATACTCGGGAAGCAGGATATACGCATCAGCCGAGGTCGAGTCGCTCATTAAGGAGGCGGAGGGCAAAATGAAGAAGATGGCGGATGAATATCTGTCGGTCGAGCATCTCCTCCTTGCATTCTTCTCGCTTAAAAATTCGAAGGCGACAGCCATCCTCACACGTCACGGCATTACCGAGGCTTCCGTCCTCGACATATTAAAGAAGCTGCGTGGCAATGCCCGTGTAACCTCGGAGAGCCCTGAGGACACCTATAACGTCTTGAAGAAGTACGGCCGTGATCTTGTCGAGGCGGCAAGGGAGCACAAGCTCGATCCCGTAATAGGCAGAGACGAGGAGATAAGAAACGTAATACGCATCCTCTCACGCAAGACAAAGAACAACCCCTGCCTTATCGGTGAGCCCGGAGTAGGTAAGACGGCAATTGCCGAGGGGCTGGCACAGAGAATAGTACGCTCGGACGTGCCCGACAACCTGAAGGACCGCTCGGTATTCTCGCTCGACATGGGTGCTCTTATAGCGGGAGCTAAGTACAGAGGCGAGTTTGAGGAGAGGCTGAAGGCGGTGCTCGAGGAGGTAAAGGCATCCGAAGGCAGAATAATACTCTTCATAGACGAGCTGCACACAATAGTAGGAGCGGGCAAGACCGAGGGTGCGATGGATGCGGGAAACCTCTTAAAGCCCATGCTCGCACGCGGTGAACTACACTGCATAGGTGCGACAACGCTGAACGAATACAGACAGTATATAGAGAAGGACGCCGCTCTCGAGAGAAGATTTCAGCCCGTGCTCGTCCCCGAGCCCACAGTCGAGGACACGGTTGCCATCCTCAGAGGTCTGAAGGAGAGGTATGAGGTCTATCACGGCGTAAAGATCCACGATTCCGCCATACTTTCTGCGGCAACACTCTCCGACAGATACGTATCCGACAGATTTCTGCCCGACAAGGCGATTGATCTCATTGACGAGGCGTGTGCTCTCATCAAGACCGAAATGAACTCCATGCCCACCGAGATGGATGAGATATCGAGAAGGATCATGCAGCTCGAGATAGAGGGTCAGGCACTCGCAAAGGAGACCGACCGTCATTCGGTAGAGAGACGCGAGGCAATTAAGGAGGATATCTCCACACTCTCGGAGGAGCTCTCCTCGATGAAGGTAAGGTGGGAGAGAGAAAAGGGCAACATAGAGCGTATACAGCGTCTGCGTGAGGAGATAGAGCGTATCGGTGCCGAGATCGAGAGTGCCGAGGCGGAATATGACCTCGCACGTGCGGCGGAGCTAAAATACGGAAAGCTCCCGAGCCTCAAAAACGAGCTCGCCCTCGAGGAGGAGAAGAGTGCCAAGGATGGCTCATCTACCCTGCTCCGTGACTCGGTAAGTGCCGAGGAGATATCCAAGATCGTCTCACGCTGGACAGGCATCCCCGTAGCCAAGCTTGTAGAAAGCGAGCGTGAAAAGCTCCTCTCGCTCGAGGACACGCTGAGAGGTAGGGTAATCGGTCAGGATGACGGTGTATCACGCGTGGCATCGGCAATTCTCAGATCCCGTGCGGGCATCCGCGATCCTAAAAGACCGATAGGCTCGTTTATCTTCTTAGGCCCTACGGGTGTCGGAAAAACCGAGCTTGCGAAGACCCTTGCACATTCGCTCTTCGACAGTGACAAGAGCATTATCAGGATAGATATGTCCGAGTATATGGAGAAATACAGCGTCTCAAGGCTCATAGGAGCTCCTCCCGGCTACGTTGGCTATGATGAGGGCGGTCAGCTCACCGAGGCAGTACGCCGCCGTCCGTACTCGGTAGTCCTCTTCGACGAAATAGAAAAGGCACATCCCGACGTGTGGAACGTGCTTCTCCAGGTTCTCGATGACGGACGGATAACCGACAGCCACGGAAAGACGGTGGACTTCAAGAACACCATCATTATCATGACGAGCAATCTCGGCTCGGATATCATTCTCGAGGGCATTTCGGACGGTGAGATCACCGAGGAGGCAAGAGCACGTGTCGATGCCCTGCTCGCCCGCTCATTCCGACCCGAGTTCTTAAACAGAATTGACGAGATAATCTACTTCAATCCTCTCACCAAGGACAACGTCTCGAGGATAGTCGACCTGATGCTTGACGAGGTGAGAGCACGCCTTCTCGATAGGGGAATCGACGTTATTCTCACCGAGAGAGCGAAGAGGTTCATTATCGACTCGGCATACGATCCGATCTACGGAGCACGCCCCCTGAGAAGATTCATCTCCTCGAGGGTTGAAACTCTCGCCGCACGTGCGATCATCGAGAATGACCTCGGCGAGGGTGCTGAAATTACCGTCGATGAGAAGGACGGAAGGCTCACCGCCGAGGCGGGAAGCGACTCTTTAAAGTAAAGAGCACGCCCTGAATTATCGGCTGACGAGCGAGAAGCGTACGAGGGTACGCTGAGCGAGGAAACAAGGATAGAATAAAAAACTATAATAAAAAAGAGGAAAACCGCAGGTTTTCGACCTTGTTTTCCTCAGAATTATACTTAGTATTAGAGAGGTACTGTGTGTCACCAAGCAATACCTCTCGTTTTTTATTCGGTTATGCCCAAAGGCGGACGTCCGAATTTATTTCTGATTGTAATATGCCTTTATCCTCACAAGCTCACTCTCCGTGAGTGCATACTCAAAGATCATAAGCTCATCGAGCTTTTCGGTATAGGGGTTATCGCCCTCGCCGTCACCGTCAGCACCGATATGGGGCGTGTAGCCCTCGGGAGAGGTGAAATCAGCATCAGCTATTGCATCAAGTCCCTCGCCCTCGCACTCTCTTTTTGCAAAGTCGAGGTAAACCGTGAGATAGGACTCTCCCGATGCGGGGGATCTGTTAACAACGATGGCAACGTGCATCCACTTACCGACCGTCATTATACCGTCGTAGGAGACGGTTGCATAGGCCTTAGAGCCTCCTACCGACGAGAGGGATACGTATATCTCCCCCGTGCTTCTCTTCGCAATAACGGAGATTCCTCCGCCACTCGGGGCCTCGCTCGAGAAGATAACGAGATCGTCACCGCTAAGAGAATCCATATTCATGAAGAAGGAGACCGTGAAGCTCTTCGACGCATCGAAGGTCATCTCGGGAATCTCAACATAGCCTTCGCCGAAGGTAGCACCGCTACCGAGATATCCCTCGGTATAATTCACCTTGCCGTCCTCGAGGATATAGCCGTCGTAGGTGCCTCTGTTTTCAGTGCTACCGTTGAAGCCGAGGTCGATCACGGGTGTCTTATCGATATACGCCGTGAGGGGTCGCTTATAATAATCGATCATACGGCAGATATCCGAATCGGTGATCGCTCTTTTGAAGATCATCACGTCATCAACGTAGGAATCAAGCGAATTTGCTCCTACGGGTACGCCCAGATTACCTATTCTTATCGGGTAGCCCGAATCGGCAGAGAGCGTAGGATCAAGCTTCACATCCGTGCCGAAGTAGTTAAGGGGAGCATCGAGTACACGCTTAAAGTCGATATAGATGATAATTCTCTCGCTATCCCTGTCGAAGACTGCCGCGACGTGCGTCCACTTCGTCTCATACGTCGACCTCGGGAAGTCTACCGACTCCTCGACTCCGCTGCCCGGCTGACCTATTGTGGCAACGAGCTTCTCGCTCTCAAGATCCAAGAGAAGGTTGAAGCCGTAATTTTCCCTCTTGTCGCCAAGAGCGTTAGAGATTAGAGGAATACGCTTTCTGCCCGCCTGAGACTCAAGGCTCGTGGGATATACCCACATAGCGACGGAGAAGCTGTCAGTACCGAGTGCGAGATCATCGACTCCCACGTAGTTACGTGAGTCAATATATGCGGACGAGCCGATTCTTCCGCCGTCATAGGTGACAGTACCGTTTCTGTTCATGAATACGGGAAGAGTGCCCTTATTACCCGCATTGTCCTCGAAGGGAAGATATACCTCGGGCTTATCCGCATCGGGGAAGGCATCCGAGACGTAGTATTTCTCCTTCATCTCCACCTCGACACCGAAGTAGGAGACAAGTCCCCTCATATCCCTCTCGTCAAATGCACCCTCGAAGATCATAAGCTCGTCAATGGCTATACCCGACTTATAAGCCGCATTGCCGTCGGGAGCCTCGCCTATCGTGAGATAGTTGTAGGCCGTGCTGAGCGACGTTGTGGAGGTGAAGAAGGATGGGAGATCGACAGTTATAAACTCGCCGAAATCGTATGCGAGCCTGAGAAGTCCGTTCTCCCTGTCAAGCACAAGGGTCACGTGCATCCAGCCGTAGATGTAGTCCTTCGGGAAATTCTCCTTAATGGAGACGGAATGTCCGCCCTTCGCTACGTTGAGGAGTGCGTAGTGATCCTGAGCCTCAACGGATGCGTAGCGTCCGACAGCATATACGAAGCCGTCCTGACCGCTCGACATCGCCTTGTTTGTAATAATGGGGCTGTAACCGTTGGTGGGTGTCGAATTCTTCACCCACATAGATATGGTGTAGCTTCCCGTGCCGAGGTTGAAGTCCTCAATATTGAGGTAGCCGTCCTCGAGCTGGATGCCCTTGCCGAAGTAGCCGTCAACGTAGGTAAGCTTACCGTTCTCTATGACGTTTCTGCCGAGGACGTCCTCGGTATCGCCGTCGAAGGGCAGATAGGTGATAAGCTCATGATCGGTGAAGCCCGTGACGTATCCGTCTGTGCCCTCGGTGGGGGTGGGCTCGGGGAGGTGATATCTCGGCTGATCGGGATCGTGATACTCGAATCTCTCACCGCTCGCCGTCATATCTGCGAAGATACCCGTGGGTACCTGTGCCGTATAGGTTCTCGGCATCTCGATGCCAAGTGCGTGGAGAACTACCGCCGAGGTGTCACGAATATACACGTCCTCGGGAGTGGTGTTCGTCACGTTCTTACCCGCCACTGCGAATATAGAGTACTTCTCGGTATCGTGAAGTCCTCCGTGGGTCTTGTTGATACCGCCGTGGTCGGAGGTGAGTATGAAGAGTGTACTGTCCGCCATACCCGCCGACTTATAGGCGTTGTATATTCTTCCAACGTACTTGTCTATCGTCTCGATAGATGCGAAATACTCGGGTGTGAGGTGACCGATATTATGTCCGACCGCATCGGGGTTATTGAAGTGGAGATAGGTGAGGGTCGGCTTATACATGCTTAAGTATCCCGACTCAAGCTTAGTAACGATAGCGGCGTCACCGAGCTTCTCCTTGTTTATACCCGCACCCGACTCAACGATACCGTTGATGCCCGACCATGCATAGAAGCAGGCTACCTCCTTCGTCGGCATAGCCTCCTTTACAACACGGAGGATGGAGGGATACTTCGAGTCCATCGTATAGGGAACGCCCGATTCAACGGTCGAGTTCTCAAGGTTTCCGTGGTTCTCGGGGAGAACGCCGTGTAAGCAGGACATCCAAGAGACCGACGAGGCGGAGGGAGAGGTAACTCTCATCGTATGTGTAAGTGCACCCTTGCCGAATATGCTGTCGATATTGGGGGTGCTCGTATCATCGGGATAGAAGCATCCCGCACCGTCAACTCCTATGATGACAACGTACTTATAAGAGCCGAAGGTAGGCTTCTCGCTCTGGAGGGATGCGACAAGAGTTCTGTTTCTGTCGGCGAGGAGCGAGAGGGTGGTATCCGTGGATACGGATGTGCCGTTGCCGTCACGCCAGGTTACGTAGGGCTTGCTTGTCGAGACGTTAGCCGTAGCGGTTATTCTCTCGCCCTTCTTATAAAGACCGTAGGTCATGCCGTCATCAAGAGTCGCATCCTCAAGGTAATACTTGAAATACTGATCGGTAGCGAGTCTATTGGTATTTATACCGAAATACTCCTGTGCCGATGCACAGTAGATGAGGAGGCTCTCGAGCATATTGCGGAGCTTCTCATTCTTCGTAGCCGTGCCCGTCATACCGAGCTTGTTGCACGCATACTGAAGGGGTGAATACTTCACTACCTCGCTGTAATACTCGTTGCCGAGTGCATCCTTATAATAAGCTCTTGCATATAAATTCTCGGTAAACTCAGCCGCGGCAAGGTCGGTGTACTCGAAGACGAAGCCGCAGATCTCCCCTTCACTGACCGTCTCGCCCGTGGTGGTGAGAGCTGCCGCCTCTTTACCCTTCAGGCAACCCTTGACGTGTGTGCCCTCCCCCTTGAAGATAAGGAGCTCGACAGACTCCGAGGGGGCATTCTTCACGTCGACGGCGTAGATGAGGCGTGTCCTGTCCGAGAAGACGAGGTTGGCACCCGTCACGGTAAGCTCGGGAGTGGACGCCCCGTCGGTATCCGCCGCTATATTTATACAGAGGACAGCACCGATTGCAAATGCAAGGATGATGATAAGCGGAATAATTATCCTTTTCATATTATCTCTTTCTGTCTTTTATATTTTTACTTGCCGAAGTATCTCTTGAGACCCTGCATATCGCTCTCGTCGAATGCACCCTCGAAGATCATAAATTCATCTATTGCGATACCCGACTTATAAGCCGCATTGCCGTCGGGAGCCTCACCGATGGTGAGGTAGTCATATGCGTTATCGAGAGACACGCCGGGGGTGACGGTCTCGGGAAGTGCCTGACGCTCAAAGTCCCCGAAGTCATAAGCGAGGCGGATCTCGCCCGATTCTCTGTCAAGGATGACGGTGACGTGGAGCCAGCCGTGGATATAGCTCTTCGGCATATTATTCTTCACCGATGCATACCGACCGTCCTTAGCGACGTTGAGATATCCGTAGTGATCCTGTCTCTCAACGCTGGCATAGCGTCCGTTAGCATATACGAAGCCGTCAGCCTCGCTCGACATCGGCTTGTTGGTGATCATGGGGCTGTAACCGTTGGTGGGAGTTGCACTCTTGACCCACATAGAGATCGTGTAGCTTCCCGCACCGAGCTTGAAGTCCTTGATATTGAGGTAGCCGTCCTCGAGCTGGATGCCCTTGCCGAAGTAGCCGTCCTCGTAGGTGAGCTTACCGTGCTCTATGACCTCTCTGCCGAGGACGTCCTTGGTATCGCCGTCGAAGGGGAGATAAACGAGGAGCCTTTTGTTCACAAAATCCGTGATATATTTTCCGCTATTTTCCGACGGAGTAGGCTCGGGGAGGCGGTAGCGGGGGAGATCGGGATCGTGGTACTCACGCCTCTTCTCTGCCTTGACGTCCGGGAATATACCCGAGGGTACTCTTGCGGTATAAGTCTCGGGCATCTCGATGCCGAGTGCGTGGAGAACTACTGCCGAGGTGTCACGGATATACATATCCTCTATCTCGGTATTAGTCACGTTCTTGCCCGCTACGGCAAACATAGCGTACTTCTCACAGTCGTGAAGACCGCCGTGAGTCTTATTGATACCGCCGTGGTCGGAGGTGACGATGAAGAGGGTGTCCTCGATCATTCCCGCCTTCTCATAGGCGTCGTATATTCTTCCGATGTACCCGTCCATCAGCTCGATCGACTGATAATACTCGGGAGTGTGGTGTCCTGCGTGATGTCCGACACCGTCGGGGCCGTTGTAGTGGATGTAAACCAAGAGGGGCTTCTTCTCCTCAAGGTAGCCCGACTCGAAGAAGTCGGCAATGCCGGGGTCTCTTATTCTCTGATTGTTGAGCCCTGCACCGTCCTCAACGATACCGTGGATGCCTATCCATGCGTAGATGCAAGCTACGTCCTCCTCGGGGCGTGCCTCCTTCGCAATTCTTAGGATCGAGGGGTACTTCGACTCCATGGGATAGGGGATGCCCGCCTCTACGTCAATATTCTCGGTGTTGCCGTGGTTCTCGGGCTGTACTCCGTGAAGGCAGGACATCCAGGAAACGGACGAGGCAGAGGGAGAGGTGACTCTCATCGTATAGGTAACCGCTCCGTTTTTGAAAATTCTATCCATATTCGGCGTGTTAGTCTCATCGGGATAGAAGCATCCCGCACCGTCAACGCCTACTATTATCGCATGCTTGTAGCTACCGAAGGTCTTTACCGTGTCTTTCATAAAAAATGTCCCGCTATTGTCTTAATAGCATACCTTTCATAAGAGTGTATATAGTTAGGCTAATATTTAATACTTACTATTACTATAATTGTAATTGATATGGGGAGTCAAGTCAACAAGCATTTTGGCGTTTCTACGTTTTGACCAAAAAAGATGGGCTCTTTTTTACATTTTGAACAAAGAGCCGCACGTGCAAGCATCATTTGTCGGTCGGGGTTTATCTTTCGCCCTACAATCGGAAGAAGATTTTCGCCACTGCGAAAATGGGCCGTAATTATTCAATATTTTTTTTGCCTTCGGGCAAAAAAAGGACAGAGAGCACAAGGCTCTCTGTCCCGAATTATTAAGGATATAATTCTTTTTTCAATTACTGTGCGTAGTACTGACCGAGCTTCGAGATCTCCTCTGCGGTAAGTGCAGTGTCGAACATCAAGAACTCGTCGATAAGTCCGTTAGCGGTGTAATTGAGGTTACCCTTACCGTCGGCACCGATGTGAGGAGTGAAGCCCTCGCCGCCGTCGTAGTAGTTATTGCCGAAGTTAGCGGGGGAGGTATCAGAGTAGGTAGCAACCTCTTGGAAGTTGATGTATACTCTTACGTATCTCTCGCCGGTGGCAGGCTTAGGATCGATGGTAACAGCGATGTGGATCCACGTGTTGTCCTTAACAACCTCCTGATCGAACTTAGCCATAATGTATCCGCGTGCAGAATCGGTTCCGTTATTGATATGAACGAAGATACAGTTATACTCACGGCTGAAGTCGACGTGAAGACCCTGATAATTGGACTCTGCAAGGTAAGCGGTAGCGAAGAGGCTAGAACGGTAGGGTCTGCCGCCCTCCGAATACTTAACCTTCTCGGTGTTATACCACATAGATACGGTCATAGCGTTCTTGCCAAGCTCGAGATCCTGAAGATCAAGAGATCCGGTCTTGAACTGTGCTGCTCCGCCGATATAACCGTTAACGAAGGGAACGGTTCCCTCCTGCTCGATACCGCCGTCATAGGTACCCTTATTCTCGAAGTCGTAATTAAAGCCGAGGTCAATAACGGGTGCCTTATCAACGTAATCGGAAAGAGGATTCTTATAGAAGCTCTCGATCTTGTAGAGCTCAGCACCTGTAAGTGCTCTCTTGAAGATCATGAAATCGTCAACGTAGAACTTGGGAGTGGTATTGTTGGTCTTACCAAGCTGTCCTACGGTGAGAGGATAGTTGTCGGGAGTGTAGGTCTCGGGAAGGAATTTGGACGAGCTGTAATAGCAAAGCTTAGCGTCGATAATTATCTCGAAGTTAAGGTAAACCTTAAGGGTTTTCGCCTCTCTGTCTACAACAACAGCTACGTGGTACCACTGATTAGCGAACTCCTCATGAGTGGGATATCCTGCATAGAGAGCATCCTGCTGCTCCTGAGTTCTGTTACCGAGGTAGGTGGGCTTCCACAAGGTCTGGGATGCCTGCTGGAGACCTGCAGTACCGTCACCGATGGTTACGAGAACGTTACCGTGCTCGGTATTGAAGAATACGTTAATACCCATACCCTCACGTGCATCACTGTTACACGTAGAGATGATGGGAAGACGGTATCCCGAGCGGAATGCAAGGTCGGTGGGATATACCCAGGTAGAAAGCGTGAAGCTCTCGGTTCCGAGCTTGAAGTCGTCAAGAGTGAGATAGTCGGCACCGTCAAGGTATACGGCATTGCCTCTTACGCCCTCGCCGTACTCAAGAGTACCGTACTTGGATACCTTAGTGTCAACGGCACCGGTATTCTGGGTGTAACCGTCAAACTCGAAGAATACGTCGGGATTAAGCTTATCAAGAGCAGTAACCTCGTCCTCGGAGGGAGCGGAGGACTCAACGCCGTAGTAAGCCTTAAGCCCCTCAACGTCATTTCTGTCAAGAGCACCGTAGAAGATCATGAACTCATCGAATGCAACACCGTTCTTAGTAACGTACGTGCCCGAAGTATCCTCACCGAGAGTGATGTAATCAACAATACCGGTAAGGTCGCCGTTCATGATGGAGGCGGGCATATCAACAACGAAGGACTCGTTGAAGTCATAGGATACGGTAACAAGACCTCTGTCCTTATCAACAGTGATCATGAGGTGCAACCAGCCGTAGATATAATCGGAGGGGAATGCAAGCTCGGGGCAATTTGCACCGCCTGCGTAGCGAACTCTTGCAGAGCCGTTGGCAAGCTCGAGTGCTCCGAAGTGATCCTGTCTCTCAACGGATGCGTATCTACCCGTACCGAAGGCGAAGCCGGCTGTCGAATTACCCCAGGACTTAGTAGCGATCATCGGACCGATACCGTTATCGGGTGTTGCGAACTTAGCCCAGGTAGAGATGGTGAAGCTGTTCGTACCGGGAGCAAAGTTAGCGTGTACGTTGAGGTAACCGTCCTCAAGCTGAACGCCCTTGCCAAAGTAACCGTCCTGATAGGTGATCTTACCGTAGGAGTCAACGGAAGAGCCATTTACAAGCTCAGTGGTGTCACCGTCGAAGGGAAGGTATACTGCGAGGTCCTTCTTAACGAAGTTAGTGATATAGTTATCCGAGCCCTTAAGAGGAGTAGCCTCGGGAACACGGTAACGGGGGAGATCGGGATCGTGATACTCTACTCTTACCTGATCCTTAACGTCGGGGAAGAGACTGTTAGGAACAAGCGAGGTGTAGGTGTCGGGAGTCTCAACTCCGAGTGCGTGAAGAACGATGGAGGAGGTGTCTCTGATGTACATATTGTCAACGGTACCGCCCGAAACAACGTTCTTACCTGCTGCGGCGAACATAACGTACTTCTCTACGTCAGAAAGGTTACCGTGAGTACCCTTGATAGTTCCGTCGGAGGTGGTATACTGAACTCCGCCGTGGTCAGCAGTAACGATGAAGAGGGTGTCCTCGATCATGCCTGCCTTCTCGTAAGCGTCGTAAATTCTGCCGATATAGCCATCGATGGTCTCGATGGACTCCCAATAAGCCTCGGTGTGGTGACCCTGGTTATGTCCGACGGCATCGGGGCCGTTGAAGTGGATGTAGGTAAGGGCAGGCTTTTTATTCTCAAGGTATCCCGACTCTAAGTAGGTGGGGATGGAGGAGTCGCCGAGCTTAATCTTAGTGATACCGATAGCATCAGCATCCTCAACGATACCGTTGATACCGCTCCAAGCATAAAGACAAGCGACCTCACTGTCGGGCTTAGCCTCCTTAACAACTCTGAGGATTGAGGGATAGTTCGAATCCATGGTGTAAGGAATGCCGTTCTCAACCTGAATATTCTCTGTGTTACCGTGGTTCTCGGGAAGAACACCGTGTAAGCAGGACATCCATGAGATGGAGGACGACGTGGGAGAGGTAACTCTCATAGTACGGGTAACTGCACCGTTTGCGAAGATTCTATCGATATTGGGGGTATCGGTATCATCGGGATAGAAGCAGCCTGCACCGTCAACGCCGACGATGATAACGTACTTGTAGGAGCCGAAGGTGGGCTCGACAGCCTGAGTCTTCGCATAGTAGGTTCTGTTAGTCTCAGCGATGATGGGTCTGTCTGTTCCTGCGGCAATATTCTTGCCGTTAGCATCGGTCCACGTAACGTAAGGAGCGTCCTCCGTGGTAGGAACGGAAACGTCGAAGGAGGTGCCCTTCTTGATAAGTCCGTAGGTAAGACCGTCTGCGAAGGTAGCACCCTCGAGGTTGATCTTTACGTACTCATCGGTAGCAAGTCTGTCGAGGTTAACCTCAAAATACTCCTGAGCAGAGGAAGCGTAGAGAAGCATATTAACGATCATGCTTCTGAGCTTCTCATTATTTGTGGGAGTGCCGGTTACACCAAGCTTATTGCAAGCATACTGAAGAACGGAATACTTGATTACTTCACTGTAATACTCCTTGCCGTCAACGGTGTAATACGCTCTTGCGTAAATGTCCTCTGTCATTTCAGCTGCTGCGAGATCATCGTACTCGAATACGTAACCCTTAACAGAGCCCTCGTTGACAGTGGCACCCGAGGTACGGAGAGACCTGGCCTCGTTACCCTTCAGGCAGTCCTTAACGTTTACCTTACCTCTGAAGATAAGGAGCTCAACGTCGTTAGCATTTGCATTCTCTACGTTTACTGCGAAGAGAATATGCACTCTCTCTTTGAAAACGAGGTTCGCACCCGTAAGATCAAGCACGGGGTCGTTATCCTCTGCCTCTGCACCGATCACGAAGATGAGGCCGAGTGCAAGAGTGAGAACGAGAATAAGCGGAATGATAAATTTGTTCATACTTTTCCCTTTCAATTTTTAAAGATTTTCGAATTTCGCGTTTTTCAGATCATAATCTGAAGGGATCCCACTCGTCTCCCGTGTAATCGGGAAGGCGGGGCGGCTCCACCTCGCCCGAGGTGGTAATGACGTCAGCACGGCTTATCGGGCTGACATCTACGGTAGGTGTCTCATATACATTTCTGCCCGTGAGAATTTCCGTCATTTTTGCTCCTTTCCATACGCCTAAGAAATATATAAACGTAAAGCTTCCTATAAAGCGTACATATATACAGCTTAATTATATAGTATGATGCGATGACTGTCAATACGTGTGTTTATTTTTCTACCTTTTGTCTAAATCGGAGGGGAGGTTATAGAGCATATTGACAAGAAAAAAACGAACGTGAGGGGGCTTACCTACCTGCTGCATTCTTCACTAATCCTTAAAGCGGCGGGATGTGTCCCCCGCCCTTCGCTAAATTCAGCCCCATTTTGTCTCTAATAAATTAAAAAACGGTGTTTTTGACGTTCTCTTAATGCCCTTTTCGGATTTTAATACAGACATCATTCCGAGCGTGTGCAAGCCTCAGTGAGACCGTGGTATATAAGCCTGCGAATAGACGGATGAGGTGTTCGTAGGTCGAGGCTTGCCCCCGTATAGCCTTCCCCAGTGGGGGAAGGGGGACCGCTTGCGGTGGATGAGGTGTTCGTAGAGCGAGGCTTGCTCCCGTATAGGCTCCCTCCCGGAGGGAGCCTTTTTTAGCCTCCCTCCGAGAGGGAGGTGTCACGAGCATGGCGAGTGACGGAAGGAGCCTGCGTCAGATTTAC
>JAZQYD010000036.1:0-116748 GCA_045633405.1 Eubacteriales bacterium | reverse complement strand
CGGGGAGTGTCACTGCCATGAGCATCACCACCATCATGACGAGGAGTGCCATTGCCATGAGCATCACCACGATCACGGCGAAGAGTGCCACTGCCATGATCATCACCATCATCATGCCGATGAGGTGTTCAACAGCGTTGGCATCGAGACTGTCAGAAAGTTTACCGAGGAAGAGATAAAAGACGTGCTTGAGACCTTCTCCGAGTCGGATGATTACGGTATGATCCTCCGTGCTAAGGGTATTGTTGCTTCGACTGACGGCAGATGGATACACTTTGATTACGTACCCGGTGAGGCGGACGTCAGATATGGCTCTGCCGGCATAATCGGAAGAATATGCGTAATCGGTACGAATGCAGATAATGAAAGAATAAAGGAGCTCTTCGGGGTTTAAGCTATGGAAATTCCGGTTTATTTGTTTACAGGCTTTCTCGAGGCGGGTAAGACGTCATTTATAAGGGAAACGATGTCCGACCCGTCCTTCAACGATAAGGAAAGAAATTATTTAATAATCAGCTGTGAAGAGGGCGAGGAGGAGCTTGACGTCGATTCGTTTGGCGAAAACGTCAGGATGGTCTCCTTCGACGATCCTCAGCTTCTCACGCCCGACAGACTCACTGCTCAGGCGAAGAGAGCACGTGCCGACATAATTGTTATTGAGTATAACGGTATGTGGACGGTCGATAAGCTTTACGACGTGCTTCCCGACGGCTGGATGGTATACCAGGAGGTATCGGTGGTTGATGCGACTACCTTTGAATCCTACAATGCCAATATGCGTCAGCTTGTAGTTGATAAGCTTACAAGTGCCGAGATGATAGTCTTCAACAGAGTTTCCGATAAAATAGACAAGATGGCTCTTCACAAGATCGTCAGGGGCGTATCGAAGAGAGCGAATATTTGCTATGAGAATCTTGAGGGCGAGATCGAGTTTGACGAGATCGAGGATCCGCTTCCTTATGATCTTAATGCTGACGTTATCGAGATAAAGGATGAGGATTTCGCTATATTCTACCGTGATATGACGGATGAGTTTGATAAATATGCGGGCAAGACTGTTCGCTTCAAGGGCATTGCGGCTCTTGATTCCTCTCTTCCTCGCGGTCATTTCGCACTCGGCAGACATATTATGACCTGCTGTGAGGCTGATATTGCTTACCGCGGTGTGGTTGCCAAGGGCATGGGCTCACTTAAGCTCGCTACACGTGATTGGGTAACCGTCGAGGGTAAGCTTGCGGTTGAGTATTCGAAGCTTTACCGCGGCACGGGTCCCGTGCTCACTGTCGAAAAGATCGAGAGAGCAGAGAAGCCTCAGCAAGAGGTAGCGACCTTCTATTAATAATTCTTGGAGAAAAACGATGACAAAATCTGCAAATCCCCCCTTCTCAATGTACCGAGAGAGCGGTAGCGGAAGAATAATAAATTCAAGGTGCCATAGAGATTCTATGGAGATATTAGAGATTACGTCGGGATCTGTTACGGTTCAGATAGGCACGGATTCAATGGTTGCATCGGCGGGTGATTTCCTTTACGTTCCCCCGTCAATGATGCTGAGAGTAATGGCTAACGAGTCACATGCATCCGTAAGAGGCATCATATTCAATATAGCTATGCTTGAAGAGGATATGGAGAACTTCGACAGCGAGGTCTTCGATATGTTCTATATCCAATCGAAGAATAAGATGACCGTTTTCTCTCGTCAGGACCGTATTCACGGTGCTATCTCGGCTCTTATGCAGGATTGCTTTGACGAGTACTCTGTTCGAGACGTATGCTATAAGCTTCCCATTCGTGCCAATATCTACCGTATGGTTGCAGTTCTTTTAAGAAATTACTCGTCTACGAAGAATGAGCTCGACCGTATGATATATCATAACGTTCTCAGGCTGAGACCTGTTATGAATTATATAACGGATAATTTCAGAGAGAAGATATATATCGAGATGCTTGCCGATATGATCAGCGTATCTCCTGATTATTTCACCAAGATGTTCAAGGAGAGTATAGGAAAAACTCCTATCGATTACATAAACGCCATGCGTGTGAATTATTCGATGGAGCTTCTCTCAACCACCGATAAGACAATGGCTGAGATCGCTGACGATATCGGATTCTGCAATCCCAACTACTTCCACAAGATATTTAAGCAGTATATGGACGTCTCTCCTCTCTCTTACAGAAAGAGCACTAAGTAAGATATGAAGCTTTATGCACCGGGATATTATTCGGATTTCAAATGTATCGCCGATAAATGCAAGAGAAGCTGCTGTATAGGCTGGGAGATTGATATTGATCCTGTGACTCTTGATAAATATAGGTCGGACCCGTCTCTTCATGGCGTTTTATCCACCGTTGATACGTCGGACGTCCCTCATTTTCTTCTTTGCGAGGGCGGGCGGTGTCCTCACCTTGACCCCTGCGGGCTTTGCAATATCATAAAAGAGAAGGGAGAAGAGTATATCTCCGAGATATGCCGTGAGCACCCACGCTTTTACAATATTACAGGACGCGGCAGGGAGGTCGGCCTCGGTCTTGTATGCGAGGAGGCGGCACGGATCGTATTATCGTCGGATGATTATCTTGATTTCTCTATTGTTGCCGAGGATAACGGGGTAGCCGAGGAAGGTCTTGCCGACAACTCCGATATTATAGGCGAGGCTTATGCCATTCTTTCGCAAAGGTCGATCCCGTATTCTGAAAGACTCGGGATGCTGTACAGCCTGACGGGTGTATCTCCCGATATAAAGGCGGATGATGAGTGGGCGGAGTGTCTATCGTCTTGCGAGCTGACCGATACTGCATTTAAAGATTATTTCTCTGATTATTCCTCCTCGGTAGATTGTGCCGCGGAGTGGTCAATCATACTTGAAAGATTTCTTGCTTATCTCATATACCGCCACGTAACGCCCTCTGAGGGTGATATGGATGTCCGTGCATCCTTTGGCTTTGCTTTTCTCCTTGAGAGGCTTCTTGCATCTGTAATAGATAAGCGTGCTTGTAAATCTTGCGATGAGGTGATCGAAACAGCTTCGCTCATCTCGCTTGAGCTTGAATATTCCGAGGATAATACCGAAGAATTGAAAATGGAATTTATAATATAAACAGGATCCGAAAGCGGTACACGGTGTACACGGTTTCTCGGATCCTGTTTTTTATTCTTTAATGATTTTAAGCGGCTCCTTGCCGTTTACGTAGTCTGCCGTCACAATTACCTTCTTAACCGTCTTGTCGCCGGGAAGATTGTACATAGGCTCGAGCATAATACCCTCGATTATCGAGCGTAAGCCTCTGGCACCCGTATTTCTTTCGATAGCAAGATGAGCGATAGCTGCATATGCGTCCTCCTCAAACTCGAGCTCGATGCCGTCGAGAGAGAAGAGCTTCTTATACTGCTTGGAGAGTGAGTTTTTCGGCTCTTTAATAATTCTGACGAGTGCAGACTCATCAAGGTTGTCAAGTGCTACGACTATGGGAAGTCGACCGACAAGCTCGGGGATAAGTCCGTATTTTACTACGTCATGAGCCTCTACGTCCTTGTATACTCCCTTAGCGACCTTTTCGGAATTAGTACGCTTCTCGGTACCGAATCCGATCTGTGATGCACCCTTGCGGTTCTCGATAATCTTCTCGATACCGTCAAACGCACCGCCGCAGATGAAGAGTATATTCTTTGTATTGATCTGTATGAATTCCTGCTGAGGATGCTTTCTTCCACCCTGGGGAGGTACGTTGGCAACGGTACCCTCGAGAATCTTAAGAAGAGCCTGCTGAACACCCTCGCCCGAAACGTCACGGGTGATGGATCTGTTCTCGCCCTTTCTCGAGATCTTGTCGATCTCATCGATGTATATGATACCGTGCTCAGCTCTTTTCACGTCAAAGTCGGCCGCCTGAATAAGACGGAGAAGGATGTTCTCAACGTCCTCGCCTACGTAGCCTGCTTCTGTAAGAGTGGTTGCGTCTGCAATAGCGAAGGGAACCTTAAAGCTCTTTGCAAGAGTTCCTGCAAGATAGGTTTTACCGACTCCGGTAGGGCCGAGAAGAAGGACGTTTGACTTTTGTATTTCTACTTCATCGTCAGTATCTCCTTCATCTGCGAGCCTCTTTTTCTTCGGCTTTTCATCCGTAAGAGTAAGTATCCTCTTGTAGTGATTGTAGACTGCTACGGAGAGTGCAAGCTTTGCCGCATCCTGTCCGATAACGTGCTCATCAAGCATAGCCTTGATCTCGGTGGGGCGGGGGAGAGTCTCGTAGGTGAGCTCCTCCGGCATATCCTCATCGAGCTCCTCAGCTTCCTTGAAATTCACGTCAATGAATTCCGAGCAAACGTCAATACAATAATCGCAGATGAAGTTTTTTCCGTCCTTTGAGGGGATGAGAATAGAGACCTCTTCCTCACTTCTTCCGCAGAATGAGCATTTGCGAAGATTAGTATTCTGTGAGTCTGCCATAAATTAAATGTCCTTTTTGGTGATAACCTTGTCGATAAGTCCGTATGCAACTGCATCCTCTGCACTGAGGAAGTTGTCTCTCTCGGTATCTCTCTCGATAACCTCGAGAGGCTGACCTGTGTGCTGTGCGAGGAGCTTATTAAGTCTTTCGCGAGTTCTGAGAATGTGGTCGGCGTGAATCTTGATATCAGTAGCCTGACCTCTGGTTCCGCCGAGGGGCTGGTGGATCATGATCTCGGCGTTGGGGAGTGCGAGACGCTTTCCCTTGGCACCGCCCGAGAGGAGGAAGGCACCCATGGATGCCGCCATTCCCATACAGATGGTACAGACGTCACACTTGATATAGTTCATAGTGTCATATATTGCAAGACCTGCAGAAACAGATCCGCCCGGGGAATTGATGTAGAAATAAATATCTCTGTCGGGATCCTGAGCCTCGAGGAAGAGCATCTGTGCTACAACGAGAGATGCAGTAGTATCGTTTACCTCATCTGCGAGAATGATGATTCTGTCGCTGAGAAGTCTCGAATATATGTCGTAGGCACGTTCACCGTTCGGGGTCTGTTCAATTACGTTTGGTACAAGTGGCATGTTATTCTCCCTTTTTTGTATTTTGGTAAAAATCAGCCGACAATCTATATATCAATAAAGACTATCGGCTGTGGTGTTTTAATTTAATTAGTCCTCGGTCTTTTCCTCTGCAGGAGCTTCCTCGGTCTTCTTGGTAGCAGCCTTCTTAGCAGCTGCCTTCTTAACCTTAGCATTCTCCTTAACAAGAGTCATAGCCTTAGCGGTAAGAAGATCCTTCTTGATATCCTCGACAGCGATCATCTTCTTAACCTCTTCAACGTCTACGGAGTAGGTCTTAGCGATGTTCTCGTACTCGGTGTTGATCTCCTCCTCGGTAGCATCAAGAGCCTCGATAGCTGCGATCTTCTCAAGAGCGAGTCTGAGCTTAACCTGCTTCTCAGCCTCGGGACGAAGCTGTGCACGGATAGCGTCAAGAGTGAGACCGGTATACTGCATATAGGTCTTCATATCAAGACCGCTCTGACGGAGTCTTGTATCGTAGTCACGGAGATAGTTCTCGGTCTCAGCCTCGAACATGGGCTCGGGAATCTCGCAAACGAGCTTCTCGATAAGAGTCTCGATGATCTTGCCCTCGAACTCACGGTCAGCCATAGCCTCGTTAGTCTTGGTAAGTTTTGCCTTAAGATCAGCCTTGTATTCAGCAAGAGTATCGAATTCGGATACGTCCTTAGCAAACTCATCGTCTGCAAGAGGAAGCTGCTTAAGAGATCTTACCGTGCACTTAAATACAGCAGCCTTGCCTGCAAGGTCCTTTGCGTGGTAGTCCTCGGGGAAGGTTACGTTAACGTCGAACTCCTCACCGAGCTTGTGACCGATGATCTGATCCTCGAAGCCGGGGATGAAGCTGCCCGATCCGAGCTTGAGCTCGTGACCCTCAGCCTTGCCGCCGTCGAAGGGAACACCGTCAACGGATCCCTCATAGTCAAGGGTAACGGTATCGCCCTCGCTGAGAGCACCGTCATACTCGTTTATAAATCTTGCATTTCTGTCAAGAGCACGGTCGAGCTCTGCCTTAACATCAGCCTCAGTAACTCTCTTAACCTTTCTCTCAGCCTCGATACCCTTATAGTCCTCGATGGTAGCCTCGGGCTTAACGAAGCCGGTAGCCTTGAGAACAACGTCGCCCTCGAACGATACGAGATCGAACTTAGGATTGCCGACGATATCAAGCTCAGCCTCCTTTACAGCAGCCTCGAATGCCTCGGGAATGCATGCGTTGATAGCATCCTCGAAGAATACGTCCTTGCCGTACATGGTCTTGATGATATGCAGGGGTGCCTTGCCCTTTCTGAAGCCGGGAACGTTGATGGACTTAACGTTCTTCTTGTATGCTTCAAGCTCAGCCTTTGCATAAGCTTCCTTGCTTACAGAAAACTCGAGTGTGTAGCCCGACTTCTCGGTAAGCTCCTTTTTAATAAGGCTCATTTTTCTTTCCTCCGAAAAATTCTTTTTTATATTAATTATATATTTATCCTTAAAAATAGCCAATCTATTCTACAACAAAATATTACGTTTGTCAAGCAATTATTGAAATAATCGGTGATTTTTATAAAAAAACTTGAAATTTCAAGCTATTTTATGATCTTTGGTATAAAATTCAGGTAGTCTGCGGAGATCATGTGCATTTCTATACCTGCGTGGACAAACGACGGTGGAGCTGTATAGTTGCCGTGTATGTGACCGAAGAACACTCTTTTTACGTCGAAGTTTGTGAGGATCCTCACAAGACCCTCGGATTCCTTACCCGACCAGTAAGGAGGAAAATGCATGAAAACGCATATTTCCTTGCCACCCTCGGCTTGCAGCTTCTTAGCCTCGGTAAGGCTGACGGTGAGTCTCTGCTCCTCGCGTGCGACAAGCTTGTCAAAGTCGACGTTCTGCGGAGCGTTTTTGGCATCCTCTTCGTGATACCAGCCTCTTGTGCCGGCTATTATGAAATTATCAGCCTCGTGTGCATTATTGAAAAGGAAGGAAATTGTTTTGATTTCGTGCTTTTCAAAGAGCTTGTTGTGCTTGCTCATCGTGCACCACCAGAAATCATGGTTACCCTTGCCGAGTATCTTTTTGCCCGGCAGAGCATCGATAAATTTTAGATCCGATACCGCCTCGTCAAGTGACAGAGCCCAGGATATATCACCGGGGATTATCACCGTATCATCCTCCCCGACGAGCCTTTCCCAATTGTTCTTAAGCCTCGTCATATATCCGTCCCATCTGTGCCCGAAAACCTCCATTGATTTGTTGGTTGTGTCGAGCGTAGAGAGGTGTAGATCCGAAATTGCAAATAATGACATATTATTTCTCTCAAATTTCGAATAATTTTATTTTAACAGCAAATAATAAGATTGCAAGCAAACGGCTTGCGGAAAAGAGAATGGAAATGAAAGAGAATCAGATGAAGAATGAATGCTGTGACCGTGCAAGCAAGGTTCGCGGTGTCGTGTGTGACGTAAAGAACTGTGCCTATCACAACGGTGTGAACGATTGCTATGCAGGTAGCATTTGCGTAGGCCCGAGAGAAGCAGATTGCTCTGCCAACACCTCGTGTGCTACGTTTAAGCCTCGCGAGAATTAATCAGCTCTCGCGAAATCCAGGGTTGCCGTCTCCATATCCTCTTTATTGATCGTTCCGTTATGGAGGATAGCCTTTTCCTTCAGTCCCGAAAGGGGCAGGGGAATTGCTACGCCTGTCATTTGACAGAGAGCGTTAAGTGCCTCTATGTCATCGACATCCTTATCGGAGAGCGATTTATAAACGTCCCTTGCAAACTTGTATGCGGATGCGGTGGAAACGGTAAGAACTGTTCTCTCTGCCTTAGAGTCACCGAGATAACGCTCTGTTGCACTGATGGCAACAGCTGTGTGGGTGTCGATAAGGCAGTTTTTCTCATTATATATCCTTTTAATCGTCTCCCCGGTCATTTCCTCGTCGGCACTGTATCCGACAAAGGATGCACTTATCAGTGCGAAATCCTCGTCACTGAGGGTATATGAGCCGACGGTATTGAGCTGATTCATATAGATGCGTGTCTTCTCGGCTCCGAGAGCTACGAATAAGAGTCTCTCAAGGTTAGAGGAGATGAGTATATCCATAGAGGGCGAGATCGTCATGTGGAAGTCTCTGTTTCTGTTATACGTTCCGGTTCTCAAAAACTCTGTGAGAACGTCGTTTTTGTTTGATGCACATATAAGCTTTCCTACTGGAAGGCCCATAAGCTTGGCAATATAGCATGCAAAGATGTTACCGAAGTTACCGGTAGGCACGCAAACGTCAATCTCATCTCCGAGAGCAATTCTGCCGTCACGGAGAAGATCGCAATATGCTGATACGTAATAAACGATCTGGGGAACGAGTCTACCCCAGTTGATCGAGTTTGCACTCGAGAGGAATACTCCCTCGCTGTCTAAAATGGAAGCTATGCGTGCATCGGAGAATATCTTCTTAACACCCGTCTGGGCATCGTCGAAGTTGCCGACAATACCGGATACTGATACGTTTTTACCCTCTTGGGTCTGCATCTGAAGCTTTTGTACACTGCTGACACCTCCGGTAGGATAGAAGACCTTTATCTTCGTTCCCTTGATATCGCGGTAGCCCTCAAGTGCCGCCTTTCCGGTGTCGCCCGACGTAGCCACAAGGATAAGAGCGGTACGCTTCTCATCACATTTTCTGAGAGCTCTTACAAAGAGTCTTGGCATTATCTGAAGTGCCATGTCCTTGAAGGCACAGGTGGGGCCGTGCCACAGCTCGAGCATATATCCGAGCTCACCGATAGCTGTGATAGGAGAGGGGGAGGGTATGAACTTGTCTTCACTGTATGCGCCCTCTGCGTCCTCGAGAAGCTCCCCGTAGGTGTAATCTGTGAGGAACATGGAGAGTATTCTTGCGGCTCTTACGGTATATTTCTCCTCCGAGAGCTCTTTAACTGTATCGAGAGTCAGGGTAGGGATGCTCTCGGGCATAAAGAGTCCGCCATCGGCGGCAAGACCTGTTTTTATTGCATATGCGGCACTGACGGGCTCGCCAGCTCCTCTTGTGCTTACGTAATTCATTTTGTATCCTTTCGCGAGAAAATATCAACGGTGCCTTTGATAAGCACTGTTTGTGTTAAACGTGTTTTCGAGGTGTCTGATATCAGCCACCTTTTTCTTATCCTCTTTTAGATAAACCTCGATTATGTCAAACCTCTTCTTTCCCTCACTGTGCGACAGTGAAAGATACACTCTTGCCGCAGAGATGATCGATCTCTGCTTTTCGGGAGTGACGCTCGAGGCAGGACGGGGCTCTTTCGGGTTTTCGTGCCCGAGAGTACGTGTTTTTACCTCTACAAAAACGGTAATCCCGTCCTTTTTTGCAATAATATCTATTTCGTGACCGTCCCCAACGAAGTTCATCTTCAATATCTTATAGTGCTTACGCCTTAAGTATTTCGCCGCGGCACGCTCACCGATATTTCCTACTATCCTCTTCGGAGTCAGTATTTCAAGAATTTTCATCTTTATCCAAGAATTTTAAGAAGGTTCTTCTGTAAATGGGGGTAGGCCCGTATTTACGAACCGCATCCATATGATCCTTTGTGGGATAACCCTTGTGCTTGGCTATTCCGTACTCCGGATACTGTCTGTCGAGCTCGGTGCAGCCTCTGTCACGTGTTACCTTAGCCAGAATGGATGCCGCGGCTATCGAATAGCTTACCGAGTCGCCCTTGACTACCGTCTCGGTGGGGATGGTGAATCCGCGTGAGCAGTTGCCGTCAATGAGGGCGAAGTCTGCCTTGACCTGCAGTGCCTCAACAGCACGTCTCATAGCAAGCATTGATGCATTGAGGATATTATATTCGTCTATTTCGGCAGGGGTCGCCTCGGCTATCGCATAGGCTACTGCCTTTTCCTTTATTACGTCGAAGAGAGCCTCTCTCTTCTTCTCTGTAAGCTTTTTAGAGTCGTTCAAGCCCTCGATGATGCAGTCGGGCGGGAGAATGACCGCCGCCGCAACGACAGGACCGCATAAGGGGCCTCTGCCTGCCTCGTCGCATCCGCAGATGGCAGTGTATCCCTCGGCTCTGTGCTTTTCTTCATATTCAAAGCTTGGCATATCCCCTCCGTTAAAAGTCACTCGCAGATTCGAGTGTGATTCTGCCTATTTTGGCAGAGCGGAATTCCTCGAGCAGCATGGAAGCACATCTTTCACTGTTTACTTCGCCTCCCGAGATAAGAAGTCCTCGTTTTTTACCGACGAGATTAAATAGATCGTATCCGTCGAGATCCTCGACCTCATCATCCTTTAATTTGTACCTTGTCATAAACAGCTCGCGTGCCTCGGTCATAAGACGGGAGCAGAGAAGCATAGCAATTTCCTCGGTGTCTATTACTCCGTCACGGATAGCACCTGTCATAGCCAGATTCTCTCCTACACGCTCGTCCTCAAACTTGGGCCAGAGAACACCGGGCATATCCAAAAGATCAAGACCAATATCGGTAGGAACCCATTGCTTCGCAAGGGTAACACCCGGGCGGTTCTCAACCTTAGCCTTCTTACCGCCCGCAAGACGGTTTATGAGAGATGATTTACCTACGTTGGGTATTCCGACGATCATAGCCTTGAGCTTGCGTCCCTTCATACCCTTTTCCTCATATCTTGCGAGCTTGTCCGCCATTACCTTACGCACAGCCGCACCGAGAGCATCTATACCGAGACCGCTTGTTGAGTCTATGAGAACTGCTGTTTTGTTATTTTTGGAATACTTGTCCACCCACGCACGGCTTTTATCGGGATCTGCGAGAGATGCCTTGGTAAGAACCGTAACGTGCGGCTTTGTACCGAGCATTTTTTCAATCTCGGGATTTTTGGAGCTGTACGGAATACGTGCGTCAAGAAGCTCGAGCACCAGGTCGACCTCGGGGAGGCACTCCTGCATTACCCGTCTTGTCTTCGCCATATGTCCGGGGAACCATTGTATCGGATTTGTAGCCATAATATACCGCCGTTATTTACTAATTAAAGAAGGTAGTGAAGGGCGAGAGCCTGATAATTACCTTACCGAGAATTGCATCGACACGGATAGTGCCGTATTTTCTCGAGTCCTTCGAGTCGTTTCTGTGATCACCGAGCAGGAAGATCTCGTCCTCGGGAACCACAAACTCTATATATTCTCCGGGTACCTCTACAAGTGTTTCGTTATCTCTGAAGGGCTCAGCATCGAGAAAATACGTGTAGTCCTTTTTATCTGTGAAAACGTACTCCTCCTCGTTTAAGAGGGTGCCGTTTACGTATATTCCTTCGGGTGCGATACGAACCTTCTGTCCCTCAGTAGCAATTACTCGCTTTACAATGGGAATCTCCATATCGCATGAATAATCCTGAACTACCACAATATCCTTGTATTTCGGCTCGTAGAAAAGATTTGTGATGATAAGCTTATCGCCGTCATCAAGAGTGTTCATCATAGAAGGTCCTGAAACGACCGAGTGACGGAAGATGAACGTTGTGACAACGAGCACCGTGACAAGAGTGAAAATGAACAGCTCGACAAAGTCGAACAAGGTGTCTATCGCTCTTTTTCCAACCTCACGGGGCTTCTTCTCCTTGCGTTCTTTTTCGGCTGTGAGATCGGCAGAAGAGGCAGGGGGCTCATTAAAGGGGGATTCTTCCTCGTCCTTGACGGATGTGTTCACTTCCTCAATATTATCTTCCTTGGCCTGTGAGACCGTATCGGTAGAAGATGATTCCGACTCTTCGGGAGGGAAGTATGCTATCTCCTCGGTAGAGGACGTTATATCTGCATCTGTCAATTCATCCTCGATAAGAGAGAATATATCGTTTACAAACACCTCGCCCGCATCTTGTTCGGTATTGGTATCCGACGGAAAAGAGGCTTCATCATTCGCTTCGGTGTTAGTGCTTTCATCAACTCTTTCGTCATTAACCGCATCCGAGGCATTAGTCAGCTCCGACTCGGGCAGATCTTTATTTTCATTGTTCATAGGCTCACCGCCTTTCGTGCATAATTTTACATCGTATAGTATAACATATAAATTAAAAAAATACAATATAATTTAAAGAAATTTTAAATATAAAAGACGAACAAAAATCGACAGAGAAGACTACTTAAAAAATATTCAAAAAAACTATTGACAAGCTTGATATCACTGTGGTATAATATCCATAACTGTGCGTATGCCTATTTGGGCGTACATCGGTGTATTATCAGAACAGTCCTCTGCGTGCTCTGCATGAATGTTCGTAGTTTTAAGGAGGGCCAGAATTATGGATAAGATCCAGGCTTTTGTAAATGAGCAGCTTAAGACTGAGGTTCCTCAGTTCAATATCGGTGACAGCGTTAAGGTTTACATCCGCATCACCGAGGGTGAGAAGACCAGAACTCAGCTTTTCGAGGGTACCGTTATCGCTAAGCATGGCGGCGGAATCTCCGAGACCTTCACTGTTAGACGTGTTTCTTACGGCGTAGGTGTTGAGAAGACCTTCCCCCTTCATTCTCCCAACGTTGAGAAGGTAGTAGTATTCCGCGAGGGTAAGGTTCGTCGTGCGAAGCTCTTCTATCTCAGAGACAGAGTTGGTAAGGCAGCTAAGGTTAAGGAGAAGATTTAAATTTTCTTTAATAACTGCATAAAAGGAGTTGTTGAGCATATCGCTAACAGCTCTTTTTATTTTCTCATCCCCCTTTTTATTGACTTTATTTACAAGTGATGTTATAATTGGTTGGGAGGGGCAGTATTCTGCTTTCCAAAACAAAAAAGGGGACAGAGCCCCTTTTCGGATTATGCCATATTTTCAGAGAGCTTCTCTCCGCCAAGGATATGGAAGTGCAGGTGCTTAACAGACTGGCATCCATCCTCTCCTATATTCGTAACAACTCTGTAACCGTTTTCGAGTCCGAGAGCTACTGCGATTCTCGGGATCACGCTCATTATGTGTGCTACGGCAGAGGAGCTCTCTTCATCTATATCATTTAAGGATGAGAGATGCATCTTGGGGATGATAAGACAGTGTACGGGTGCCTGAGGATTGATGTCAAGGAATGCATAGCAGCTGTCATCCTCATATACCTTTTTAGAGGGAATATCTCCCTTTATGATCGAACAAAAAAGACAATCCATTTTTCTTGATCCTTCCGTTTTTATTTTTATTCTAGCACAAACGTTTTTCTTTTTCAAGTAAGGGATGAAAAAATGCCGTATAAAAAAAGTGATCTGCCTACGTATCCTGTAAATGAGGATGTGTGGAGCAATATTAAAAATGAAACCCGCCCCATCGTAATTTACGGTATGGGAAACGGTGCTGATAAGCTATTTGACAGACTCTCTTCGATGGGTGTTACACCCGCAGATATATTTGCCTCCGACGGCTTCGTCAGAGGGCATAGCTTCAGGGGAATGAGGGTCAAGAGCTTCAGTGAGATAAAGGAAGCCTATACTGATTTTGTTATCCTTTTGTCCTTCGCCTCGAATAGGGAAGAGGTTGTGGATATGCTCTTTCAGATGGATGAAAATTACGATATGTACGTCCCTGATATGCCCATAGCGGGAGTCGATGAGTATTTTGATAAGGACTATTATAACACCCATTACGAACAGATCGTAAGGGCATACTCATCTCTTTGCGATGAGGACTCAAAAAATGCATTTTCCTCTATTATTCGCTATAAATTATCAGGCAGAATATCATATCTTCGCGATTGCTATTCGACGAAGGATGAGCTTTATTCGCTGATTCCGACAACCGATATATATAGCTATCTCGACCTTGGAGCATACAATGGGGACACAATGCGTGAGGCCTTGCAGTATTTCCCGAGGCTGAGGAGGGCTGTCCTTGTTGAGCCTGACGGAAAGAATTATAAGAGGCTGAGAAAATACGTTGACACTCTTTCGGGAGTCGAGGCCGTTACCCTTAATTCGGCTGTTTACAGTGCAGTCGGAGATGGAGTTATGAAGACGAGCGGAAACCGCAACTCGACCATCTCATCAACCTCATCCTACGTTCACAAGGACGAGGAGGTAAGCCTCATAACGGTTGATAGCTTGAATGAAAAATTCGACTATATAAAATATGACGTGGAGGGCACGGAATACGAGGCTCTCATAGGCTCCGATCTCACTGTGGAAAACGGCCACCCCACGCTTCTTGTCTCACTTTACCACAGAAGCAGAGACATATTCTTCCTTATCAATTTTCTTAATTCAAAATATCCCGAGTATAAGATGTATTTGAGAAGGCTCAGGTGTATCCCCGCTTGGGAGGTTGATCTTATTCTGGTAGCGGAAAAATAATTCTTACGAGGTTTGTTATATGAGAAGACCCGAGCTGCTTTCACCGGCAGGTAATTTTGAAAAAATGAGGGCCGCGATTTTATACGGTGCAGATGCCGTGTATCTCGCAGGTCAGATGTTCGGTATGCGTTCAGCGGCTGACAATTTTACAAAAGAGGAGCTTGAAGAGGCGGTATCATACGCTCATGAGCACGGTGTCAACGTGTACCTGACCGTTAACACTATGCCGAGAGAGAATGAATATCCCGCACTGAGGGAGTATTTCGAGACGCTTCGCAGTGTCCCTGTTGACGCTCTTATAATAGCCGACGTCGGTGTTATGGCACTGGCTAGAGAGATTTTGCCCGAGGTGGAGATCCACGTATCTACTCAGGCTAATTCTGTCAGCTCCGCCGCTTGCCGTGCGTGGCACGCTCTTGGAGCTAAGCGTGTGGTGCTCGCACGTGAGCTGACTCTTGAGGAGATAAAGGCTATTCGTGCATCTGTTCCCGATGATATTGAGCTTGAGTGCTTTATACACGGCTCGATGTGCGTATCTTACAGCGGTCGGTGCCTTCTCTCTAATCATATGGTGTCCAGAGATGCTAACAGAGGTGCATGTGCTCAGCCCTGCAGATGGAATTATACGATCAGAGGGTATGAGATAATAGAGGAGAAAAGACCTGATCTGAAGCTCCCCGTTGAAGAGATAAACGGCGAGGCGTTCATAATGTCGAGCAGGGACACCTGTACGATAGAGCATATCCCCGAGCTTATAGAGGCAGGAATCGATTCGTTTAAGATCGAAGGCAGAATGAAGTCGGCATATTATGCTGCCGTTGTTACCAATACCTACCGTATGGCGATCGATTCGTATATGACGGGAGATTATAGATACGATGACAGATGGTACCGTGAGCTTCTCTCTGTAAGCCACCGTGATTATGCAACGGGCTATTATTTCGACGATTCCCACACCGATGCGAATATCGCAAGCACTACGGGTTATATTAAAGAGAAGGCATATCTTGCCACCGTTCTCTCATATGATAAGGATACGGGTCTTGCTATGCTCTCTCAGAGAAACAAAATGGTCAAGGGCGAGGGCTGTGAGCTTCTTACACCCGGCAAGGTAGGCTCACCCTTTACGGCGGAGGAGCTTTACGATGAGAATATGACGCCCATTGACTCTACTCCGCATCCGTATATGACTTTCTATATGAGAATGCCGTTTGTCGTGAGCCCCGGCGACATTGTAAGAGCAGGTTGAAGGAGATAACATGGATATTTTAGAGATATTAAAGGCGATACTTTTCGGTATCATAGAGGGAATTACCGAGTGGCTGCCCGTCAGCTCTACGGGACATATGATACTTTTATCGGAGTTTGTCGAGCTTGAAGTGTCAGCAGGCTTCTTTGAGATGTTCCTCGTTGTTATACAGCTCGGTGCCATTGCCGCTGTGCCGATTCTTTTCTGGGATAAGCTATATCCCTTCTCGAAAAAGAAGACTAAGGAGGAGCGTGAATCGATACTGTCACTGTGGTGCAAGGTCATCGTAGGTGTTCTTCCTGCGGCCGTTCTCGGTCTTCTGCTCGATGATTTCTTCGATGAGCATTTCTATAATTTCCCCGTTGTTGCAGTTGCACTCATTGTATACGGTGTAGCCTTCATAATCGTTGAATCATTTAGGAAAAATAAGCCTTACAGAGTAGAGAGCGTCTATGACATATCCTACCGTGATGCTCTTATCATAGGCTCGTATCAGGTTCTCTCTCTTATTCCCGGTACCTCACGCTCAGGCTCGACCATTCTCGGAGGAATGCTCTCGGGAGTCTCGAGGACTGCGGCATCCGAGTTCTCCTTCTTTATGGCGATACCCGTTATGCTCGGAGCGTCGCTTCTCAAGGTTGCGAAGCTTGTGCTTGACGGCTTCACTCCTACGTCAACCGAGCTGTGGATACTGGCGGCGGGCATCATCACCTCATTCTTGGTATCTGTTTTAGCTATCAAGTTCCTTATGAGCTTCGTGAAGAACCACGATTTCAAGCCCTTCGGAGTATACAGAATTGCCCTCGGTGCGATACTTATCCTCTATTTTGTTATTCGATATTAAAAAAATTCCCCGAGAGACGTTGTGTCCCTCGGGGTTCTTTTATTCATTAATTCTTGCCCAGTTGATGGGGGTGAGAGAATGGGATTTCAGAAACTCGTTTGCCTTACTGAAATGACGGCATCCGAAAAATCCTGCATAAGCAGACAGAGGACTCGGATGAGCACATTCGAGCACTAAATGGTGCGGGGAAGTAATAAGCTGTTTCTTCGCCCTTGCATTTCCGCCCCAGAGGAGGAAGACGACGGGAGTGCTTTTTTCATTTAAAAGAGAGATGATTCTGTCTGTCAGAATCTCCCATCCGCGTCCCTTATGGCTCTGCGGAGAGCCCTCGCGTACTGTGAGAGTGGTGTTGAGGAGCAGAACCCCCTCACGTGCCCAGCCGACAAGCTCTCCCGTAGGAGGCACGGGGATGCCGAGATCGGAATTTAACTCCTTGAATATATTTATAAGTGATGGGGGCGGTGTAACTCCACGCTTGACCGAGAAGCAGAGACCGTGTGCCTGACCCTCTCCGTGATACGGGTCCTGCCCGAGTATTACGACTCTAGTGTCATTGTAGCTTGTGTACCTCAGTGCATTGAATATATCATTCATGGGAGGATAAACCTTTCTGCTGAAATATTCCGCCTTCAGAAATTCTCTCAGCGAGAGGTAATAATCCTTCTCAAATTCACCGCTTAACAAAGCGTCCCAATCGTTTCCAATATGAACCATAGCCTATCTCCTTTTGCTACGATTATAGCATAAGAAAGGAGAAAATGCAAGAATTTTGTAAAAGCTATGAAAAGACTGTTTCGATAACTCTTTTTGCTCTCTTTGGGGAATAAACCCATGAATCCATATGAGTAACCCGCTCGGTATCTATAAAATACCTCGGAGGCACGCTTTTTTGCTCTGCGTCATATGCATCTATGATGATAAGCTTTATCTTCATCTTTTCGGGTATTATTGATTTTATGTACACCGCCGCAGTCTGACCCGGCTTTACGTCATCCCTGTATTCTGCCAGCCCGGCCAGGTTGGGAGTCAGTTCGATAAATATTCCATAGCTCTCGACACTTCGCACGATCCCCTTAACCGTCTCGCCCTCACTGAATATTGCGGCGTTCTCCTCCCAGCTTCCGAGTAGCTCACGCCCCGAGACGTAGATTCGTCCCTTGGCATCAATGCTCTTGACAACGGTATATATCAATTCACCTACCTTAAGCCTTGCGGATGGGTGCGATATTCTTGATACAGAGATCGAGTCAATGGAGAGCAGGGAGCTTACTCCGCAGCCTATATCCACAAAGGCACCGAAGCTCTCGAGATGCGTGATTCTTGCATTTATAATATCACCGGGTATGAGAGTCGAGATGTAATTAACAAGGCATTCCGCCTGAGCGGAGCGGCGAGAGAGGATAACCAAGGTCTCGCCACTTGGCAGAAGCTCGAAGCCCTTTACCTTAAAGCATACGGTTTTTCCGACTCTTGTCAGAATAGCGATATCCTTTACCGTCTCTCCTGCACGGACAAGCTGTACCTCGCCCTTTGGAATTATTGCTCGGATATCGCATCCCAAATCCACGTGCAGGTTCAGCGAATGGTCACAGAGAGTGGCATTTGCCTCAAGTATTATTCCGTTTTCAAGTGCTCTCCTCAGCCCTTCAAGACTTGATGTCAGCTCTCGGTTTCTTGGTGAGGTGATAAGCATCCCCTCGGGTTTATATTCATTCATTTTTTATACCTATCCTTGTTTTTTATCTAATCAAGGATATGCAAGAGGCACGCTCTCTATGCACGGAAAGTTATCCGCCAATATTTATTCCGCCGAGGCCGAAGCTGACCTCGAGGGCATTGTTTACACTCTTCATCATGCCGTCATCGAGGTGACCCATTTTTTCCTTAAGTCTTTTTTTATCGATTGTGCGTATTTGCTCAAGCAGGACGACGCTGTCCTTTGAAAGCCCTACCTCGACGCCCTCTAGGTCTATATGTGTCGGAAGCTTTGTTTTGCTCATTCTTGAGGTGATGGCGGCGGCGATAACAGTAGGGCTGTATCGGTTTCCCACGTCATTCTGCACTATCAGAACTGGACGGAGGCCGCCCTGCTCACTGCCTACCACCGGACTCAGATCTGCATAAAAAATATCTCCGCGTTTTATGTTCATTTTAATCTCCCCACGAAAATAACGGATTTTTTCTTCAATCTATATTTTGCCGTATTTTCTATATTTTAAAACAACTTGACAAAAAATATTGCCTGTTAATATAATATGCGATGTCGAAAAAAAGGACAGCCTGACTCGGCTGTCCATAAATCCGTATAATACTGATTTTATGCTCGGTTTTCGACGTAATCCTCGTCCTCACGGAAGAGCATAGATATGCACCAAAGACCTGCGATAGCTACGAGAACGTAGATGATCCTCGCAAGAATGGTTGTGGCTCCGCCGCTTAACCAAGCTACGGCGTCGAATGAGAACAAACCGACGCTGCCCCAGTTAAGAGCACCTACAATGGCGATAACAAGAGCGATTTTGTCAATTATCATCATCATTAACCTATTTCCTCTATTCTTCTTATGCGGCATGCAACTGAAAGGAGCAGTGGTTGCATTACCTGATAATATTTTGAGAAAAACATTGGTGTTTATACATCAATCCGAAAAATCGGGAATATCGTTGCCGAAAGCACGCTTTAGATCGGTGAGAGCCTTTTTCTCAAGCCTCGAAACGTATGAACGTGATATAGATAAATGCTTTGCAACCTCTCTTTGCGTACGCGGCTGATATCCGTTAAGTCCGTATCTGAGAATGATTATCTCTCTTTCTCTGTCTGTCAGGATGGAGTTTATAAGCGAACGCAGCTTATCCGTATGTACTTTAAGATCAATGTCCTCCGCTATCGTTTCATCAACGCTTATTATATCAAGGTACGTAAGTGGATTTCCGTCCTTATCTATATCGATCGTATCATTGATCGAGACCTCGTTCTGTACCTTCTTCTGTGCTCGGAAGAACATAAGGATTTCGTTCTGAATACATTTTGCGGCATAGGTTGCGAACCTCGTTCCTACCTCATATTTGAAGGTGTCTGTGGCTTTGATCAGTCCTATGCTTCCTACCGATAACAGATCGTCCGCTCCCTGGTAGGATGAATAGTATTTTTTGATGATGTGCGACACTAATCGTAGGTTTCTCTCGATTATAATATCCCGAGCCTCCTTGTCGCCGTGCTCCTTCATTCTTCTGAACATCTCCTCCTCATCCTTTTTTGAGAGCGGAGGAGGGAAGGATTGCATCTCCTCAATTCCCAAAAGCAGAGAAATGAACTTTAATAAAATCCGCGACAGTCCTGTCATACAATATCCTCGCTTTCTTAGGTCGATTTTATTATATGCGGTTGTCGCGGATTAAATTTATACATACTCGAGATGTTTTTGTTTTTCAAGAATCTCGGGAGTAGCGATAACGTATCCCGAGCCGGGAGATGATATTATCAGGGTTCTTCCTTTTAGCAGGAAGAATTTCTTGTTAATCGATGAGATGTGTGCACGAATGACTGACGGCTCAGCAATTTTACCGGGCTTCAGCGAGTGCTTAAGTATTTCCTCTGCACTTGCATAGGAGGGATAGGCTACCGTCAGATATCTGACGATCATTGTCTCGGTTTTCGTAAGCTTCAGGGGCTCTGCAAAATATCTCGGAGTAGGTATATCGCATCCGAGATCGAGACCTGCGATAAGATATTTGCCAAGAGAGGGAAGAGACCTTTCCTCTTGGTATTTTATAACCTCGTTTACGAGAGTGGATGAATAAATATCGTAATCAAAAGTTCCGTCTGCGGGTATATCCTTTCTCTCGGGATACGGAGAAAGAGCAAATATAGGTATATTGGCAGAATACCGTCTTAGTCTTGATATGTAATCGGTTATATCGGGAAATGAATCGGGATTTGTGATGAGGATGGCACGGTATTTTGTGCTTATCTCGGAAAATGCCGCCTGAGGCGTCACCGCATATGATAATATGCCCATATAGTGAAACATTTCCGATACTGTTGTCCTCTCCTTCTTACTCTTGTCTATAATCAAAATCATTTGAGTCGTCTCCTTTTTGTCAGAATAAGTATAAACTATTGAGTTCATTTAGTCAATAGCGGTAAAATAAAAAGTGATAAAACTTGACATAATAGCGAATTGATATTATAATAATAAAGAAAGGCGGGTGGATTCAATGAAAACTGTTCTTATAACTGGCGGATCTCGAGGTATCGGAAGAGAGTGCGTGATACGCTTCAGGGAGAAGGGCTACTCCGTGGCGTTTACCTATAAGAATAATAAGAAGCTGGCAGATGAGCTTGCTACTATGACGGGTGCTCTTGCGATTCGTGCGGATTCCGCTATTGAGAGCGAAGTTATAAATGCGGTAGATGCGGTTATTTCTTCTTTTGGCAGAATCGATTGCCTGATCTATAATTCCGCCATATCCTCCTTCTCGCTTCTTACCGACCTTTCATTAGATGCTTGGAATGAGACCTTAGCTGTAAATCTTACGGGTGCGTTCCTTTATTCACGTGCTGTGATTCCCGATATGCTGAAGCGTAAATCGGGACGTATAATCAATATTTCGTCTATGTGGGGCATCACGGGATCATCCTGCGAGGTGCATTATTCCGCCGCTAAGGCCGGTCTTATCGGTATGACCAAGGCTCTGGCGAAGGAGCTCGGCCCTTCGGGTATCACGGTTAATGCGATAGCCCCCGGAGTTATAAATACGGATATGAATTCCTCGCTTTCGCCTGAGGATAAGGAGGCACTCTGCGATGAGACTCCCCTTATGAGGATAGGCGAGCCGTCCGACGTAGCTGATGCCGCCATTTTCTTGGCCGGGGACGGTGCTTCGTTTATTACGGGCGAGGTATTAAATGTTAGCGGCGGATTCCTTATTTAGCTATTTGTATAATTTTGTAGATAAATAAATACGAAAATGTCTTGCTTTTTTAAAATTTATCTGTTATAATAATTATCGTTAAAAACTTATGTCCGTATGTCAGACGGAGCCATACTAGTCGGGGAGGTAGCGGTGCCTTGCACCTGAAATCCGCTATAGCAGGGATGAATTCTCCCTCCGAGGGCTTTTTCTGTGTAGTCTGCATCGTCATTTTCTGCGTTGAAGAATGGGTCTTGTGCAACCCGAGGCTGTGAACCATGTCAGGTGGGGGACCAAGCAGCATTAAGCGGTTTATCGGGTGTGCCACGAGGGTGCCTGTTCCGAGCAGAGGTGACCCTTACCGTATGTAGAGAAATTTTCGACGGGGGAGTGTATGGCTCTTTCTGACCTACGGACTGAAGAGGCGCGTATGCGGGCTCAGTATACCGCTATGTGCCTTTTTTATTTTTTCTTGGAGGGACTATGTCGGATTACAGAGCATTATACCGCAAATGGAGACCTGCACATTTTGACGATGTCTCGGGTCAGGATGCAATAACCGATATTCTTAAGTATGAGGTTGAGACGGGCAAGCTCTCGCATGCTTATCTTTTTTGCGGATCGCGTGGAACGGGTAAGACTACCTGTGCCAAGATACTTGCTAAGGCTGTAAACTGCCTTTCTCCCTTGGGCGGTAACCCTTGCAACGAGTGTGAGGCGTGCCGCAGTATTGATGCAGGAATTGCGACAGACGTTATCGAGATGGACGCCGCAAGTAATAACGGCGTAGACAACGTCAGGGATATGAAGGATGAGATAGCCTTTACTCCTGCTGTCCTCAAGTACAGAGTCTATATCATAGACGAGGTTCATATGATGTCCTCCTCTGCATTTAATGCACTTTTAAAGACTCTGGAGGAGCCTCCCACGTACGTTATCTTCATACTCGCTACAACCGAATTCCATAAGCTCCCGACTACGATAGTCTCACGCTGTCAGCGTTTTGATTTCCGTAGAATATCGGGTGACAATATTGTCGCAAGGCTTAAGCATATAGCGACTAACGAGGGAATATCTCTCACCGATGACGGAGCCAGAGTCATAGCACGTGTATCGAGAGGCGGTATGCGTGACGCTGTAAGCCTTCTTGAGCTGTGTGCAGGTGTAGGCAGAGATATAGATGAGGAGCTTGTCTTCAGTACCGTTGGAAGCGGTAACAGAGAAGGGATATATAAGCTTCTTGATGCGATCATTTCATCCGATTACAGCACCGTTTACGGTACGGTCAACGAGGTGGTAATGAACAGCGGAGATCTCTCTGTATTCTGGCAGGATCTGATAGATGCGTACCGTGACATCATGGTTGTGAAGAACACACCGTTTGCAAAGGATTATCTTGACCTTACAGAGGTTGAATATACTACTCTCAGAGCCATAGCGGAGAAGCTGACGCCTGTGCGTCTTGTATATCATACGTCGGTTCTCGAGGGAGCTCTCGCCGATATGCAGCGTGCATTTAACTCCAAGAGAGCGATTGCAGAGATAGCCCTGACACGTATGTGCGATCCGAAAACTACGGCGACAGTTGAGGCTCTTATAGAGCGTGTCGACAGTCTCGAGCGTGAGGTCACTATGATGAAAATGGGTGTTACCGAAATCGCACCTAAGACCGTTGAGGTCAAGGCAGCTCCTGCTGTAAAGAAGGTTGAAAATCCTCAAACCGAGGAGATAAAAGAGGGCAGAACGGAAGAAGCTCCTTCTAAAAAAGAAGAAAACTATCTCGGATGGAAGGATGTTATCGACCGTATTTCCGAACTGAAGACGTCTCTTGCGGTTCAGTTCACTGGCTCTTCCGTTACCAGATGCGGTAATGTGTTCACGATTAAAATGAATGCATTCTTCGCTAACAGTCTTTCGTCTAACGAGCGTGATCTCTCTATCGTAAGGGGCTGTATTGCAGAGCGTGAGAAGCTTACACCCTCTGATGTGTCCGTAAGGGTGGCATCGGGCTCGGGAGGCACCGTGACGTCCCCCGCAGATGAGCTTGCGGCGGCACTTCGTTAAATTTGATTTTAATATAAAAGTTTGATAAAGGATGGTATAGAAAATGAAGGTTAGACTTCCTAATCAGGGACCCGGCAATATGCAGGCGATGGTCAAGAAGATGCAGGAGGATATGGCTAACATGCAGGCCGAGCTTGAGGCACGTGAGTACGACGTCTCTGCGGGTGGCGGTGTAGTCAACGTTAAGATCAACGGTAAGAAGGAGATTCTTTCCGTTAAGCTTGCAGAGGAGATCGTTGATCCTGATGATATTGAGACTCTTGAGGACCTTATAGTTGCTGCTGTTAACGAGGCTATCAAGAATGTTGAGAGTGATGCATCCGATGAGATGTCCAAGCTTACGGGCGGTCTCAGTATCCCCGGAATGATGTTCTGATAAGATGGCTGAATATATTGCTCCTATTCAGAGGCTGATCGAGGAATTCAGACGAATTCCCGGTGTCGGTGCCAAAACCGCCGCAAGATATGCCTTTGCAGTTATGAATCTTTCGCCTGCTGAGGCGGAAAGATTTTCCGATGCCATACTCGGAGTAAAAAGAGACGTCCATAAGTGTACCTGCTGTCACGGCTTGTCCGCAACTGAGGGGTTATGCGATATTTGCTCGTCCGATTCGAGAGATCATTCGGTCATCTGTGTTGTCGAGGAGGCGAAGGACGTCATCACGATGGAGAAGGTAAGAGGGTATTCCGGAACGTATCACGTTCTCGGCGGAGCTCTCTCTCCTCTTGATAATATCACCCCGCGTGATCTTAACATTGATTCGCTCGTAGAGCGTGTTAAGACGGGCGAGGTGAGGGAGGTTATTATTGCCACCAACCCCACTCCCAAGGGAGATACAACGGCGAGCTATATCTCGAGGCTTTTAAAAGGGGTCGATGTAGTTATTTCAAGACTTGCCTACGGAATTCCCGTCGGTGCGGATATTGAGTATGCCGATGAGGTTACTCTTTCCCGTGCGATGGAGGGACGCCGTCATCTCGATGAGTCGAACAGATAATTTAATACTTTAAACAGTCGTGTACTTGTACTTCAGACGAAGATTATCAGCTATCATTGCTATAAATTCGGAGTTTGTGGGCTTGCCACGGCTGTTTTGTATTGTATAACCGAAATAAGAGTTAAGAGTATCAACGTCACCTCTGTCCCACGCAACCTCGATTGCGTGGCGTATTGCTCTTTCCACACGTGACGTTGTTGTGGAGAACCTCTTTGCTACCGAGGGGTAGAGCACCTTCGTCACGGAGTTGATGATGTCGGAATCGTCGATAGCCATAAGGATTGCACATCTTAAGTACTGATAACCCTTAATGTGTGCGGGCACACCAATCTGATGGATGATTTTGGTCACCTGAGCCTCCATATCGGGATGCTCGGAGAGTCTATCATGAGATCTGCCTTTCATATCGAGTCTGTTTTTCAGCACTGTATTTACATAAGAAAGAAGAGAGTCTGCCTCGAAGGGCTTCAGTATGCAGAATTCAGCACCTGCTTCGGATGCCTCAAGAAGCAGACTCTGCTTATTTACGGGAGACATAAGAATAAATGACGGTCTCTTTTTCAAGCTGAGGGCGGAGGTGTTTTTGATTATTCCAATACCGTCAAGCCCGGACATCCAAAGATCTGTAATAACAAGATCGTATTCGCCCTCGGCGATCTTATGTATAGCAGCAGCACCGTCTCTTACTGAGTCTACAAATCTGTATCCGCTCTTTTCGAGTGCTTTTGCTATCCTCATCCTTTCCTCGCCGTTTTCATCCGCTAATAGAATTTTTACGTTGTTTTCCATTTCATTGCTCCTTTTTTTGATTTGATAATGGTAAATTATGGTAATTCTCAAGAACAACAACATTTTACCACAATTTACCAGTAAAAATCAAGGCTGAAAGATGCAAAAACTTACACAAAATTATCAATATAAAAATGGTAAATATTACCAATTCAAAACAGAAAATTACATAAAGTGCCAAAATACGACAAAAGAGGACAGAATACGTAGAATTGAGGGAGCGGGGAAGAATTCTCCCTATTTTGGCAGTATATACAACTTTAACCGTTTTCGACAAAATCTTTTAATATGTACTTGAAATTATATTTTGAATATGATATAATGTATATGTGGTAAATTGGCTTTTCGCCAAATTGTGCTGTTATTAATTTTAAGGAGATATACCTATGAACACAAACGTAACAAAGAACAGATTTGTTAATGAGTGGATCGCTGAGATGGCTGAGCTCGTTAACCCCTCTGAGATCGTCCTTATTGACGGTTCATCGGAGCAGGCTAATTCTCTTCGTGAGGAGGCTTGTGCTTCCGGCGAGATGATCAAGCTTAATCAGGATGTTCTTCCCGGATGCTATCTTCACAGAACTGCAATCAACGACGTTGCCAGAGTGGAGAACAGAACCTTTATCTGTACCTCTAAGAAGGAGGATGCGGGTAACATTAATAACTGGATGGATCCCAAGGAGTGCTACGAGAAGCTTTCCAAGCTTTACCGCGGATCGTATTCGGGTAAGAAAATGTACGTTATCCCTTATTCGATGTCTGTTGTAGGCTCTGATTTCGCTAAGTACGGTATTGAGCTTACCGATTCTATCTATGTCGTTCTTAATATGCTTATTATGACAAGAGTAGGTCTTAACGTTCTTGATGCTCTTGGTGAGAGCAGTGACTTTATCAAGGGTCTTCACGCCAGGGCTGAGCTCTCTGAGGAGAAGAGATACATCTGTCACTTCCCCGAGGACAATACTATCTGGTCTGTTAACTCCGGTTACGGCGGAAACGTTCTTCTCGGTAAGAAGTGCTTCGCTCTCCGTATTGCATCCTACCTCGGCAGAAAAGAGGGCTGGATGGCAGAGCATATGCTCATACTCGGACTTGAGAGCCCCGACGGTGACGTAAAGTACATAAGTGCCGCATTCCCCTCCGCTTGCGGTAAGACCAACCTTGCAATGCTTATTCCTCCGGAAATTTACAGAAATAAGGGCTATAAGGTATGGTGCGTAGGCGATGATATCGCTTGGCTTCGTGTCGGCAGCGACGGAAGACTCTGGGCGGTTAACCCCGAGAACGGCTTCTTCGGTGTTGCTCCCGGTACTAACGAGCATTCTAACCCCAACGCACTCAAGACCTCTATGCGTGACTGTATCTTCACCAACGTATGTCATAACCTTGACGACAATACTGTTTGGTGGGAGGGACTTAATGACAATCCTCCCGTAAATGCTCTTAACTGGAAGGGCGAGAAGTGGGATTACAGAACATACGATAAGAAGGATAAGGTTAACACCTCCGGTGCACATCCTAACTCCAGATTCACCGCTATGGCTATTAACTGTCCTTGTATTTCCGATAAATTCAACGAGCCTGCAGGTGTTCCGATCTCTGCTATCGTATTCGGTGGCAGACGTGCAAAGACTGCTCCCCTTGTATATCAGTCTACAAGCTGGCAGCACGGTACCTTCATTGGATCTATCATGGCTTCCGAGACTACCGCAGCGGCTGCAGGTGCAGTTGGTGTAGTTCGCCGCGATCCCATGGCTATGAGACCCTTCGTTGGTTATGATATGGGCGATTATTGGGCACATTGGCTTAATATGGGTAAGGTTATTTCCAATCCTCCCAAGATCTTCCACGTTAACTGGTTCAGAACCGATGACGAGGGTCACTTCATCTGGCCCGGATTCGGTGACAATATGCGTGTTCTTATGTGGATCCTTGCACGCTGTGAGGGTAAGGTAGACGCTACCGAGACTCCCATCGGCTACGTTCCCAACGTTGATGACATCAACATCGACGGCCTCGATATTGATAAGGAAACTCTTGCAGGTCTTCTTTCTGTTGATAACGAGCTTTGGCTTGATGATTGTAAGGGAATTCGTGAATTCTACGCACAGGTTGGTGATAGAGTTCCTGCAGAGCTTTACGCTGAGCTTGAGGCACTTGAGTCGAGACTCGGCAAGTAATCGAGAGGAGATTAACAGATGCTTAAGAAGCTACTTTCACTTTTCTTAGCATTATGTCTTGCTTTTTGCCTTGTATCCTGCAAGGATGATAAGGACGGTAAAGGTGAGAAGGACTCCAATGAAGACGGCTCGGATGTAGATTTTCTTCCCGATGGCGGTATAGAGCTTCCTCCGGTAGATGTCTTCCCGAACTGATAATAATCGAATAATCAAGTCCCACCGTGACTCGGATCACGGTGGGCTCTTTTTATATACTGAAGATGATTAAGGATAAAAGAAAAGAAGATAGAGCACAAGTTAATTTTATCATAAAATATCTCGTTCCTATGATGCCCGAGCTCTTTATTACAGCTGATGATTGCATCATCACCGACATCCCTCCAAAGGAAAGTGAAAAAGAGACCAGCGAAAGCTTAAATGCATGGGGAAAATCCAAAACAGATATATAACTTATGGCAGAAGTCACCTCTATGAATGAATTTATTACCGATAAAGCAATGGAATTTATAGGAATTTTCGATATTAAACCCGATATGCAGGCGAAGATTGCGATGAAGGAGGCTATGCTTATTGAGGCTTCGCCAGATCCTCTCACCGATGAGACAAATGAGTATTTTGGCAGCTCGCTTCCGTTAATCTCACGGTTCGTTTTTCGCTTTCTTCTCCACAATAATGCAGCGATAATATTTGATAAAAACGTCACTGACAGTAGGCATAGACCTATTCTATTATCAGTCTCATTGAGCATTCCTCCGACAGCGACCAGCAGAAACGGAACGGATGGGTTGTTTGAAATCGCAGAGAGATATTCACACTCCTCTTTATCAATCTGTCCCATCTCATAGAGCTTACCGCTAAGAGATGCACCGAGCGGAAAGCCTGCAATATTTCCGCATATAAATGCACGTACCGAAGAAGGAGGCAGATTGGTTATTCTCGTAAATAAGTAACGTAAGGGAGATAGCTCCTCCGGTGATCCGTATCTGATATAGAGGTCCGACACGATCATGAAGGGGAATGCTGCGGGGATCACGTTATATAAGGCACGCTTGATACCGATTATTATGTAGGGTGCTATTTCCCCTGAAACGGATATTCCGAAAAAGAGTATAAGTAGAAGCTTAATTAGAGAAGATATTTCGCTTTTTATTCCAAGGTTTATAACCTTAGGATTATTTCGTTCTTTGACACGGGTCATTATTTTGATCCTTACACCATAAAATCTACTATACATTTATGACGTGCGGGAGGATTTAATGACAAAGTATGGGCTGAATGAGCAGTTGATGGGGGCGTTATCAAGGACGGGAATAAACGAAATCTCCCTTGAGATACGAAAGACAAGGATAGGTGCGGCACTTGTTGCGGTGAACGTTATTGGAGTGTGCGAGTTTTCTGATACGCTTGTTGTAATGCTGTCGCACAGCGGTAGGATAACGGTACGCGGTGAGAGACTGTGTTTATCTGTATTTGAAGATAAAAGTGTCGAAATATTAGGGAAGATATGTGGAGTGGAGATGGATTATGCGAAGGCTCGTTGATATACTGCTCGGAAAATACCGAATAACCCTGAAGGATGCATCGATGACAGAGATCACATCCTTTCTCTTGAAGAGGAAACTATCTGCGAGCGTAACACCCGATAAAATAATCACGGTGTCTGAGTCGGGGTACAAAAGCTTTCTTGGAGAATTTGGCGATAGAGTAGTGCTCCTTGGGTCCGTTTTCGGAATGAAGGGACTTAGAGGTTTCTTTAAGCACAGAATCGCCTCGATTAGCTGCTTCGTCATCCTTTCGTTTTTATTCTTCATGACGTCGGGGTTAGTGTGGGATGTTCGCGTCTCGGGGAATGAGAGCCTCACGGACAAGGAGATCGAGACTATGCTGAGTGAGTGCGGATTGGATATCGGAAAGCGGTGGAGAGGAATCGATCTCGGCCTTGTTGAGACCTCGGTTTTAAGTGAGAACGGCGAATTAGCGTGGGTGAATATTAACAGAAGGGGTACGGTCGCTTACGTTGAAATAAAGGAAAGCAAATCGCACTCATATAACACGGAAAATCCACAATACGTAGGTAATATCGTGGCAGAAAGAGATTGCGTAATTGAAGAAATCGTTGTGAAAAAGGGGGTTGCCAACGTTTCTGTCGGTGATGTCGTGCGTCGGGGCGAGGTTCTTATCTCGGGGATAATTGAGACGGAGGGCGGTACGGTTTTTTGTCATGCGGAGGGAGTCGTCAAGGGAAAATTTACCGACTCCGTGAGCAGTGAATCGAAACGTGTAGAGACCGTACTTGCAGGCTATGAAAACGAGCTGTCTCGCGTCTATATAAATTTTTTTAATTTTAGCGTAAATATTTTTAAAAACTATGGAAATCAGAGTAGTGATTGTGATATAATAGTAGAAAAGCAAAAAATCGTAACACCGTACGATACATCCTTACCCTTTGGGATAACGAGAGCATACGCCTCCAAGCCCGTATACGAGTCGGTTGATCGCTCTGACGGAGAGCTCATCGAGCTTGCATTTTTACGTCACAGAGAGCTGATTGAGAATATGGCAGAGAGGTATGATCTCATTAGTATTTCTACCGATAGCGAGTTTACAGAGGACGGTTATAAGGTAATATCGAGGGTAGTTTATTCCTCGGAGGTCGGTGTTTTCGATGAGATTTTGATTGAGTAAATACAGAGAGGCCCGGGATATGGCAGAGAAAATAGTAATGACAAAATCGAATGAGGCGACGAGAGCTCTTTTCGGAGCCTTTGACGCTAACGTCAGGATGGTTGAGCGTGCCTTTGACGTTCGTATTTCTAACGGCGGCGGAGCACCCGATTCAGGTGACGTTCTTGTTGTTACAGGAGATTCCGGCAAGATTGACGATGCAGTCCGTGCACTCGAATATATGAAGAGAATGATCGGAGACGGCGAGACTCTAAGCGAGCAGAGCGTGGAATACGTTATCAGCATTATACGTGACGGAGTTGATGACGGTCCCGATGACTTTTCTATGGATTGCATATGCATTACCAACAGAGGTAAGCCTATCAAGGCTAAAACCATCGGACAGAAGAAGTACGTGAATGCCATTAAGAATAATACCGTCATCCTCGGTCTCGGCCCTGCGGGTACAGGTAAAACGTTTCTGGCGGTAGCAATGGCGGTGGAGGCTCTCAGGAGTAAGTCGGTATCACGCATCATACTCACACGTCCTGCTGTCGAGGCGGGAGAGAGGCTCGGATTCCTCCCCGGAGATCTTCAGAGCAAAATCGATCCTTATCTCCGTCCTTTATACGATGCACTCTTTGAGATGCTCGGAGCTGAGAATTATCAGCGTCATATGGAGAGGGGAACTATTGAGATCGCACCTCTTGCATATATGCGAGGACGCACGCTTGACGATCCGTTTATAATCCTAGATGAGGCACAGAATACAACTCCCGAGCAGATGAAGATGTTCCTAACCCGTCTCGGCTTTAATTCGAAGGCTGTTGTTACGGGTGACCTTTCACAGACCGATCTTCCCGACGGTAAGAAGAGCGGACTTTCCATCGCCTCACGTGTTCTTACCGGAATAGAGGGAATATCAGTGTTTGAGTTCTCGGAGCGTGACGTTGTGAGACATAATCTCGTAAGGAAGATCATAGCCGCTTACGACAAATTTGAAAAGGATGAAAGAACAAAGAAATACAGATCGCACGGTGATATAAAGGAGGGCAAGAACGGTGAGAAGGGTACACATTAGATTTACGAAGACCTTCGATGCTCCCGAGGCTGATTACTACTTCAAGCTTCTTATCCGCAGAGCTGTCACGGCGGCCCTTGACTATGAGGGCGTTATTAACGATGCATCGGTTTCCGTAACGCTTTGCGATAACGCACACATTCATAAGCTGAATAAGGAATTCCGAGGTGTAGACCGCCCGACCGACGTCTTATCCTTCCCGATGTATGAGAGGGACGAGATACTCTCCTTTGATCCTTCGGATACGGTTGAGCTCGGAGATATAGTCATTTCGCTTGAGAGAGCATATACTCAGTCACGTGAGATAGGTAACACCTTCCTTGAGGAGGTAGTCTTCCTCACCGTCCACTCGATGCTTCATCTTCTCGGATACGATCACGAGAGATCTCAGGGAGATGATGAAGAGCAGTGCAGAAGGCAGAGGGAAATCGTCGGAATGATAGAAATATGAGGACAGAAATATGAAAAGGACTGCATTTATTGCAATTGTAGGTAGACCTAACGTAGGAAAATCCACTCTTTTGAATGCCATAATCGGTGAGAAGGTAGCTATTGTATCAAGCAAGCCTCAGACCACCAGAAACCGTATAACGGGTATTTATACCGTAGGAGACGATCAGTTCGTATTCCTCGATACTCCCGGACTCCATAAGCCCAGAACCAAGCTCGGTGATTTTATGGTGAAGACTGCCTCGGAGACTCTCGGAGGAGTCGATTATGCGATACTCGTTGTAGAGGCACGTGAAGAGGTTGGTGATATCGAGAGAAATATCATCGAGAGATTAAAGCAGGATAGGATGCGTGCTATTCTTGTTGTCAACAAGATAGACTCCGTACGTCCCGCAAATATAGCTAAGACCATTCAGGCTTATGCAGACGCATTTTCCTTTGATGCCGTTGTTCCCATGGCGGCGAAGAGCGGTAAGGGCGTTGACATTCTCATCGATGAGTGTAAGCAGTATCTCAGCGAGGGAGAGTGGTTCTTCTCCGAGGATATGATTACCGATCAGCCCGAGAGACAGATTGCAGCCGAGATCATCAGAGAGAAGCTTCTCCGTGCCCTTGATGAGGAGATCCCTCACGGCACAGCCGTTACGATTGAGGAATGGACAGAGAAGCGTGGCGTAGTTTCCATCAGAGCTGAAATATACTGCGAGAAGGCTTCTCACAAGGGAATCATTATCGGTAAGCATGCAGAATGCATCAAGCTTATCGGTACGAAGGCACGTGCGGATATAGAAAAAATGCTCGATACCAGAGTCTTCCTTGATCTATACGTAAGAGTTAAGGAAAATTGGCGTGATAGCGATTTCAATATAAATAATTTCGGTTATAGGGAAGATATGTGATGGTGACCGAGGTACGCGGTATAGTTCTACGCTCTACCGATATTAAGGAGTCGGACAGGCTTATCACCGTATATACCGATGGAATGGGAGTTGTCAGTGCGTTGGCTAAGGGCTCCCGCTCCATGAAGAGCAGAAAGATGTCATCGACTCAGCAGTTTTGTTACAGCTCCTTCGTTCTTTACGGAGTCGGAGACAAGCTTTTTGTGAGAGAGGCTGAGCTTATTGAGAGCTTTTATTCCTTGCGTGACTCGCTTGATGGCCTCGCACTTGCTATGTACGTGGCAGAGGTGATAGAGGACGTAGCGACGTCGGAGGGGGATAACGATCTTCTCCGTCTGGCTCTGAATACACTCTATGCCATCTCCAAGGGTACCTTTGACCTTGAGAAGGTTAAGGCTACCTTCGAAATAAGGCTTGCGGCTATTTTGGGATTTATGCCCGATGTAGTTGCTTGCTCAAGGTGCGGTGAGACAAAGGGAGATTTCTTCCTTGACGTCATGGCGGCGGCAATGGAGTGCGAGAGGTGTCACAGAGTATCCGAGAGGGGCGGCGACAGACTCGCCCTCGACCACGAGAGCTCTATTTTGTGCATACTCTCCGAGGGGGCACGTGATGCTATGTGCTATTCCATTTTCGCACCGCTTGAGCGTATGTTTTCTTATAAAATCAGCGATGATGATCTGCATCTTTTCTCGACCGCATCGGAGAAGTATCTTCTCAATCACCTTGAGAGGAGCTTCAGAGCACTTGAATTTTATAATGAGGTGAAGAGGTAAAATGACATTTACCGGAAAAACTCTATCGACACTTGAATTTGATAAAATAATCGAAATGCTGGCGGAGTGCTGTGCTACCGACGGTGCCAAAGCACGTGCGATGGCTCTTATGCCCTCGTGCGATTTCGACTTTATACTTAAAAGACAAACCTATACGGATGATGCGAAAAGGCTCATAAATGCTAAGGGATATCCATCCTTCAGTGCTCCTGAGTCGACACTTTCTGCAGCGGAGCGAGCATACAAGGGAGCGGTCCTTTCACCCAAGGAGCTCCTTGACGTAGCCTCTCTTCTGTATTCATCCCGTATGGTACTCGAATATATTGATAATGACAAGCTCTTTGAGACCTCTCTTGACGAGATATTCAGGCGTATGCTTCCGAATCAGTCGCTTGAGACTAGGATCGGCAGGGCTATAATCTCCGAGGATATGATAGCGGACGAGGCCAGCCCGGAGCTTGCAGAAATCAGAAGAAAGATCCGAAATACCAATAACAAGATAAAGGACACCCTTCAGAGCTACATAGGAGGAGTAAGAAATAAATATCTTCAGGACAATATCGTTACAATGCGTAACGGTAGATACGTTGTGCCTGTAAAGTCCGAATACAGAAACGAGCTTAAGGGTCTTGTTCACGATACCTCGTCGTCGGGTGCAACGCTTTTCGTAGAGCCCATGGCTGTTGTCGAGGCGAACAATGAGCTGAGAGAGCTTTCCGCAAAAGAGACGCACGAGATCGAGAGAATACTCTCGTCCTTCTCGGCGGAGGTCAGTGAATTCTCCTCGGCCATCTCCTTGAATTATCACAATATTACGGAGCTTTCATTTGTATTTGGATGTGCGACGCTTGCCATGAATATGCGTGCAGAGCGTCCTACGCTTACCGATAAGCGAATTATCGAGCTTCATAGAGCACGCCACCCACTTATTCATAAGGATAAGGTTGTGCCTATTGACGTTTCTATCGGTAAGGATTTTGATACACTCGTGATTACCGGTCCCAATACGGGAGGTAAAACCGTTACGCTCAAGACTCTTGGACTCTTTGTCCTTATGACTCAGTCGGGACTTCAGATTCCCGCACTCGAGTCCTCGGTAATGGGTGTATTCGACGAGGTTTTAGTCGATATAGGAGACGAGCAGAGTATCGAGGCATCTCTTTCTACCTTCTCCTCCCATATGGTTACGGTAGTTGATATTCTGAATAAAATCGGCTCCCGCTCGCTCGCACTGTTTGACGAGCTTGGCTCGGGTACTGACCCTATTGAGGGTGCCGCCCTTGCTATCTCGATTCTTGAGAGAGCTCAGGCGAGGGGTGCTCTTACTGCATCCACAACGCATTACGCTGAGCTGAAGGCGTATGCTCTCGATACCGACAGAGTGCAGAATGCATCCTGTGAATTTGATATCGAGACTCTTAAGCCTACCTATAAGCTTGTAGTCGGTACACCCGGACGCTCGAATGCATTTGCCATTTCCGAGAAGCTCGGAATGGAGAAGAGCATAATTGAACGTGCCGAGGAGCTTATCAAGCGTGATGATAAGAGATTCGAGGACGTTATCGAAAGGCTTGACCGCGACCGCGTGTCTATGGAGCGTGAGCGTGAGGTTGCCGAAAGGATGCGTCGTGAGTACGAGGAGTATAAATCCCGTGCCGAGGCTGATCTTGAGAAAAAGATCTCAAGGAGTGAGGAGGAGATATCCAAGCTCGTCCTTAAGGCAAGACAGATACTCGATAGTGCCAGAGCATCGAGTGAATTCGTTTTCCGTCAGCTTGAGGATATCAAGAAGCAGGAGAACAGAGATAAGCGTGATGAGATGACAGCACGTGCCCGTGAAGAGGTCAGAGCACGTATGCGTGAGACTGAAAAACTCTTTGAAGGCGTTGACGTCAGGGATATAGAAGACGATTACACTCTTCCAAGGGAGCTTAAGGTCGGTGATAAGGTATATCTGACAACCGTCGGAAAAGAGGGCGTTGTAGCCGCTCTGAAGGACAAAAACGGTCTTGTTCTCGTTACGTCGGGTATTCTTAAGGCAAAGGTTACCGAGGATAAGATCAGGCTGCTCGAGGACGGAGTAAAATACCGCAGAAAAGAGGAGTCCGGACCTAAGGCAGGAGAGGGAAAGGTCAAGAAGACTATTGTCTCCACCTTCAAGCCTGAGGTCGACGTACGTGGAATGATCGGTGATGATGCATGGTTCGTTGTAGATAAATATCTCGATGATGCCATCCTCGCAGGAATATCCACAGTAAGGATTATCCACGGTAAGGGTACGGGTGCACTTCGTGCGGCACTCTGGAAATATTTCAAGGGTGATAAAAGGATTGCTACCTACCGTCACGGAGCGTACGGCGAGGGCGATGCGGGAGTCACTGTCATTGAATTAAAGCGTTGAGGTTTTTATGAAATTTGATACACTGATTAGCTTTCTGGATAATTATCTCCCTATTCTCAGTATCCCTTCGAGCGATACGATTGTATACCGCAATCACGAGGAGATATTCAGGTATACTAACGGATACGATAATCTGAAGTTCCGCACTCCTGCAAGGCGTGATGCACTCTACAATATGTATTCGATCACTAAGGTATCGACTGCGGTGGCGGCTGCTCAGCTTATTGAGAGAGGTGAAATAATGCTGAACGATCCTCTCTATGCATATTTCCCCGAGTATAAGGATATGCAGGTCAGAAAATACGTAAACGAGAACTATACCCTTGAGCCCGCGAGGTCTCCCATACTTTTGAAGAATCTTCTTAATATGACGTCGGGAATGGCGTATAACACCACTTGTGAATCAATAAAGCGTGTAAAGGAGGAGACAGAAGGAAGATGTCCCACCTTGGACGTTGTCAGGGCACTTGCAAATGAGCCGCTTTGCTCTCATCCCGGCGAGACGTTCAAATACAGTCTCTCGCTTGACGTAATGGGAGGCGTGATCGAGCTTGTTTCGGGTATGCCCCTCGCAGAATACATGAAAAAGAATATATTCGAGCCACTCGGTATGAAGAACACGGGCTTCGAGAGAACTCCCGAGATCTTTGACAGAGTAGCATGTGAATATGAGTACCGTCCGGGGGACGATACGATAAGAGAGCTTGATAAGCAGAATAATTTCTCCGTCTTCGGTACTGAGTATCACAGCGGAGGAGCGGGTATAATTTCGACTGCGGAGGATCAGGCTCTGCTCGCAGATGCTCTTGCTTTGCGTGGAGTAGGTAAAAACGGAGAGAGAATACTCTCCTCGTTCGCTGTTGATCTTATCAGAGCTAATTCGCTCCCCGATGAGCTCATACCGGGCTTCCGTAAGGCTTGCCCCCACGTGCCGGGATATGGCTACGGACTTGGAGTTCGTACCAATATGGATCCTAAATCGGTTGGAAATCTTACGTCGGTAGGAGAATTCGGATGGGACGGAGCAAGAGGCTCATATCTTTCCGCCGATCCCGCGACGGGCATCTCGATATTCCACGCTGAGCACTGTACCGGATTCTCGTCCCACGCACTCGTTCATTCGAGGCTCAGAAATATCGTATATTCTTGTATTGGAGAATAAAAGTGAAGTTTGTTAAGATAAAATCTCCGCTATCGAAGGAAGAGCTCCTTGAGACAATGAAGAACCACGAGGCGGTGAACGAGAAGGTAATCTTCGACGAAAAGCTTGGTAAGCCCGTCATGCTCGTAAACGAGAAGAATGGCAGGGTGACGATAACCTGCAAAATGGTCGGAGGCCCCAGCAAGGATAACGGCTTTATTGTCGGAACCTTCTTCAGGGGCAGGATTAAGGAGAAAAACGGAGAAACTGTTCTGAAGGGCGTTCTTACAACCGCTCCTATTTATCATCTTGCCATGCTTATTCTCACGGGAGTATTTATTTACCGTTGCATTAGTCTCGGAGGATTCAGCGTAGTTCCCGTGATCCTCCTTGTTTTCAGCTATTTTCTTTTCAAGAATGAATATAAGAAGCAGGGAATTATAGCAAGATTCATAGGCAGAGCCTTCAAGCATGCTTATGAAAATAAAAAAACAAGATAGGCGAACCTATCTTGTTCTCTGGTGCCGGTAGTCGGGGTCGAACCGACACGGTATTGCTACCTTCGGATTTTGAGTCCGACGCGTCTGCCAATTCCACCATACCGGCGTATTCGTTGCGATACTTTGCAACGTACGGTTTATTATAACACAGAGATATGCAAAAATCAAGGGATTTTTGAAAAAATAATTGATATTCGTGCTGTGTCGCACGAATACTTTGAAATGGGATTGTATGAAAAAGGATATCTATTTTACCCCCGATGAGGTCACTCTGTCCAATCTTGACAGACTCGCAGATCTTGATAATGCGAATACGGAGCTCAGAATTATGGAGCTCGGAGATCTCTTTGAGAGCATCCGCGAGAGTGTTGATGCTATGGTAGATCTTGAATTCGGACTTTTTGATATACTGTCTTTTATATCGGATAGGTTAAATCTGCCCTTAACACGTGTTGAAGACGGCGTGGACGACGGGATTGATAAATTGAAGAGGTCGTATATTTCATTTAGGGATAATCTCGACCGTGCCGCACTCGCATCCATCCTCTCCGAATATACCGAGCGTATCGGCTACTCGGATACCGATTTTCTCATCGGTGAGGATATGCCCGGTGTATTCACATACGTTAAAAACGTCTTCGCAGACGAGGCATACGACGTTCTCTCCCAGGACTTCGACGATCCCCGTGTGCGATATAGCCGTGATTTCTCCGAGTGCATAAAACAGCTTTTGTCAGGTGAGGTCTCATACATCCTTCTCCCGTTTGAGGAGCGTGGCGGTATAAGGCTTCCTACCGTTGAGGAGCTGATCTTCAGAAACGATCTTAAGGTTTGTGCCGTTACACCCGTTTTCGGCCCTGACGGAATGCAGGATTTGAAGTACGCTCTTGTTTCTGACAGATTTTCCCATTCGTACTACTCAGGGGATGATGACCGATATCTTGAGATCAGGGTGCCTGAGTCGCTGAATCTCAGCCTCTCGGACGTTATGTCTGCGGCGAAGTTCTTCGGACACACGGTTTACAGAGTAAATACTCTCTCCATAACCTCGGATAATTCGGAAGGACAGCTTTTCAGTATAGTTTTCAGAGCTGATGGCAGACAGTTCACGTCACTTCTTACATATTTAACATTGTTTACCACCGATTATTTTATCGTCGGAATTTATAAAAATCTAGAATAGAGGAATAACTATGAAAAAACAGATTGAGTTTAAGACACACGGAACCTGCTCCCGCATGGTTAAGGTTGAGGTAGAGGACGGAATCGTCACAGCGTGCGAGTTCGTTGGAGGATGCTCGGGTAATACCCAGGGTGTTGCATCCCTTGTTTGCGGTATGAAGGTTGAAGAGGCTATTAAGAAGATCAAGGGCATTAAGTGCGGAATGAAGGACACCTCTTGTCCCGATCAGCTTGCTCTTGCTCTGCTTGAGTTACAGAAATAATTATATATTCGCATAATTCGGAGGTCCTATTTAATGGAAAATTATCAGCTCGAATACGATAGGTGGCTGTCGTCCGACTCGCTTACTGCAAAAGAGAAGGAAGAGCTTTATTCAATAGCCGATAACAGAGAAGCCAAGGCTCTCAGGTTTTCGTCTCCCATGTCATTCGGTACTGCGGGTCTACGCTCTACAATGTACATGGGTATCGGTTGCATGAACAGATTTACCGTAGCTTGTACGACGAGAGGCATTGCCGCTCTCATAAAAAGGCTCTCCGGTGAAGAAAGAGGCGTTGCAATAGCATACGATTCACGTAATAATTCTCGCCTTTTCGCTAAAGTTTCTGCGTGTGTGCTTGCAGGTGCGGGCATCAGAGTGTTTATATTCGATGACATTCGCCCCACTCCCGAGCTTTCGTATGCGGTGAGAAAGACAGGTGCTCTCGCCGGAATTAATATCACAGCTTCCCATAATCCGAAGGAATATAACGGATATAAGGCTTATTGGGAGGACGGTGCTCAGCTCTCTCCCGAGCACGCTAAAATTGTCGCAGAGGAGAGCTCTCGGTTTGATCCTTTGGATCTTTCGGGGATCGCTGATTTTGATGAGTCGGTAAAATCGGGGCTCATCACTGTTCTCGGCGAGGAATTTGATAATTATTACATTGATGAGGTAATCTCCACATCTATAAATCCGGGGCTCATCTCCGAGCTTGGCGATAGCCTCCGTGTTGTTTACACTCCCTTGCACGGAGCAGGACGTAAGCTTGTTCCCGAGGTGTTCAAGAGAGTAGGGCTCTCGCATCTTTATACAGTAGAGAGCCAGATGGTAGCTGACGGTAATTTTCCGACTGTAGTTAAGCCTAATCCCGAATACAAAGAGGTCTTTACCGAGGGAATCGAGCTTGCCAATAAGGTGAATGCCGATCTCATAATAGCTACCGACCCCGACTCGGACAGAGTCGGAGTTATGACTAGAGTTAAGGATGGCTCCTTTATCACTGTTACGGGTAACCAGATGGGTGCCTTGCTTCTCGACTACGCAATCAAGGAGAGATGTGCATGCGGTACACTTCCCGATTATGCATTTTGCGTGAAGAGCATTGTATCCACTGATATGGCCTACAAGATTGCCAAGACTCACGGTGTTAAGCTACATGACGTTCTTACGGGCTTCAAGTTCATAGGAGAGACGATCAAGAACTATGAGAAGGAGGGAAGGGCTGACGGCTTCATCCTCGGCTTTGAGGAGAGCTACGGATACCTTCTCGGTACGTACGCACGTGATAAGGATGCCGTTGAGGCATCTATGATTATTCTCGAGATGGCTGCGTATTACAGCAAGATGGGTATGACTCTTGCCGATGCACTTGATAAGCTTTACCTGGAGTACGGCTACTACGGCGAGAGCGTGACAGACATCTATATGGAGGGGCTTGACGGAATTGAGAGGCGTAAGAGAGTAATGAGCTCGATGAGAAATAACCCTCCCTCTAATATCGCCGGTGTTGACGTTATCAGCGTAGCAGATTATATGACAGGTGAGGTAAAAAGCCTGAAGACGGGGGATATCACATCGACAGGACAGCCCTCATCCGATGTTCTTTACTATACTCTTCTTGGGGATGATAAGATAATTGTTCGCCCCTCGGGTACCGAGCCGAAAATTAAAATTTACGTTCTAGTGCACGATTCGGATAAGGAAAGCCTCAAGAATAAGGCGGAGAAGTATCTGAATGCGGCAAAAAATATGGTAGAGGCGGAATAAGCCAAAAAGGATTTTTTAAAGTGACAGAACTGAAAAATATAAGAAACTTTTCAATTATAGCTCATATAGACCACGGAAAGTCGACTCTTGCTGATAGACTCCTCGAGAAGACCAGCACTGTCGCTGTTCGTGATATGGAGGCACAGATCCTCGATAATATGGATCTTGAGCGTGAGCGTGGTATTACGATCAAGGCACGTGCGGTTAAGCTTAATTACAGAGCCAAGGACGGTAATGATTATATCTTCAATCTTATCGATACTCCCGGTCACGTTGACTTCGGATATGAGGTTTCGAGATCGCTTCAGGCTTGTGAGGGTGCACTTTTGGTCGTAGATGCCACTCAGGGCGTCGAGGCACAGACTCTTGCGAATGCTTATCTTGCTATCGACAATGATCTTGAGATCCTTCCCGTAATTAATAAAATCGATCTCGCCTCTGCCGATATCGAGGGTACAAGGAATGAAATAGAAGATATTATCGGAATACCCGCAATGGACTGTCCTGCTGTTTCGGCTAAGTGCGGTCTTAATATCGAGGACGTTCTTGAAAAGGCGGTAACGGATATCCCCTGTCCCAAGGGTGATCCTACGGCTCCTCTTAAGGCTCTTATCTTCGATTCCCACTACGATTCCTATCTTGGTGTCGTTGTATATATCAGAATATTCGACGGAGTTATCAAGGCGGGGGACAGAATTCGTCTTATGGCTAAAGGAACCGAGTTCGACGTTGTCGAGGTGGGTACAATGGAGCCCTTCGGTCTCAAGAAGACCGACTACCTCTCTGCGGGTGAGGTCGGTTACATAACCGCATCCATTAAGACGGTTGGTGATACCAGAGTCGGTGATACGGTTACCACAGCTCTTGACGGTGCAGAGGAGGCTCTTCCCGGCTTCCGTGACGTACACCCCATGGTTTACTCGGGTATATATCCCGCTGACGGTGCAAGGTACGGCGACCTCAGAGATGCACTTGAGAAGCTTCAGCTGAATGATGCATCGCTTGTATATGAGCCCGAGACCTCCGTCGCACTCGGATTCGGCTTCAGATGCGGCTTCCTTGGTCTTTTGCATATGGAAATAATCGAGGAGAGGCTTGAGAGAGAATTTAACCTCGATCTTATTACCACAGCTCCTTCGGTTATTTATAAGGTTGAGCTTAAGAGCGGTGAGACGGTTATGATAGATAACCCCTCTATGTTCCCGAGCCCCGATGAGATAGATACCTCGTATGAGCCTATAATGAAGGCAACGGTTATTACCCCCACCGACTACGTTGGCGGTATTATGGATCTGTGCCAGGACAGACGAGGCGTATTCATTGATATGAAGTATATTGATACTGAGAGAGTTGAGCTCCACTACGAGCTTCCTCTTAATGAAATCATATACGATTTGTTCGATGCTCTTAAGAGCAGCTCTAAGGGATATGCATCTCTTGACTATGAACTAAAGGGATATGCTGCATCCAAGCTTGTAAAGCTTGACTTTATGCTTAACGGCGAGGTTGTCGATGCACTTTCCTTCATTGTATTCGAGGATAGAGCATACGGCCGTGCAAGAAAGATTGCAGAAAAGCTGAAGGAGAATATTCCTCGTCAGCTCTTTGAGATTCCCATTCAGGCCGCTATCGGCTCTAAGATAATAGCACGTGAAACGGTTAAGGCTATGCGTAAGGACGTCCTTGCTAAGTGCTATGGAGGAGATATCACAAGAAAGAAGAAGCTCCTCGAGAAGCAGAAGGAAGGAAAGAAGAAGATGCGTAAGCTCGGAAGCGTCGAGGTAACTCCCGAGGCATTTATGGCAGTCTTGAGGCTCGATGATGATAACTGATCCTATCGGGCTATACGTTCATATACCGTATTGCATCAAGAAGTGCGGCTATTGCGATTTTTGCTCACTGCCGACAAGTGCGGGATGTGTTTCCAATCTTTATATCGATAGGCTGGTCCGAGAGATAAACGAGTATAGATCATTCGGTGAAACAGCTGTATCAACAGTCTATTTCGGCGGCGGAACACCCTCCCTGCTTCAGCCTGAGCAGCTTTCCAAAATTGTTTCTGCCCTAAAAGATGTCTTTGATTTTGGAAAGGATATCGAATTTACCGTTGAAGCGAATCCCGGCACCGTAAGCCTTGACAAGCTTTTCTCGTATAAGGAGATCGGCGTAAACAGAATAAGCATCGGAGTGCAGAGCTTCGATGACGGTGAGCTTAAGGCACTCGGAAGAATACATAATAAGACCGATGCAATCCGTGCCTATAATACGGTAAGAGATGCAGGATTTGATAACGTCAGCATCGATCTTATGTACGGTATTCCGAATCAGACTCGCGAGAGCTTTTTATCAACTCTCGAGGAAGCTGTTTCTCTTTCTCCCGAGCATATCTCGGTCTATGGACTTATACTTGAGGAGGGAACTCCCTTGTATAATAACCGGGACTCATTGATTTTACCTAACGAGGATGAGGAATGCGATATGTACTATACCGCATCGGAGCTTTTGAAGAGCCATGGCTATATTCACTATGAGATATCTAATTATGCCAAGGACACAAGAGAGTCGAAGCATAATCTCAAATATTGGCAGGCAAGGGAGTATATCGGTCTCGGAGCAGCGGCGGCATCCTATTTCTTGGGTAGAAGATATTCGAATACCGACAGTGTATGTGAATATATGAATGGATGCGGCATTGGTTATTACTCGGTGGAGGAGCAGACTCTTGATGACGCTTCGTTTGAATATGCGATGATGCATCTGCGTCTACGTGACGGCTTCTCGCTTGAAGATTACCGATCACGCTTCGGATGTGACTTCCAAGAGGGACGTGAGGAAATTCTGGGTAGGTTTAAAGAGCTTTCGCTCTTAGATATTTCCGAGGGACGCATTAAGCTGACCGAGCGTGGCTTCTACGTAAGCAATTCCATTCTTGCAGAGCTTATATGAATATATAACCACTTGACAAATGCATAATGATAGAGTAAAATATATATAGAAAATAAATAATATCTTATGGAGGTTAACATGGCAGATCTTGAAAAGGAAGTATCCGAGGAGCTCGAGGATAATATTATCACCCTTACCGATGAGGAGACAGGTGAAGAGAAGGACTTTGAGCTTTATGCGAGATGCACTATCGATGAGAAGCTTTATTTTGCACTTGTTCCCGTTGACGATGAGGGCGACGAGTATGTAATTCTTCGTGCTACAATAGACGGAGACGATATGATATTCGAGACTATTGACGACGATGACGAGTTTGAGAAGGTTGAGGATTACTTCAACGATCTTCTCTTCAGCGAGGTCGACTACGACGAGAATTAATTTCTCTCCTGCGGGGTGCGTGATATTGTGATATTTGGACCGACACACTTACAAGGGGAGCTTGGACTTCTCTTTGCGGGATGCAGGCCTCCCGAGGCGGAACTGTTTTAATACCTTCTGCTATCGGACGTTGGAAGCACAAAGCAAGAGAGAGAGCACCCACCTGGTTAATCCGGGTTAAAAATTGCCTTACACGGCTCTCGCGGGTTTTTTAGAATGATGGAAGATATTGGTGTCTTTGCCGACTCCTTTATGTCTTCCATCATTTTTTTTATTTTTATTTCATATAGTCTATTAACAGAAAAGCAAAGGATAGATATATGAATAGTAAAATAACGGGTCTTAAAGAGGAAGAGGTTATCGAGTCGAGAAGAGCTTACGGATCAAATGCCCTCGAGCGAGTCAGAAAAAAATCACTTATCCGACGTTTTATCGATAACCTGTCCGATCCCATAATCAAAATATTGATGATTGCCCTCGCACTCGAGGTGATTTTCACTCTTGGAAACTGTAATTTGCTTGAGGTCTTCGGAATTGTAGCCGCAATACTTATAGCAACTCTTGTATCTACCTTTTCGGAATACGGTAGCGAGGTTGCCTTTGAACGCTTTGAGCGTGAGGGGCGTGGGACGTACCTCCGAGCTTTGAGATCAGGGAAGCTCTCCGAAATATCACCCGATGACGTAGTTGTAGGTGATATACTCGCAATATCAAGAGGTGAGCTGATACACGCAGACGGGAAGATAATAGAAGGTGAAATTACGGTCGATCAGTCAGCACTGAACGGCGAGAATATAGAGGTTCATAAGGCACCCTCATTGGGCGGAGGGCTTGAGCTTTCCGACTCCTCATCACTCTTCAGAGGATCTGTTGTAACCTCGGGAGATGGATATATGAGGGTTGAGCGTGTCGGTAATAAGACCTATTACGGTATAGTAGCCAAGGACGTGCAGACCGAGACACGTGAGAGCCCACTTCGTATACGTCTTGAGAAGCTGGCGGGCGTTATCAGTAAAATCGGTTACCTTGTGGCTCTTCTTGTCGGACTGTCATATTTATTCTCGGTATTTCTGGTCGATAATGGCTTCGTGATAGATAATATCAGAGCATCCTTCAAGGATGCACGGTTCGTATTCTCAACCCTCCTACATGCACTTACGCTTATGATAACGGTCGTGGTGGTCGCTGTCCCCGAGGGGCTGCCGATGATGATAACCGTTGTCCTTACTGCTAATATGCGTAGGATGATAAGAGATAAAATACTTGTAAAGAAGCTGGTAGGAATAGAAACCTCAGGTTCTCTTAATATTCTTTTTACGGATAAGACGGGAACGCTGACAAAGGGTACGCTGTCTGTTGACAGGATAATTACCGATACCGACGTATATAGGAGTAGGAGGGCCTTTCATAAATCGGATAGCATATATGATACTCTACTCGCTTCATCGTTCTATAATACTGCCTGTGCTGTCACACCCGATGGGGAAATAATAGGGGGAAATTCAACCGACAGAGCATTAGCCGCATTCTTTCTTGGAGATAAGCCGGAAAAAAGAACTATCAGAGAGAAAAGAGATTTTTCCAGTGAAAGAAAGCATTCGTCAGTTACCTTCGAGGATGGAAAAACGCTTATCAAGGGTGCCCCCGAGATAATAATGTCTATGGTTAATTCCGTGATGAATAAACGGGGCGAGAGCATAATATCGGACCTTAAGCGGATAAGGAGCGAGTATCTCCTTGCCGTATCACGTGGCGAGAGAGTAATAGCAATAGCAGAAGGCAGTGTAAAGGGTGGATTTACCCTCGTCTGTCTTGTTGTGCTGAAGGATAAGCTAAGGGATGGCGTCAAAGGTGCGGTAAGCAGGGTAAAGGACGCAGGTGTCAAGATTGTAATGGTTACGGGAGATAATAAGGATACGGCTGTCAGTATAGCAGAGGATTGCGGTATTTTCTCCCGCGTGTCGGGTGACGTCGCCGTCACGTCGGATGAGCTGGCTTTAATGTCCGATGATGAGGTGAAGGGAATTTTGCCAAGAATAGCCGTTGTTTCAAGGGCCTTGCCCCAGGATAAGACGAGACTTGTCCGCTTAGCCCAGGAGCTGGATCTCGTTGTAGGTATGACGGGAGACGGTATTAACGATGCTCCCTCACTTAAGCTGGCTGACGTAGGCTTCAGTATGGGCAGCGGCACGGATATTGCAAAGAGTGCAGGTGATATTGTCATACTCGATGACAGCTTTAATGCGATTTGTAAGTCGATTTTATACGGCAGGACAATATTCAAGTCAATCAAGAAATTCATTACATTCCAGCTGATTATGAATTTAGCCGCCTGCGGTATCACTCTCCTAGGCAGATTTATCGGTGTAGATACCCCGATTACCATAATACAGATGCTATGGGTTAATATAATAATGGACACTCTCGGCGGTATAGCCTTCTCCGGCGAAGCACCGATGGATTATTATATGAAGGAAAAGCCGAAGAAGCGTGATGAGCCCATTCTTTCTTCAGACGTAGTGAAAAAGGTTCTTTTAAACGGAGGCTTTACCTTGCTTTTGCTCGTTCTTTTCCTCGGACACGGATTTTTCAGAGCGGTGTTTCCCGATTCTGCACGCCACCTGACGGCATTTTATGCACTGTTCATTTTTGCAGGACTTTTTAATTGTCTCTGTGCAAGGAGTGATAGGCTGTTTATTTTCCACGGTATATTGAAAAACAGGCTTTTTCTCCTGATCCTATCGTTTATTGCTTTAGTGCAGATAATGATCATCTATTTCGGTGGCACAATATTCAGGAGCACACCTCTTAGGGGAAATGAGCTCTTGATTATTCTTCTGATTGCTCTTACAGTTCTGATCTTTGACGTAGCGAGACGCTTCTTCGAGAAGTTAAAATAATAGATTAAATGACCGATAAGCTGATTATCGGTCATTTTTGGTATAAAGGTTAAAATAGAAATCAATACTAGGTGTAGCAGTATAAATAATATTTCACCAAAGATATTGACAAAATTATGTTTTAATGCTACAATATGGTAGTAAACTCCGTGTGGGGGAGTAGCGTGCGCACCTTGTGCGTAGTAAGTCAACATCATGGCCTTACGCCTGGCTTACTTCAAATCGCCAGACTCATGCATTGTCATCGTTTTGTGCTATGCATGGGCTTTTATTTTTTGATAATTACCCGTATTTAGCGAAAGCGAGATACGGGTTTAACTTTTTTTGAAAGGAAGATATTTCATGAAGTACTATCTCGAGGGTGCTGATAAGGCACTCGAGGAGCTGAATACCACACGGGACGGATTGAGTATGGAAGAGGCAAATGCCCGCCTCTTGAAGAACGGTAAGAACAAGCTTAATGAAGCAAAGGGAAAGTCGTTTATCGTTAAGTTTTTTGAGCAGCTGAAGGATCCTATGATCATTATTCTGTTAGCTGCTGCTGTTGTAAGCGGTATTTTAGCTGTTATTGAAAATGAGAGCCTTGCCGACGTGTTTATCATTCTGGCAGTTGTAATTCTCAATGCGGTTCTCGGTGTTTATCAGGAGAGCAAGGCAGAGCGAGCGATAGAGGCTCTGGCCGCTATGTCATCAGCCAAATCCAAGGTAATGCGTGACGGCAGGGTGCAGGTTATTAACAGTGAGGATCTTGTTGTCGGAGATATTATTCTTCTCGAGGCGGGTGACTCGGTTCCTGCTGATGCACGTCTTATCGAAAATGCCAGTCTTCAGATAGAGGAGGCGGCTCTTACGGGCGAATCTGTCCCCGTAACTAAGTTTATCAATATTATAAACCTTAAGCCCACTGAGGTTGACGTACCCCTCGGAGACCGTAAAAATATGGTTTACATGGGTTCTACCGTAGTATACGGTAGAGGAGTAGCCGTTGTTACAGCTACCGGTATGGATACCGAGATGGGTAAGATCGCCGATGCACTTACCGAGGCTAAGGAGGGAGAGACACCCCTTCAGCGTAAGCTTAATCAGCTCTCGGGCACTCTTACTTGGCTTGTCCTTGGTATTTGTGCCGTTGTCTTCGGTGTTCAGATAATTCGTGCCGGCAGCTTATCTCCGAGACTCGCAATCGACTCCTTTATGGTTGCTGTTTCCTTGGCAGTTGCCGCCATACCCGAGGGTTTGGCTATGGTCGTTACCGTAGTTCTTTCCATCGGTGTTACGAATATGTCGAAGCGTAATGCGATAATCAGAAAGCTTACCGCTGTCGAAACGCTTGGATGTGCACAGATCATTTGCTCGGATAAGACGGGTACTCTTACACAGAACAAGATGACCGTTGTCGACTTCTTCGGCGAATCCGGCGAGTCTCTTGCACGTGCCATGGCACTTTGCTCCGATGCTGAGCTTGATGCCTCGGGCGTGGTTACGGGTGAGCCCACTGAGGCGGCTCTCGTTGCGTGGGCTAATACGCTCGGACTTCCTAAAACTGATCTTAAGGCTGGCTATCCGAGAATTGGAGAGGCCCCCTTTGACTCATCGAGAAAGATGATGAGCACAGTTCATAGAAGCGAAAACGGAACTGTTCAGTATACTAAGGGTGCTCCCGACGTTGTAATTGATAGATGTACTCATTATATTTCGGGCGGTGTACCTGTTCCGATGACCGATGAATACAGAAGGTCTATTATCGATGCCAACAAGTCTATGGCAGACCGTGCTCTCAGAGTTCTGGCCTGTGCCGCTCGCTTCTATGACGAAGAGCCCACCGATTTTTCTCCCGAGAGCCTTGAGGGTGGACTTTGCTTCCTTGGTCTTACGGGAATGATCGATCCCGTTCGTCCTGAGGTAAAGACAGCTATTGAGGAGTGCAGATCTGCGGGTATCCGCCCGATTATGATCACGGGAGATCATATAGATACTGCCATTGCTATTGCCAAGGAGCTCGGCATACTCGAAGAAGGCATTCGTGCTATATCAGGCTCCGAGCTTGACAGAATGTCGGACGAAGAGTTTTCACGTGAATATATAAATATCGGTGTATATGCGAGAGTTCAGCCCGAGCATAAGACAAGGATTGTAAATGCTTGGAGGGATGCGGGCTTTGTTACCGCTATGACCGGTGACGGTGTAAATGATGCTCCGTCCATCAAGTCTGCGGATATTGGAGTCGGAATGGGCATTACGGGTACAGACGTTACCAAGAATGTCGCAGATATGGTTCTCGCTGATGATAATTTTGCTACTATTGTCGGTGCTGTCGAAGAGGGAAGACGTATATACGATAATATAAGAAAGGCTATACAGTTCCTTCTCGGCTCGAATATGAGTGAGGTTCTTGCGATATTTGTAGCTACGCTCTTAGGCTTCACAATACTTCATCCCGTTCATCTTTTGTGGATCAACCTTGTTACGGATTGCTTCCCGGCACTTGCACTCGGTATGGAGAGAGCAGAGGCTGATATAATGAAGCGAAAGCCGCGAAGTGCAAAATCGGGAATCTTCTCAGGCGGAATGGGTGTCGACGTTGTATATCAGGGTGCACTCGTCACTATGCTTGTAATTATCTCATACTTCATCGGTGTTGGATTTGAGTACGGTGCAGCTTATATAATTGACAGTGAGCACGGTATTACAATGGCGTTCCTGACTATGTCGATGGCTGAGATATTCCATAGCTTCAACATGAGAAGTCAGCGTGGCAGCCTCTTTACTATGAAGTCGCATAATAAGGTGTTGTTCATTGCCACTATCGGATCTCTTATCGCAACTACTCTTGTTACTGAGATTTCGTTTATTGCGAATGCATTCGGATTCGTATCGGTAGGTCTTTTGGAGTATGCAATTGCTATTGGCCTCGGTGCACTGATAATTCCTATTGTAGAGCTTGTTAAGTTAGTTCAGAGATCGTTATCTAAAAAGACTGCATAAATTCAAAATGGGACGGTTTTTCTTCCGTCCCATTCATTTTTTAAAATTGAATAAATTGAATAAAATTTATATAAAATATTGACAAATACGCATTTCGGTGGTATAATATACAAGTCGATGTGTGCTGGAGTGGCGCAGTGGTAGCGCAATTGATTCGTAATCAATAGGCCGTGGGTTCAAATCCCATCTCCAGCTCCAATATCGATTTTCAATGCGGAGCTTTTTTTACGAATGATGTGACTAGCGTCACATGGATTCGTAATTTGGTACTACGTACCAATGTTGCAATAGGCGGTGGGTTCAAATCCCATCTCCAGCTCCATCTATTTTATTTAAAGGGGAGCGATCCTCTTTTTTTCATTGTATGATCTGTTATTTTGAGGTGTTATATGGATCTGTGTAATCTTTCCGTCATAAGAGAGCTTATGAGCGATGCGGGAATAACCTTCAGGAAGGAATTCGGTCAGAATTTCCTTATCAATAGAATGATTCCCGAGGATATAGCTGATAACTGTGCGGATACCTCCGAAAGAATGATCTTGGAGATTGGTCCCGGTATCGGTTGCCTTACTCAAGAGCTTGCACTCAGATATAAGAGAGTTGTTGCTGTCGAGATTGATAAGGGACTTATTCCCGTGCTTTCAAAGACTGTTGGCGGGTACGATAACGTTACGGTTATTAACGGTGATATTATGGAGGTTGATATTCAGTCTATTGTCGACGAATACTCCTCTGGTATGCCCGTTTCTGTATGTGCTAACCTTCCTTATTACATAACCACTCCCATTCTTATGCGACTTCTTGAGTCGGGGGTAAGGTTTGATACTATTACCATAATGATACAGAACGAGGTTGCATCCCGCCTTGTTGCAAAGCCGGGCAGCTCGGATTACGGTGCTATAACGGCGGTACTCGGTTATTACGGCACTACAAGGAAGCTGTTCAGAGTCGGAGCAGGCTCGTTTACTCCTGCACCCAAGGTTGACAGTGCCGTAGTTCGTATCGATCTCTATAAAGACCCGAAGTACGTGCCTAAGGACGAGAAGCTCTTCAGATCCCTGATACGTGCTGCGTTCGAGATGAGACGTAAGACACTCCAGAATGCACTTTCCGTAAAGCTTGGACTTCCGAAGGATAGGGTACTTGAAGCTATCCGTGAGCTTGGACATCCCGATACCGTTAGAGGCGAGCGTCTTAGCACTGAGGAATTCGTCAGGCTTTCTGATTTATTATCATAGTTAAAAAGGTTGGATCCGAGGATCCAACCTTTTTATGTTTATTCGAAGTGAACTCTTACCGCACTTACACGGGGAGTACCGCATCCGCTCTTAGCTACAAGGTTAAGTCTATACTGCATATACTTACCGTTTGTATCTACGTCAAAGTGCTCACCGCTCGCATATTCACGGCTCCACTCTGCATCCTCAAGAGCTTCCTCGGTGTCTGCAAATCTTACCGCCATGGAAACAGAGGTTCTGATTCCTCCCGTAGAATCCCAATCGGCAAACTTAGGAGTAGCACCTCCCTCGATCTTGTGTGCCTCGGAGTAGTAATACTCGTTATCACTTCTGTCCATAATGTTTCCGATATCAACAGTGGTCATACCGTGAACACCTCGAGTGGGAAGAACGGTTCTTCTGGTCTCGTTAATTCCGTCAGGACCGCCCCAGTATACGTAGGACTCACAGACGTGGTTACCCTCCTTCTTATGGCTGGCGACAGCGAGGTCGATGTAACCGTCGAAGTTGAAGTCTCCTGCAACACATCCGCATCCTGAGTTGTTGAAGATCTGCTGCTTGTTGTCAAAGGTGAAGCCTTTCTCCTTGTCACCGAAGTATATGTAGGAATCAAGGTCACGTACAAGAGCATTGGAGTAGGATGTAGCGAAGATGTCAAGAACACCGTCACCGTTGAAGTCACCAATCGCAACAGAGTTCGCACACCATGCAGGAAGCATAGTTTTTCTGTTCTCCTTGAAGCCATCGGGGCCGTTCCAGTAAATGGTTATATAAGATTCACGTGCGATCTTCTTCTTGGTGGAAATATGTCCGCCGAAGATGAGATCGGGATAACCGTTACCGTTAAGGTCTGCTACGTTAACGCAGGCATTACCGTCTGTTGCGAGTATCTGCATATTGTCGGTGCTGAATCCGTCAGGACCGCCCCAAAGAATGAATGCACGGCATCCGACGATAAGAGGAACGATAAGATCAAGGTATCCGTCATTGTTAAGATCCGCCGTGAACATCCATCTGAATTCACCGTTATCTCTTATATCAGCGGCACCACCGTCGGTGTAACCTGATAATGCAAGGAGATCGATCTGCGTCCAATCAACGTGCTTGAAGGGCTTAGGGCCGAACACTATTCTTTGCATTCTATCCTCGGAATATCCGTCGGGGCCTCCGTGGAAGATCTGAAGCTCACGGCTGTGAATACCGCCGGTAGCTATATCAAGATATCCGGAATGACGGAAGTCGCCGATTGCAACACCGTGAGGAAGGGGAGTAGGAACGTCCTCGCGAAGATTGATGTCAGGGCCGTTTCCTTCATTGTGGTAAATATAAAGACCTGTACAAAGGCTGGGCTGATTCTCAGCACAGTTTACAACAAGCACGTCGGGATGACCGTTGTCGGTAAAGTCGATCATCTGTCCCTCGACTGCGGAAAGACCGGGGAGCTCGATACGTCTGTCGGGAGAGTAACCCGTCTCGTCGCCGAGATAGATGTATATATCCTCTGAGCCGGACCAGTGACCGCTCTCATAGTTTACAACTACTGCCTCATAGTCTTCGCCGTGACCCGAATAGCCAACGCATATTTTCATAGCGGTATGGCAGGGAAGCTTATATTCCTCGGTGATTTCACCCTTTGAGTTGAACTTAAAGGCAAGGCTTTCGGTATCGTTAGTGTGTCTGGTTCCCGTCTGTGCGATGAAGAGATAGCTCTCGCCACCCTTCTTAAGAGGGGATATGGTGGTTGTCTTGGCTCCTCTTGTCTTGATCCTGATAGCTTTTTCAACGTCGTAGCCATCACGCTCAAGAAGAAGTAAGCTCTCCGATTCCTTGTTCATATGCTCGGAAACGGTGATGAAAATGTCATTTCCTCCCGTAAGGTTACCTACTGCCGCATGAGTGGCATTCGGAACGTTCACAGATAAAACAACAGAAAGCTCTCTGTTCTTAAAGCTGATAAAGGATACCTTATCTCCGTCTATATAAAGGAAGCATCTCTCTCCCTTAAGATCAACAATTGCGGGAGTCCAAGTAAGAAGAGTAAATCCTACTCGACCTGCAGTAGAGGTTGTCTGGTTGCAGATAGGAAGGGGAGTGTAGGGGAGAGCCGTGAATCTATCGGCGTTTATTCCGTCCTCGCCGCCCCAATATACGTAGCATGTGCCGTCAATAAGAGTAACGAAAAGATCATCGTATCCGTCACCGTCAAGGTCGCCCGCAGTAAGTCCTGCCGCACGAAGGGGAAGGTCTCTGAAGACAGTGGGCTCGATACCGAGATTTGTCTGCTCGAACAGACGAAGACCGGACTCGGCAGCGAATGCAAGATCACGCTTTCCTATACCTCTGAAATCACCGGCCGCAACACTGAAGCAGCTGGGTACGTAGATTTCTGCCATGTACTTCTCGGTATATCCCTCAGGGTTTCCGTAATAAATCATTGCAGTAACGTCAGAGTGAACTCCGTCGTGCTGGCATGCAACGATTAAGTCCATAGTTCCATCGCCCGTAATGTCTGCCATTACTGCATCGTAGGAGCCTCTTGTACGAAGCTTCTTAGGCTCGCACTTGAGCGATCCGCGATATGCATACATAGGAACACGCTCACCCATAGACTGGCTGTTGGCGTAGAGCATATCGGGATAACCGTTTCCTGTGACGTCATAAAGGTGAATTCTCTGGAGTACTCCGTTCTTAGAAACGTAGAGGTTCTGTCCGCCGTTTCCGAAAGTACCCTTCATAAAATCATCAAAGCCTTGCTTTTTCCAAATGTAGTTGTTCATTGTTTTACCTCATTTTATTTCCAGCCGAGTGATCTTGTGACAGCCTTGTGCCAAAGATCAACGTTCTTGTTTATCCATTCGGTGTCCTTAGTTGGAAGAACACGCATTTCGGTTTTGATTCTGGATTTTATATCCTCGAAAGAGCAATATATACCAGCTCCGAGACCTGCAAGATATGCCGCTCCAAGTGCGGTAGTTTCCGTGCATTCGGGACGCTCTAAGGGGATGCCGAGTATATCTGCTTGTATTTCAAGCAGAAGATTATTCATTGACGCACCTCCGTCCACCTTTATAAGAGAAGGTGTGACCCCCGTTTCGTCCATCATAAGCTTCACAACGTCATAGGTCTGATATGCCATTGAGTCAAGAGTGGCACGTACTATGTGTGCTCTGTTTGTAGAGCGTGTGATTCCTATGATGATTCCGCGGGAATAGGGATCCCAGTAAGGTGCACCGAGCCCTGAGAATGCGGGAACAACAAATACTCCGTCAGAGCTTTCGACCTGCCTGGCAACGTCCTCGCTCTCCTTGGCGGTTTTGATGATCGATAGACCGTCTCTTAACCACTGGATAGCAGATCCGGAGCTGAAGACAGAGCCCTCGAGTGCGTAAGTTACCTTATCACCGATACCCCAGGCAATTGTAGTAAGGAGTCCTTTTCGGCTTTCATACGCACAGTCTCCGGTGTTCATAAGGAGAAATCCACCCGTACCGTATGTATTTTTGATATCGCCGAGCGAATAGCAACCCTGACCGAAAAGAGCAGCCTGCTGATCACCCGCAACACCGGAGATCGGAATCTCCGCTCCGAATATATTCTTGTCTGTATATCCGAAAAGACCAGATGAGGGTTTTACGTCGGGGAGCATATTTTTGGGGACAGAGAAGAGGTCGAGAAGCTCCTTGTCCCACTCCAGCGTGTGGATGTTATAGAGCATCGTACGGCTTGCATTCGTGTAATCCGTAGCGTGCGTTCTGCCTCCCGTAAGCTTCCAGATGAGCCAGGTGTCTATTGTTCCGAAAAGCAAGCGTCCTTCGTTTGCTTTTTCTCTTGCACCTTCGACATTATCTAAAATCCATAGTAATTTAGAGGCAGAAAAGTAAGGATCAAGTAACAGACCCGTCTTGTCCTTTACCGTTTTTGCGTATCCCAGCTTCTTGAGATCATCGCAAAAATCTGCGGTTCGCCTACACTGCCATACTATTGCATTATAGATCGGGTCTCCGGTTTCCTTATCCCATACAACGGTGGTTTCTCGCTGATTGGCAATTCCGATACAAGCGACGTCATCCCACGTTGCACCAGTTTTCAGTATAGCCTCAGTTGCAACCGATATCTGAGTAGACCATATCTCAAGTGGGTCGTGCTCGACCCATCCTTCAGAGGGGAAGTGCTGAGTAAATTCCCTTTGAACAACGCTCTTGACCTCACCCGATGCGGTGAAGAGTATGCATCTTGAGCTCGTTGTTCCTTGGTCGAGTGCCATTATATACTTTTTATTTTGCATAATTTTCTCAAACCGTAAAGTGAAATTATCCTCGGGCATAGCTTGCCCGAGGATACCAAATTATTTGATTTCGACAGTAACACGCTTACCGCATGTGTTAGCCGCTGCCTTCATCACCTGGCGTATAGCTTTAGCTATTCTGCCGTGACGCCCGATAACCATACCTGTATCGCTTTCTGCAACGGTGAGAACAAATTCGATATCGTCTCCGTTGACTGTTTCGTCTACATTAACAGCGTCGGGATTGTCAACTATTGCACGTGCGATATCTGTCAATACCTGCTTGAGTTCCATTCTGTTACCCATTCGCCTCGTTAGCGAACCAATCCTTCCGTTTTTGTAGATTACTTAATGATCTCGGTCTTCTTAAGAAGAGTTCTTACAGTCTCAGTGGGCTGAGCACCGTTGTTGAGCCACTTAGTAGCCTTCTCAGCGTCGATCTTAACGTCAACAGGGTTGGTGAGGGGGTTGTAGTAACCGATCTCGTCGATGAACTTACCGTCACGGGGAGATCTCTCGTCTGCTACTACTACACGGTAGAAGGGAGCCTTCTTTGCACCAAGTCTCTTAAGTCTGATTTTAACTGCCATTTTTGTTTCCTCCAAAAAATTTTTTATTTTTATTTTTAAATTGATTACTGATTTAAAAAGGGAAGTTCATTCCAGCAAGTCTGCGGCGTTTTCCCTTACCGGAGAATTGCTTCATCATCTTCTTCATCTGATCGAATTGCTTAAGCAGCTTGTTTACGTCCTCGACAGAGGTACCCGAGCCCTGAGCAATACGCTTTCTTCTCGATCCGTTGATAACGTCGGGGTACAGACGCTCCTTCGGAGTCATCGAGAGAATGATAGCCTCGGTCTTGCCCATCTGCTTCTCATCGAACTGAGCATTCTTGAGTGCACCTGCGTTGGCACCGGGGATCATACCGATGAGCTGCTCGAGATTACCCATTTTCTTAAGCTGACGCATCTGCTCAAGGAAGTCCTCAAGAGAGAAGGTCTGCTCACGCATCTTCTTCTCAAGCTCCTCGGCCTGCTTCTGATCGTACGCAGCCTCAGCCTTCTCGATAAGCGAGAGTATATCGCCCATTCCGAGGATTCGGGATGCCATACGGTCGGGGTGGAACAGCTCGAGAGCATCAAGCTTCTCTCCTGTACCTACAAACTTGATAGGCTTTCCCGTCACGTATTTGACCGAGAGAGCAGCACCGCCCCTCGTATCACCGTCCATCTTGGTGAGAACAACACCTGTAATATCAAGAAGATCGTTGAAGGATTTGGATACGTTGACCGCATCCTGACCGAGCATTGCATCAACAACGAGAAGTATCTCAGAGGGATTTGTCGCTGTTTTGATCTTAACAAGCTCTTCCATGAGCTCCTCATCGATGTGAAGACGGCCTGCGGTATCAATAAATACCATATCGTAGCCATTCTTCTTAGCGTGCTCGATTCCTGCCTTGGCAATCTCGACAGGCGATATCTTCGTACCCATAGAGAATACGGGGATCTTTACGCTTTCTCCGACGATCTTAAGCTGATCCACAGCGGCAGGACGGTACACGTCGCAGGCAACAAGCAGGGGGTTCTTACCCTTGCTCTTGTGGTAAGCCGCAATCTTAGCGGAGTGAGTAGTTTTACCCGCACCCTGCAATCCGACCATCATTACGACTGTCGGAGGCTTGGGGCTGATGTTAAGCTTGGGAGCTTCGCCTCCCATGAGCTTGATGAGCTCTTCGTTTACTATTTTAACTATCTGCTGTGCAGGAAGAAGGCTCTCGAGAACCTCGCTGCCTACCGCACGTTCAGTTACTGATTTAATGAAATCCTTAACAACCTTGAAGTTAACGTCAGCCTCGAGAAGTGCGAGCTTTATCTCACGCATTCCTTCCTTGACATCGGCCTCGGTAAGCTTACCCTTGTTTCTGAATTTCTTGAAAGCATTAGCAAGCTTTTCGGTTAAATTTCCGAACATAGTTCCTCCTTTTTTCGTTGGAGCTTGTTTACGTACCGTTCTCTGAGATAACGTCGATCATATTCCTTATGACCTCTACGTCCTCAGCACTCAGCGGGGCAGAGCAGATATCGTCTCTTTTAATGATATCCCCAACTCTCTCAGCGAGTAGGATAAGCTCGCTGTGATGGGATGCAAGACCCAGCTTTTCTTCCAGAAAGAGGAGCTGATCCTCTCCCTTCTTGATCACGTGCCTGACTCCCTGACGTGAAATGCCGAGACCCTCGGCAATTTCTGAGAGCGAAAGGTCGTCATCGTAATATGCATGCATTGTTTTTCCCGTATGCTCATCAAGAACATCACCGTAAAAATCTAACAGATATGCGAGTCTAAGATTCTTCTCAAACACGGTGCACCTCGCTGTAAAGCAAATTACTTTACAAGTATAACATACACACTTCTGTTTGTCAAGTGCTTATTGAAAATTAAATTTAAACTTTTTTAAAAAAAGACTTGAAATTTATGAAAATATATGTTATAATACCACAGTATGAAAATGTGTGATCCGACTGTTGTATTAATTTTCACAGACCCTCTCAGCTGTGCAAGGTTAAGGATAGCATGGGTTGCCTAAAAATTTATAAGGAGAAATCAAATGGCTAACATTAAGTCCGCTAAGAAGCGTATTCTTGTAAACCAGTCCAAGGCACTTCAGAACCAGATGGCGAAGAGCCAGCTTAAGACCGCTATTAAGAAGTTCAATGCAGCGGTTGAGGCAGGAGACAAAGAGGCTGCATCCGAGCTTTACAGACTTGCTGTTAAGAAGGTCGATCAGGCAGTTGCTCGCGGTCTCCTTCATAAGAACAACGCGGCTCACAAGAAGTCCGAGTTCGCTCTTAAGTTCAACAAAATGGCATAATTTACATTGTCCGCTCTTAACCCGGGGCGGACATTTTTCTTTTATTTATGTAATTGACAATATTTATCTTATATGTTATAATCAATAAAGAAGATTTTCTCCATGAATAAGATGGAAGATAACGGTTATCATTTTGAAGGGAGGTGTTTATATGCCTAAATACGAGCAGCTATCACGTGAGATGTCCGAGAGGATAGCGGAGGATATTCGTAACAATACCCGTCCTTGCTTTGCCGCTAAAAGCAGTGAGGCGGTAAGACGTAATCCCAACGAGGACCGTGAATCAGTATGGCGTCCCGCATATTCCCGCGACGTTGATAAAATTATGCACAGTCCGTTTTACAACAGATACACCGATAAGACTCAGGTGTTCTCGTTCTACAAGAACGATGATATAACAAGGCGTGCTCTGCACGTGCAGCTGGTATCCAGGATCGCCAGGTCCATCGGATACGCTCTTAACCTTAACCTTGACCTCATAGAGGCTATTGCCCTCGGTCACGATATAGGTCATACTCCCTTCGGTCACGCGGGTGAGAGATACCTCTCCGAGGTCTATTATGCTGAATGCGGAAGGTATTTCAATCATAACGTACATTCTGTAAGAGTGCTTGACGGAATATTCTCGCACAATCTTACTCTTGATACCCTCAACGGTATTATTGCACATAACGGCGAATATGAGATGAACGAGTATCTGCCTGTTCCTATGAGCGATTTCGGGGCATTTGATGCCATGGTGGAGAGCTGTTATCTTGATCAGAAAAACATTCTGTCCCTCTCTCCGTCAACCCTCGAGGGATGCGTTGTCAGAGTATGTGATATTATTGCTTATCTCGGTAAGGATAGGCAGGATGCAATCAGAGCGAAGCTGATTGACTCTCCGAATGCGATAAAGGATGCGGGTATCGGTGTTGCTAACGCTGAGATCATAAATAACCTTGAGGTCAATATTATAGAGAACAGCTACGGTAAGCCTTACATTAAGATGGATACCGAGCATTTCCTCGGCATGAGCGAGGCTAAACGAACCAACTATAATATGATATATAATGTAGACAAGGTTTCCCGTGTGCTTGATGAGCAGGTACGTCCTATTATGCAGAGGATGTATTACAGACTCTTAAGCGATCTTAAAAATGGGGTTAAGTCTTCGCCTATCTTTAAGCAGCATATCAATTTCGTGACCAATAACCACTATGCACACGATATGCCGTATATGGAGACGGAATACAATCAGATCGTTATAGATTATATAGCTTCAATGACTGACGATTATTGCATTGAGCTGTATGAATATCTATTCCCGGACGATCAGATTAAATTTAAGTATTACGGATATTTTGAAAATATGAGAAAATAAGGGGATGCCGAATTTAGGCATAACCGAAAAAAGGGTATTGTGAAAAAACACAGTACCCTTTTTATAATAAAAACAAATTTGGGGAAATAAAGGTCAAAAGCCTTCGGTTTTTCTCGTTTTTATCGTTTTACCCCTCGTGTGCTTTCGCGTTCAGAATTCGCAGAATGCTATTTCGGGATGGAATTTCCGGACTTTTGCCCCTAATTCTATACGAGAGAGATCCTTGTTAACTGAGAGTAACCTTGTGGCTCTCGGACGACTTTACGTATGAAATATAGGATGTGCCTCGGTTTACCGTCAGTATTTGACCCTCTTCATTTGTAAGGATGAGATTTCCGTCGCTTACATGCCACATTACCGTGATATAAGTACCTGACGTCAGGTATAAGCCCGTGCCCGACGTACCTACTGATAGTGAGAGTGACGTTGAGTCTCTATCCTCATAGGTTACGGAATCGGTATACAATATAAAGACGTTCTTGTATTCGTTGCTTCCTATATTGCATCCGGATTTTGATAATACATATTTTGCTGTTTCTTCTGAGTAGCTAAGATATGTCGAATTAGACTCGGAATAGGATATTTCCACCGCCATAGCAGAGGAGGGGTGGGTAATAGGATCATTGTCTATTTCGTTGTGTGTAAAGGGTGCCGTCTTCGCATTTGGAGTTACAGTAGCAATCCCTTTATCTATTAGTAGTGCAGATAACAGCTCGCTGTTTGTGAAAATTCCGCCTTCATCATCCGTGAAATAATATCCTATGCATTCCTTTAAGTTTATTTCAGCACTCGAATGAGTAAAGTTACCGTTTTCCTTCCCGTAATAAAGAGGAATTGCTCCGAAGAAGCCGATAACGTCGTTGAAATACTCTCTCGACGGGGAGAATGAGCCGATTGAAGAAAGAGTCAGTGCATCATCCGTCAAACCAATAAGGCGTGTAGCACCGTTTTCAATCGGAAGCTCGATCATCAAATAGCACGAGGATATGCAGTCCTGAGAAAGAGCAGGATCCAGTACGAATGCCATTGGGATGCGTGAGGTGCTGGTGTTTTTTGTCGGTTCACCCGTCAGATAATGATATTTTGGGGCAGGGAAATCTTGATTTACACCGTCATCTGTGCTGTCTTGCGGGTTTTCGTTTTGTATATTATCGGTATCACCGTTTGGAGATCCGTCCTCGGTTTTTCCGCTATCTTCACTGTTTCTCTCAGTGCCGTCTGATGCAAATGCAACAGTGCAGGTAAGTACGGCACAAATCAGAAAAAAAGCAACCAGCTTCATAAGGTTGCCATTTTTGTTATTCGACATTTTTACCTCCTTACGGGCGACTCGATCGCCCGTACGTTTTAAAAACAATTACTTGTTGAATCTGTCGAGCCAAGCATCTGCAAATTCAAATGCTTCCTTAAATCCTACAACAATTTTCTGGTTCTTGGGTATCTTTGTAGAGCTCTCGCATAACTGAACCATGATCTTATCGGGAATGGTCTGTCCGTCTACTTCCTTCTCGGTCATGATCATCATATAAATATGATACGTTTCGGAAAGATCGCCGTAGTAGATATCATCTCCCTGGCGTACAAGAGGACGGCCCTTGTATTCGATGAACTCGTTTGCCTCAACACCTTTTGCGTTTAACATAGTGTTCTCCTTTCATAAAATTGGGGTAACGGCTCGTCCTTACTCCCGAATATACTATAACAGACTGAATTTAACCTGTAAATATATTCGACAAAAGAGGACATACGTAAAGATTTCGCAAAATTCTACTTCTTCACGTAAGGGGTAAACCTGAGTCCGTAACCTCCGGATGGGGGAATAGGCTTTGTCAGCTGAAAGACGGAATCCGCCTTATCAGCAAGAGCCTTCTGCTTCAGTGCGATCTCGGAGAGTCCTTCAGTCGATGATGGCTTCGTGATCACGTGGAAATCAGAGGGCACCCTCAGCCCTTTCAGTATAGCTCTGCCTCGCTCGTCAAAGGCTAAGATCTGAGTGTACATAGGCGATCTCGCGACATCGGAGGAGGTAACGCCGATGAAGGACGAGAGTATGGCACGTCGGATCCTTGCACGTGTGTAGCCTTTGGTTTCTGCTAAGGCGAGCAGTGTTTCTAAATTGTTTGCCTCGAGGCTTTTCTCCTTGAGACGGTTATATAAACCTCCTCCTGCGTCCTGGATCGACTCCTTGTCAGTCGGAGAATTTAATCTGAATGATGAAATGACACTGGATGAAAGACGATCCATATCACAAGGGAAGGAACCTGCCTTTATCTCGTCAAGTATAATACTTTTTGTTATATCGGGTATATATTCGAGGGCAGAGATATCCTTGGCGTATAGAGAATTTCTTATTGCAGACGCACTCTGAAGCTCCCCAAAGACCATTTGAGACTCGGAATAGCCCGCTCCCTTACGCTTGACGGTATGGAGAGATATCTTGCTGTTCGATAACGTAAGAGCCTTGATATATTCAACAGCAAGTATGTTGTTAGGGGTGAGCTCGGGTGCATTACCGCACGTGTGCTGACGAAGAGCGAGCTCCATTATTTCAGGATAACCGAGTGACTTGTTTTCAGGTGCATCGATAAGACGTGCGACGGTATTCTGGAAATCATCAGATAATATGACGGAAGCAGCATTCCTTAAAGCTTCAATATCGCCCGACTCACTGCCGAATGACAGACAGTCGACACAGCCAAGATTATTAATGATATTTACAGCTGATCTTGCGAATATCTCAGCGGAGGATGCGGAGTAGGGAAACGGCAGCTCGAGAACAAGGCTTACGCCGCACTCAACAGCACACCTTGCACGCACACCCTTATCTGCTATTGCAGTTTCGCCGCGTTGAGTAAAGTTTCCGCTCATTACGGCGATTATAGCGGTATCCTCGCCGAAAGCCTTGCGGATTTCCGATATCTGATATAAATGTCCGTTGTGGAACGGATTATATTCGCATATTATTGCAACAGTTTTCATTTTATCGGTCTCCGCAACAAAAATTCCTAAAAATTCAAAAATTGACTTGAATATATCAAAACAATAGTGTATAATGTATGTGTTTAAAAATTAACAAGGAGATAAATTATGAAGGTTTTAGTTGTAAACGCTGGCTCGAGCTCTCTTAAGTATCAGCTTTTTGATACTGCATCGAATACTGTTCTCGCTAAGGGTAACTGCGAGAGAATCGGTATTGACGGCTCGAGAATTATTCACAAGACTCAGGGCAAGGATGAGTACGTTAAGGAGATGGCACTCGCAGATCACTCTGCGGCTACCAAGCTCGTTGTTGACACTCTTCTTGACAGCAACGTCGGATGCATCTCTTCCGTTGACGAGATCGAGGCTATCGGTCACAGAGTTGTCCACGGTGGATCCTACTTCACTGAGTCTATGCTTGTTACCGATGAGGTAATCGCTACTCTTGAGAAGTGCATGTCCTATGCTCCTCTTCACACTCCCGCTCACATCATGGGTATCAAGGGATGCAAGGCTGTAATGCCCAACACTCCCGAGGTGCTTGTATTCGATACCTCCTTCCATCAGACGATGGGCAGAGAGGCTTATATGTACGGTGTATCCTACGATATGTACGAGGAGTACGGTATCAGACGTTACGGTGCTCACGGTACCTCTCACAGTTACGTAAGCGGCGAGATGATCAAGCTTATGGGCGGAGAGTAGGAGGGAACGAAGATCGTTACCTGTCATATCGGAAACGGCTCGTCCATCTCAGCAGTTAAGGACGGTAAGTGTGTAGATACCTCGATGGGCTTCACTCCCCTTGACGGTATTATGATGGGTACCAGATGCGGTGCTATCGACCCTGCAATCGTTCCTTTCATCATGGAGAAGAAGAACTTCACTCCCAAGGAAGCTGAGAGCTACATGAATAAGCAGTGCGGATTCCTCGGTGTAAGCGGAATCAGCTCTGACTCGAGAGACCTCGAGAAGGCAGTTGCTGAGGGCAATGACAGAGCTAAGCTCGCATACGAGATGCTTTGCTACCAGATCAAGAAGTTCATCGGTGCATACTCTGCATCCATGGGCGGTCTTAACGCTATCGTATTTACCGCGGGAATCGGTGAGCATTCTCCTTACATCAGAGAGCATGCTCTTGCAGGTCTTGAGTACCTTGGTGTTAAGCTTGACCTTGAGAAGAACAACTTCGGTCATTCCTCCACACCCGTTAAGATCTCCGCTGACGATTCCGCAGTTGCAGTATACATGATCCCCACTAACGAGGAGCTTGTAATCGCAACCGATACAGAGAACATTGTTAACAGCTTAAAGTAATATTCTATTTTCCGAGCTGTCGCAGTTTTGCGACAGCTCTTTTTTTATCCATTATATGATAACATAAATAATATACGATGTCAAGGAAAGAGAAAATATTTATATTAAGAGAATTTCATCAAGCTGAGAGGTAAGGCTCTTTAAAATACGGTCATTGTTCTCGAATGATATCGATTCTTTATAAATTTCCTCCAGCATAAAGTGGTTGATTGATGCCCGTCTGAATGCCTTTGCAGAGAGTGAAAGAAGGCGTTTATACTCATCAATTGCATCCTCATCGCACCCACCTGCGTGGCAGTATTCGTTGGCACATACTAAGAAATCAGCATTGTCGAAATTAGTTATAAAAGACGCATTTAATGTAAAAACGGCATCATAAAGTGTGGCAGAAAACGGGTGAGGACATAAAGTTTCCGCGGCCTTAAGCGGTATCACGTGAGATGCCAGCACGTCCATAGCCACAAATTCCGATACTCCGTCACCGAGGACGGATACTGTTCTTATGCTTGTATTAACGTGCACACGTCTTATCCCGTCCTTGCTGAAGGATGTAATATAATATCTCGGAGGATTCTCGACCTCCCTTGCAGCGTAGTCGATGTATTCTCCTATCTCGTCGAGGAAGAGCCTTGAATTGAAATTCATTTTTAATTTATCGAATATGTTTTGGAAAATTCGTCCGGCAGAGGATAAATATGTGTATGCATCACGGTATGCATCCTTTTTCATTTCGGTTAATTCGATGATATCACTGCGTCTATTCTTTAGCTTCGCAATATCAAACCCTGAGCCAAGATCGATAATACTGTCAATGCTACCTGGGTACTTAGGATCCTCAGAATGGGGAGATGTGCCGTCAATGACTCCTATCCGTTTGTCTCCGCCTTCAATTATTACACCGTCAAGAGAATTGGGGTCCGATGAGCAATATACCGATTCTGTATATAGATTTCGATCAACTGCATATTCGATAAGTCTTTTCATAAGAGTGCTTTTTCCGGTACCGGGCCCTCCCTTGAGAATGAAGAGTCTGTCGAATTTATGAGGGTGAAATATGCTGTCAAATAAAGATGTGAAGCCGCCGAAGCTATTAGATGCGGCAAAATAGGATTTTGTTTTTATATCGGACATTCCTTTACTCCTTTTCCTTTATACTGAAAGTATATGAATCGGCTTTAATTTTGCTCAATTGTAAAATGAGTTTTACATTTTGAACTTGACAATATATTTTAAACATTGTATAATATAATAAATAAATAGCGGAGCTTTAGTTATGGAAATAGTAGGTTTATGCGGAGGCAGCGGTAGCGGTAAGGGAACTGTCGCAATGTTGCTTGCCGAGTACGGTTTTAAGCATATTGATACTGATGCTGTATATCACAGACTGATTTCTTATCCCAGTCCTTGCGTCAGGGAGCTTGTCGATGAGTTCGGCATGGGTATAATGAAGGACGGTAAGCTCGATAGGTCGGAGCTGTGGAGAGTGGTATTCGGTGAGGACGGAAGCGGTGAGAAGAAGCGTACCCTTAACCGTATTACTCACAAGCACATTCTTGTCAGAACGAAGCAGCTTATCGAGAAATATAAGAGCGAGGGAGCTTCGGTAGTCCTTGTAGATGCACCTCTTCTTTTTGAGTCTGATTTCAATAAGATATGCTCGTCTATAATTTGTGTCGTGGCTGATGAAAATATTCGCAAGGCGAGAATTATGGAGCGTGACGGCATTGATGATATGCGTGCGAGAATGAGAATCAGGTTCCAGTTGCCCGACTCCTACCTTATGGAGAACTCGGATTATTGCATTACAAATAACGGAAGCCTAGAGGATCTTGAGAAAGAGGCTCGCAGAATTGCTGATTTGATTTTAAATAAAGGAGATAAATAAATGTCTGAAAAGTTAAGTGCAAAGGATATGCTTGATAAGCTTTCCTATAAGAAGAAGAATATCTATGAAGAGGCAAGCAGTGACGAGATCAAGGCTATATTTGATTATTCCGTCGGCTATATGAAGTATCTCGATGATGCCAAGACTGAGCGTGAGGCTACATCCGTCTCTATTGAAATGGCTATTGCTAACGGATATACCGAGTATAAGCTCGGAGACAAGCTCTCTTCGGGTGATAAGAGATATTTCAATAACAAGGGCAAGAGCCTTATACTCTTCCGTATCGGAAGCGGCAATATCGAGCAGGAGGGTATCAGGATCGTTGCATCGCATATAGATTCTCCCCGTCTTGATCTTAAGCAGATCCCTCTCTACGAGGATGCGGGAATGGGCTTCCTCAAGACTCATTACTACGGTGGAGTCAAGAAGTATCAGTGGACCGCTATTCCTCTCTCGCTTCACGGCGTTGTAGTTAAGGCTGACGGCGAGGTTGTTAACGTAATTATAGGCGAGGACGACAGCGATCCTGTATTCTATATCAACGATCTTCTTCCTCACCTTGGACAGAGACAGGCGACCGAGCCTCTCGGCTCTGCGATTTCCGGCGAGACTCTTAATATACTTGTTGGCGGACTTCCTTATAACGATGATGAGGTGTCCGAGAAGATCAAGCTTACCGTGCTCTCGATACTTAACGATAAGTACGGTATGACCGAGGAGGATCTTATCAGTGCCGAGCTTTCTCTCGTTCCTGCCTTCAAGGCTAGAGATATAGGATTCGACAGAGCTCTTATCGGTGCATACGGTCACGATGACAGAGTTTGCTCTTATCCCGCTCTTACCGCCCTCTTCGAGACCGAAACCGATCGCTCTGCGATGGTGGTTCTCGCTGATAAGGAGGAGATTGGCTCTGTCGGTATTACCGGTATGCAGTCCGATGTGCTCGTTGACATTATCACCAAGATTGCTGAGGCAAAGGGTGCTGATCCTATTGTTGTCAGAAGCAAGTCTATGTGTCTCAGTGCTGACGTTACCGCAGCATTCGATCCTAATTTTGCTGAGGTATACGAGAAGAGAAACAGTGCTCTCGTTTCCTGCGGTACCTGCATGAGCAAGTACACGGGCTCAAGAGGTAAGTCGGGCACGAACGATGCATCCGCTGAGTACGTCGGCTTTATCAGACGTCTGTTCGCTGAGAATAACGTTATCTGGCAGACCGCTGAGCTCGGTAAGGTTGATGCAGGCGGCGGCGGAACCGTTGCACAGTATATTGCTAAGCACAATATTGATACCGTTGACCTTGGTGTTCCGGTTATTTCCATGCACGCTCCTTATGAGGTTGTGTCCAAGGCTGACGTTTATTCCACCCACCAGGCATTCTCCGTGTTTATTAAGTAGCACTCTCATTATATAATTTTTAATTATATTTTGAGGAGGAGAAATGTTTATAAAAAAGCTTGAAACCATAGACGACAGATATAGGGAGATTGAGCAGATGCTCACTCTCCCCGAAGTCGTTTCCGATAATAAAAAATACTCATCTCTCATTAAGGAGTATAACAGTATCTCTCGGATCGTAGAGAAATACAGAGAATACACTGTTGCTGAGCGTGAGATGCGTGAGTCGGACGAAATGATGCGTGACAGCTCACTCGATCCAGATCTTCGCGAAATGGCCGAGGAGGAATTCAAGGCGAGACGCGAGGAGATCGAGAGACTCACCGAGGAGTTAAGGATTCTACTTATGCCGAGAGACCCGATGGACGATAAGAACGTCATCGTCGAGATCAGGCAGGGAGCAGGAGGCGAGGAGGCCGCACTCTTTGCCGCAGACCTTTACAGAATGTACTCTATGTACTCTTCATCCATAGGCTTTAAGATTGAGCCTATGAGCGTTAACGAAACCGAGCTCGGCGGAATCAAAGCCATTTCATTCATGGTTGTCGGTGACGGAGCTTATTCACGCTTTAAGTTCGAGAGCGGAGTCCACAGAGTTCAGCGTATACCCGTTACAGAATCAAACGGCAGGATACAGACCTCTACTTGTACAGTAGCCGTTCTTCCCGAGGCAGAGGAGGTTGAGGTTGATATCAACCCCCAGGACATAAAGATCGAGTCGTGCAAGTCGAGCGGTGCAGGCGGTCAGCATATCAATAAAACCGAGTCTGCAGTAAGACTTACACATATTCCGTCAGGAATAGTTATAGAGTGCGATCAGGAGCGTAGCCAGCTTCAGAATAAGGAGAAGGCTATGAGACTTCTTTATACCAAGCTCCACGATATGAAGAGGCAGGCTCAGGAGGATGAGATCGCATCCTCGAGAAAGAGTCAGGTCGGCAGCGGTGACAGAAGCGAGAAGATCAGAACCTATAATTTCCCTCAGTCCCGTGTTACCGATCATAGGATCAATAAGACCGTTCACTCTCTCGGAGCCTTCCTTGACGGTGATATCGGAGAGATGATAGATGATCTTATTTCTCAAGATACTGCCGAGAGGCTGAAGGGCGAGGAAAATGCGTACTGAAATAGTTAAAATAGTTTCCGATAATGATTTGGAAGGCTCGCTTAATTCAGCTGCGAATATCATTAAATCTGGCGGACTTGTAATTTTCCCGACCGAGACTGTTTACGGCCTCGGAGCTGATGCTACAAGCAGCAGTGCTGCAATGAAAATTTATTCAGCGAAGGGAAGACCCCAGGATAATCCCTTGATAATCCACGTTGCATGCCCCGAGGATGCTGATGGGTATGCATATATCAATGATACTTATTATAAGCTTGCACGTGCGTTTATGCCCGGTCCTTTAACGGTTGTACTGAAATCGAGGGATTCAGTACCTCCTGAAACAAGGGGCGGACTTGACACGGTAGCAGTCAGATGTCCCGTTAATAAAATAGCGAGGACTCTTATCAAGATGGCAGGAGTGCCCATTGCCGCTCCTTCAGCCAATCTCTCGGGCAGCCCCTCTCCTACAAGACCCGAGCACGTCATTGACGATATGATGGGCCGAGTAGATATGATCATAGACGGAGGAGACTGCGACTTTGGCTTGGAGTCGACGATCGTCCGCATTGATTCCTCTGATTCTGTAACTTTGCTTCGTCCCGGTAAGATAACTGTCGGCGATATTGAATCTCTTGGAATTTCGGTTTCAGTATCCGATGCCGTCCTCTCACAGCTTAAGGAGGGCGAGAGGACAGAGTCTCCCGGAATGAAATATCGTCATTATGCTCCTAAATCTCCCGTATTGCTGATAGATGGCGACGTTAAGAGTACACTTGAATACATCAAGTCGGAAGGGAAGTCCTCTGTCGGAATAATTGCATTCTCCGAGGACGTAGACCTGTTTAAGAGAGAAATTCCGGACGCTGCCGTATATGAGTACAGTGCCAGAGATGACGAAATGGGACAGGCTCATAAATTATTCGATATTTTAAGATGTGCAGATAAGAATGCACATGACGTAATATATGCTCCGCTTCCTAAATCGGAGGGAATAGGTCTTGCATTGTACAACCGACTTATAAGAGCGGCGGCGTATCAAATAAAAAAATTGTGACGGTGTGAAAATGGCTAGAAAAAAGAAAAATGAAGTTATAGATCCGAAGGCAAATGAGGCTGAGGCGACTCTCCAACCGATAACCGATACGCTGGTTAAGAATTATATGCCTTACGCTATGAGCGTCATTGTTTCAAGAGCAATTCCTGAAATTGATGGCTTCAAGCCTTCTCACAGAAAGCTCCTCTATACAATGTATAAGATGGGGCTTATGAATGGCGGTCGTACAAAGAGTGCAAATATCGTAGGACAAACGATGCGTCTTAACCCTCACGGCGATGCATCCATATACGAGACAATGGTGCGTCTTACACGTGACCACGAGGCCCTCCTTCATCCCTTCGTGGATTCCAAGGGATCGTTTGGAAAGCATTATTCACGTGATATGGCATACGCTGCATCGAGGTATACAGAGGCAAAGCTTGAGCAATTCTGCCATGAATTATTCTCAGGAATTGACAAAGATGCTGTTGATTTTGTTCCTAACTATGATAATACAATGGAGGAGCCCAGCCTATTCCCGACAACCTTCCCGAACGTGCTTGTCTCGCCCAACCTTGGTATTGCGGTAGGTATGGCGTGCTCAATCTGTTCGTTCAATCTTACTGAGATTTGTGACGGAACGATAGCTCTTTTGAAAAATCCGAATACCACAACCGATAGACTTCTTGACATAATCAAGGCTCCTGATTTTCCGGGCGGCGGAGAGATCCTCTATGACCGTGAAACCATGCGTAAGATCTATGAGACCGGTGTCGGCAGCATAAAGATGCGTGCACGCTACGAGTATCGCAAGAAGGAGAATTGCATAGACATTCTTGAGATTCCGTATCCCTCTACCATAGAGGCTATAATGAAGAAGGCAAATGACCTCGTCAAAAACGGTAAGCTTAAGGAGGTCATTATAATGCGTGACGCAATTGACCTCAACGGATTTAAGCTGATTATCGAGCTGAGACGTGATGCCGATCCTGAGGTTGTTATGAAGAAGCTCTTCAGCACAACCGAGCTTGAGAACAGCTTCGACTGTAACTTTAATATCCTCGTTAACGGTACTCCCATGCAGCTTGGAGTTAAGGATATACTCAAGGAGTGGATCAAATTCCGTATCGGCTGTTATACAAGAGAGCTGAATTATGAATGCGGTAAAAAAGAGGACAAGCTTGAGCTTCTCCTCGGTCTTGCGGCAATTCTTCTCGATATCGATAAGGCTATCCGCATTATCAGGGGCACCGAGAAGGAGGAGGACGTTGTTCCCAACCTTGCGGCAGGCTTCAACCTTACTGAAAGACAGGCTGAGTATATAGCTGAAATTAAGCTCCGTAACCTTAACAGACAGTATATCGTCAATAGAGTTCAGGAGATCGAGACTCTCCGTGCTGAGATTGAGGAGATCAAAGAGACTCTCAGAGATGAGCTTAAGCTTAAGGCTAAGATTATCGCTCAGCTTAATGAGATCAAGAAAAAGTACGGCAAACCGAGAAAGACTCAGATCATCGACCACGTTGAGGTCGAAAAGCCTGATAAGGAGGAGCTGTTCTTCGAGAACTATAACTGCCGCCTTGTTCTTACAAAGGGCGGATACTTCAAGAAGCTATCCGTTCAGGGCATTCGTTCTGCCGACGAGCACAAGCTTAAGGAGGGTGATTTCATCATTTATTCGGAGGATACCGATAACAGGGGCGAGATACTCTTCTTCACCGATAAAGCTCAGATTTACAGAGTTAAGACAGCAGATTTTGATATCTGTAAGCCCAGCAGTATGGGTGACTACGTTCCGACCAAGCTCGGAATGGAGGATGATGAGCACGTTGTTGGCTGTAAGGTGATCAATGATCTTGTCCCCGAGCATCATATGATTTACGTATTCGAGAACGGTAAGGGCTTAAGAGTCAGCCTCGGTGCGTATATCACGAACTCGAAGCGTCGTAAGATTTCCGGTGCCTTCTCGACCGCTTCTCCTATTGTCGGAGCAATTTACGAGGGTAAGGAGCCTAAGCAGATCTTTATCAGAAGCTCTGCAGGAAAGGCTATGCTTATCAAGAGTAATATTATTCCCGAGAAATCTACAAGAACTGCAGCAGGAGTACAGATAATGCAGCTTCCTAAGAGGGGAGCGGTTGTCGATCTTGTTACCGATAGAATTGAGGATATTGGACCCGATGCAATGAAGTGCAGAAAGACTGCATTGCCTTCTATGGGAACGTCCATCGCTCAGTTAACCTTTAATTTTTAAACTAAAAAGCGGAAGGCATCGCCTTCCGCTTAATTTTTTTATATTACGAAACAGTCTCGAATTTGTATCCGACACCCCAAACGGTTTTGAGCATCCATTTGTCAGATACTCCCTCCAGCTTCTCACGCAAACGCTTTACGTGAACGTCAACGGTACGTGAGTCACCAAGATAATCGAAGCCCCATACCTTGTCAAGGAGCTGATCACGTGTGAAGACTCTGTTGCAGTTAGAGGAGAGGAAATAGAGAAGCTCGAGCTCCTTCGGAGGAATATCAATCGCCTTACCGCAGAGCTTAAGCTCATACTTTTGCAGAGATATCTCTATGTTCTCGAACTTAACAACCTCCTCGTCATTATTGTTTGAGTGAGCATTGTATCTTCTGAGAACAGCCTTGATACGTGCATAAAGCTCCTTCATATCGAAGGGCTTAACAATAAAATCATCCGCTCCAAGCTCAAGTCCGAGAACCTTATCGAACACCTCGCCCTTTGCAGTGATCATAATAACGGGCTTGGGTGAAATCTCTCTGATCTCACGGCAGACCTGCCAACCGTCCTTCTTAGGCATCATAATGTCAAGAAGAACAAGGTCGGGATCGTACATTTTGAAGTTTGCAAGGCCGGAAATACCGTCATTTGCAGTCTTTACCTTAAATCCTTCGTTCTCGAAATATAGCTTCAGCATATCGCAGATATTAACGTCGTCGTCAACTATAAGCAGCTTTGTGTCCATCTTTGAACCTCCCAATTGTTAACTTTGTTAAAAAATGTGAAAACTTAACAATTAGATTATACAACATTTGAGAAGCTTAGTCAAGGGATATTTCATTCATTTTTTTAACTTTTTTAAAACAAATTGTTTCTTTTGATAAGATATTGATAATACTGTATCAAATTTTTCTCAAGAATGCGAGTAAATTATTTAAATAATTTGTTCAAAACACTTGAGAAAGAGAGTAATATATGATATAATAAATGAGTTAATTAATCTTTTACATAAATAGATGAGTAAATATTGCAGTTATATAATAAAGGAGATTAAATAGATATGAAGCTTGGTATTGTAGGATTGCCGAACGTCGGTAAGAGCACACTCTTCAATGCATTAACAAATGCGGGAGCGGAGTCTGCAAATTATCCGTTCTGTACAATTGATCCTAACGTAGGAATTGTTTACGTTCCCGATAAGAGACTTGATAAGCTTGCTGAGATGTACAACCCCGAGAAATTCACTCCCGCTGTTATTGAGTTTGTTGATATTGCAGGACTTGTTAAGGGTGCGTCTAAGGGTGAGGGTCTTGGAAACAAGTTCCTCGCAAACATTCGTGAGGTTGACGCTGTTGTTCACGTAGTGCGTTGCTTCGAGAATAATGATATCATTCACGTAGAGGGCTCTATTGATCCTATCCGTGATGTTGAAACCATCGATATAGAGCTTATCCTCTCAGATCTTGAGATCGTCGAGAGAGCTATTGACCGTACTGTGAAGGCCGCTAAGAGCGATAAGAAGCTCCTCGAGAAGCTTGACGTCCTCGAGAGAGTGAAGAAATGCCTCGAGGAGGGTAAATCAGCACGCTCCTTAGGACTTGATAAGGAGGAGATGGCTTGGATCGAGGAATCGAGACTTCTTACTCTTAAGCCTATTATCTACGTAGCTAATATCTCTGAGGATGAGGTTTCCGGCGACTATCAGAATAACGAAGGATACATAAAGCTCAAGGAGCGTGCAGACTCTGAGGGAAGCGAGATCATTGCCGTCAGTGCCCAGATCGAAGCTGAGCTTGCAGAGCTCGAGGGTGAAGAGAAGATGGCATTCCTCTCTGATCTCGGAATAGACGAGAGCGGACTTGATAAGCTTATTAAGTCGGGCTATTCGCTTCTCGGTCTTATCAGCTTCCTTACTGCAGGACCTAAGGAGGTACGTGCTTGGACTATCACCCGCGGTACCAAGGCTCCCGGTGCTGCAGGAAAGATTCACAGTGATTTTGAAAGAGGATTTATCCGAGCTGAGGTTGTTGCGTTTGACGACCTTGTGAGAGGGGGAGACCGTAATAAGGTTAAGGAAAAGGGTCTTCTCCGCAGTGAGGGTAAGGAATATGTTATGAAGGATGGCGACGTAGTCGAGTTCCTCTTTAACGTCTAATATTAAAAAGCAAGGTTTTTCAAGGCTTTTCAGCCGAGAAATTCCTTGCTTTTTTATTTAAAATCATATTTATTTGATTGTACTATTTCTATACCAAGCTCGGTATAGTATTCTCTCACTTCATCTTTCATTCGATTATCTCTTCCCGTTATAATCTTATCCTTTGGTGAGAGATAAATATCGTAGGGAGATCCTTTGTTAGAGCCTACACCTAGTATCCACATATCGGAAGTCTCACAGCCGAAAAGAATGATTTGCGGTATTACTTTATGGGAGTTTTCTGAGAGATAAGTGATGCTGTTGCCGTTTATGCTTAGAGTATATACGGATGAATAGTGTTTTCCGTATTCCAGCGGAGTGAAATAGTTTAAATTATACTCGACATCACCAATATACAATGTATCGGTAATATTGTAGAATCTTAGAGAGGTGCTGTAATTCGATAGAATGCTTGATAGAAGTGTTGCGGCTTCAAGCTCATATTGGTTTGACGGGACGGGGATGTAGAGAAAATCTATCCTTGTATAATTTACGAGCGTATCAAGTTGCTTGAAATCCGAAGAATAACCTGTAAGAATAAGCCTATCTATCTTCGTTATGCCACTCAGGCCTGCCGTTTTTGAAATATAACGCATGCTCGGTGATGATACAACGTCAGAGACAATAAAGCTGACCTCGCCCCCTCCGCTTATCATGACCGTATCGTATGTCTCGTCTGATAAATATACCGCTCTTTCTTCGTAAATACCCGCTCCGTTTATCAAGGTCGCGGTAGTCATTGTTAATAGCAATACGCCGACGATGGATATAATATATGTATTTCTTCTCTTTACCTCGAGAATGAGGAATAATACTACCATTACGGTAAGCAGGACAGTTAATGCTCTTACGGGTAGATTATCTGCATAGGAGCAGACCCACCATGGCCTTGAGAGAAAATCAGAGAGCTTTATGATTAGATTGTGAATAAGAACGGCAAGGCTACCGAGAGGGAGAAACCAGCCTACAAGAGGCAAGAGCATGCCGATGTAAATAAAGATCTCTATGATTGGTGTAAATAACGCCGTAGAGATGATCGACATCGGGGAAATTGTGTTAAAGGTGTTAACAGTAATAATGAGTGTCAGAATTATTGCAAATATCGAAGATATAAGGGAATTCCGGATATAACGCAAGAGTCCGAAAGAAAATTTGCTCTTTTTCTTATCAGACCTCATTTCACAAAGGGTGAGAATACCGAGTGTTGCAAATGCCGAGAGCCACAGCGATACGTCATATACTGATGTGGGGTTGAAGCATATGATAAGAAATACCGTCAGCGACAGAGTGGTCAAGGTGTCGGACGTATGTGCTATAAGGTGGAGGAAATAGTAGATTATCAGCATCACACCGGCACGTGTTATCGAAGGAGTAAAGCCAACCAGAGACATATACATGAGGGTGAATACGGAGGTGGCAATCATTCGCCTTTTCTTCCTTATTCCCAGGTAGAGCATAATCCTCTCGATAGCATGAGTCAGTATAGCCAGATGCATACCTGATAGAGCAAGCACGTGTGACAGTCCGAGACGGCGGAAGGATAGGGCGAGGGATGGATTAAGATCGGATTTATCTCCGATCAGAAGAGCAGAGAGGAGTCCTCCCGTGCTTTCATTGGATGTCTCCTTAAGACTCTCCGAAATTCTCTTACGTATTCCTTCGAAGAAGCCGTCTTCTCTTTGAGCAGCGGTTGATACCCTCGGATTTTCTAATTTAACACTCGCAGAAATGCCTTCCGAGAAGTATGACGAACGCATTTGATCGAGATCTTCAATTGATTGGATTTCACAATCTGCTTCGATATAATCGCCTACTTTGAGATATTTGTCATAATTATAATATAGTAGCTTATACTTTGCAGATTGTCCGCCGATTCTCTCTGTCTCAATAGTAACTCTTTGATAGGTATGCGTTTCTTTTACATCCGTTACCGTTCCTTTAAGTGTGGTTTCCTTGTCATAATGTTCCTTTGGAAGGAATGCGGAAGTGAATAGAATGCCGAGAAGGATTGCAGTAAGAAGAGACAGAGAGGCTATTCGCATCAGTATGATCTTTTCTTTGCTTACAGTACCTTTTATCAATGTAAGAATGAAGAGTATCAGCGGTATTGACAGAATAGAAAGCTGAACTTCAATATGCTGATTTACGCAAAAAGAAAAGCCACCCAGCACAATACAAAGTATTAAACTGAGCGGTCTTTTCTTAAATATTTGCATATTCGTATCCTGATCACTTCGATTGATTTTTATATTTAAAGGTCGAGCCCTTAGGAATAACAAAGTTGAATCCATTCTTTACAATAGAGAAATCAACCGTCTTCACGCCCTTGATTTCGCCATCGATACAAATTGCAACAGGACTGAAGAACTCCATCCTGAAATGATCAGTCTGCGTGTAATTAAAGTACGGGCGGGCTCTTTTTTTATCAAGGTGCTTACCCTTTTTATAGGAAGAGAGAAGAGATAGAAACGTCAGTCTCGATACCTTCTTAATAGCACAAACGTCCAAAAGTCCGTCGTCTACCTCTGCAGTAGGATTGGACATAAAGCCTCCGCCGCAGAATTTGCCGTTTGCTATCGTTGTAAGAGTAAAGGTTTCTTCGTTTACCGTGCCATCATCGTATATATGACGCATCTTAGTACCGAATTTTCTGAACAAGACGATAAAGACTCCGAGAAGATATGAGATTCCGGGAGGCAGGATCTTGATTTTTCTTAACTTATCAGCCTCCTTGACTACCGAGCAGTCGAAGCCTATATTGACCATATTTATCGAATAATAGTCATTGCACTTAATAAGATCAAGAGAAACGGTGTCACCGTCAAGCTGAGCATTGATGCTCTCGAAACGGTGTGTGTTGGTGAAATTACGAATAAAATCATTACCGGTACCGCTGGGGATAACACCGAATTCAACGTTGGGGTTACACGGTGCACTGTTAACGATCTCACTAAGTGTTCCGTCGCCGCCAAGGCATATGAATCTTTGCCTGTCAGTGGATATTCTGACCATCGATTTTACGTATTCGGTAGCATCACCGGGGCAGGTGGTGTAGTATATATGATAATTTATCTCGCGATTTCTGCAAGCCTTTTTAATCAGTGCTTCAATATTCTTCCTTCTTCTGCTTCGTCCCGATTTGGGATTAAGTATAAAATGGAATATCACAGCTATCCTCCTTATCCTACAGAGTAGGATTTTTGGTTAAAACTAACATAACATTTATATTATACCAAAAGCTTGTGTTCTTGTCAAGAATTTAATAAAATGATTGAATTTTGTCAAGTTTTCTTGCTATTTTTTTGCTTGCGAGCGTATCATTTCATAATATACTCTTGCCGCTTGCTCTGTTTTATTGTTGCCAAATTCGTAATATTTTTTTCCGATCAGATCTCTTGGCAAATATGTCTGCTCGACGTAATTGTTAGGATAATCATGCGGATATAAATATCCCTTGAATTCGGGGCTCTTGAGATGAGTGGGAACTTCTGTACCAAGTCCCTTAGCGATATCCTCACATGCCCTGTGATATGCCATATACGCTGAATTGGATTTCGGTGCGGTTGCGAGTATGCACGTAGCATTAGCGAGGGGAATTACAGCCTCGGGCATACCTACGGCCTTCGCACTTTCACAGCACGAGTAGGTTATGGAGGCCGCCATCGGGTATGCACAGCCGATATCCTCATTTGCAATGACAAGCAGACGTCTGCATACGGATATAATATCTCCTGTGGCCAGGAGCTTCGCTAAATAGAATACGGCAGCATCTGCATCTGAGCCGCGTATTGATTTTTGTAAGCAGGACAATAAATTGTAGTGAGAATCTCCGTCCTTATCAAAGTGACCGATTATCGAGGGGATAAGTGCACTAACAGCATCGTCGCTTATTTTCTCACCGCTCACGTAATAGGCATTTTCGATTATACCGACTCCCATACGTACGTCTCCTCCTGCCGCTCTTGCTACACTCCGTAACAAATCGATATCAGCACTCTTGTTTTCGCCAAACTCCTCGTTTAAAAGTGTGATCGCTCTAATGAGAGACGGTACACAGTCATCAGGAGTAAGGCTCTTGAATTCAAATACCGATGAACGGGAGAGAAGGGCATTATAGACGTAATAATAGGGGTTTTCGGTTGTTGATGCGATGAGGGTGATCTTGCCGTTCTCCATGAATTCAAGGAGTGTCTGCTGTTGCTTTTTGTTGAAGGACTGAATCTCATCGAGGTAGAGAAGCGTGCCGCTGTCTGAGAACATATTTTCTGTCGAAGAAATAACGTCCTTGATATCCGAGACGGAGGCAGTGGTGGCATTCAGCTTAAAAAGCTGCATCCCCGATTGCTTTGCGATTATATTGGCAACAGTGGTCTTACCCGTGCCGGGAGGACCGTAAAAGATCATATTGGGAATTCTACCGTTTTCGCACAGCTTGCGTAAAATTCCGTTCTTTCCGACAAGATGCGATTGACCTGCAACCTCATCAAAGGTCATAGGTCTCATTCTGTCTGCGAGTGGCTGCATTATATTTACCTCGTTTGTCTTTATGATAGGGTTGAGATATCTGCTATTCTGCTTGCTATCTCGTTTCTTAAAGGAATATGCTCGGTTAACATTAGCTCGGGATCCTCGGCTATTATCTCCTTTGCTGTGGAGAAGGCCTTCTCGAATAGAGACGTGTCGCTGTATTGCTTCGCATATCTTAAGTCAAAGCCGCCGCTCTGCTTGATATTGTTATCACTGCCGCTGGCGAAGAACTCTCCCGGGCCTCTGAGCAAAAGATCCTTTTCTGCGATTTCATAACCGTCGTTAGTGCCTTTTATGGCATCAAGCCTTGCTCTTGATTTTTCCGATTTATTATCCGACACAAGAACACAATAGGATTTTTTGCTTCCTCTTCCTACTCGTCCTCTCAGCTGATGAAGCTGTGCAAGGCCGAAGCGGTCTGCGTTCTCGATAATCATGAGTGTGGCATTGGGTACGTTAACGCCTACCTCAATAACGGTTGTTGATACCAAAACCGAAATTTCTCCCGAGAGGAATCTCGACATGATCTCTTCCTTTTCGGAATTTTTCATTTTACCATGGAGATATTCGATCTTTATACCGGGCAGGGCTGCCTTCAGCTCGTTCGTATGAGTTATGACGTATTTCATAGCAGGTGGGGAATCCTCGTACATATCTATATACTCGGCCTCGGATTCGTCTCCTTCCTCGATGGCGGGACATATTACGTAACACTGTCCGCCGAGTGCAACCTGCTTTTTAATAAAGTCGTTAAGCCTTACTCTGTATTCTTCGTTAACTACGAATGTGTCAATACGCTGACGTCCACGCGGGAGCTCGTCTATACGGGATACGTCAAGGTCACCGTAAAGAGCGAGGGCAAGGGATCTCGGAATGGGGGTAGCACTCATGACAAGCATATGTGCTTGCTCGACCTTTTCCTTCATTTTTGCTCTCTGAGCTACACCGAATCGATGCTGTTCGTCTGTGATTATAAGTCCAAGCTTATTGAAATCCAACTTATCGGATAGAAGTGCGTGAGTACCGATTATAAGATCGACTTCACCGCTTGCGGCCTCCTCGTAAATGAGGTTCTTTTCCTTTAGTTTAGTTGAACCGGTTAAGAGCTTTACACTGAATCCGAGAGGTGAAAGAAGCTCATTAAGATCCTTGTAGTGCTGTACGGCAAGTATCTCGGTGGGGGCCATCAGAACAGACTGATATCCTGACATTTTAGCTATATAAACTGCGGCAGAAGCACATACAGTTTTTCCTGAGCCTACGTCTCCTACAATAATTCTTGCCATGGCAGGAGTCTTTCCGCTCTCCTCTTTCAGCACGGTATCCCTATAAATATCATTGACGGTCCTCTTCTGAGCACCTGTCAATTCATAGGGCAATCTATCGGTAAACGGAGTGAGTGAGCAGGGGGAGAAGCGTACTCCATGAGCGTGCACACGTCTGCCTGCACTCATGGAAATGCTTAGGGCGAAGTGCAGCATTTCATCAAATGCCAGCCTTCTTCTCGATACGTCAAGCGATTCCTCATCGACGGGGGAATGTATGTTATTTATTGCGTAGCTGAGGGTGGGAAGCGAATGCTTCACTCTTATCGCCTCGGGAAGCGTGTCGGAAAGATACGGAAGACATCTTTCTCTTGCCTCGGAGATAAGCTTTGAAATAAGCTTTGACGTTACTCCTTCGGTGAGTGAATATATAGGGGTAAAATCAGGAAGAGGTACTCCGTCGATGATAGGCTCATAAGAGGGGCTTGTAAGAGTTAGCTTTCTTGTCTTCGAAAAGGCCGCCTTGCCGTAAAATCTGTAAGTCGAGCCAACGTGAAAGACATCCTTAACAAAGGGAGAATTAAAGAATATAACCTCGCACGATCCCGTGTCATCAAAAGCACGGAATTTTGATATGGTCATATTCTTTTTAAGCCTTGCGTTAGATACCTGAGTTGCAACGGTGAGTATATAAGCCCTTGGGATATTCAGATCAAAGGAGCCTAGAGTTTTTATATTACCGCGATTTTCATATGCACGAGGGGTATAAAAAAGAAGATCTCTTACAGTATGAATACCAAGCCTTGCCAGAGCGTCGCAGCGTGATTTTCCTACGCCGTTCAACACGCTTACAGGGGATGATAGAGTTATCGAGTTCATTTTTAGCTCCTTTCTTTGCTTTTTATATCCATTCTACTACAAAATAGCATCTTTTTCAAGTTGAAATTAAAAAAATATCTAATATGTTAATTTTTTTAGTTTAGTGTTTACAAACATATTTTTTTGTGTTATACTATATTAGTATATTTATACGTGCGTATAGCACGCATTATAATAAGGTGCAAAAGACATTCCTTCATCCGAGAGATGATATCTTCACTAAAGGAGGGATTTTATGAATAACAAAAAGAATAACGTCCCGTTTGCATCGCGTCGCGAGCTTGCGTCTGCTATTGCCCTCGCTTGCGTAAATATGACTCTTCTTGGGCTTTTGCTTTACTTCGTAGATATAAGTCCGATAATACCTGTTATTACCGTGGTTCTCATCTATTTGCTTGAGATATCCATTCTCGGCTTTAACAGAACTGCAAGACAGTCTTCGGTACCCAATATAAATATTCACAGCCTTTTGAATGAAAGCTCCAGTGTTGTTTTGAAGAACACGTATCATCCTATGGCCGCTTTTGATAATAGAGCTGTGATCCTCTGGTGTAACGAGGCCATGCTTGATATGCTGAGTGCTGACGAAAATCCGATAGGTAAGGAGATATCCGAGGTCTTCGGTTCGGATATCGTTTTCGAGAAATACGGAAAAAGACAGGTCAATATCAAGGATAGAGTATACGATGCCGAGAGCTTTGTTATAGGTGATGCGGGCGATGACCGTATAAGCATTTTATCTTTGAATGATATTACTGCCGTGCAGACCGCAACGAAGAAGTATACCGATAGCAGAGTTTGTGTTGCTTACATTGCTATCGATAACGTAGAGGACGTTCTTCAGTACGTGCATGAGAAGTTCAGGGTTGCCGTATCGAGTGTTGACGAGAAGCTGAAAAACTGGGCTACCTCGCTTAATGCGATGATAAAGTCCTACGATAACGATAAGTATATTATGCTTATTGATTCTGTCTCGCTTGACAAATGTATTGACGACAGATTTTCAATTCTCGATGAGATCAGAGATACAAGAGTGGGTGACGGTGTATCGATCACTATCTCTATCGGTATATCTAAGTCAGAGGGAACGCTTCTTGATAAGGAGCTCGCCGCACGTGATGCCATAGATCTTGCTCTTCAGCGAGGCGGTGACCAGGTCGTTTACAACGATAACGGTGTAACGGAATATTACGGAGGACGTACGAAGTCCGTATATAGGCGTTCCAACGTTAAGTCCCGTACGTTTACCAATCAGCTGACTGCTATGATGACGAGCAGTGATAACGTAATTATCATGGGACACAGATACGGTGACTTCGACTCCTTCGGCTCCTCGATCGGAGTTGCAAGAATTGCCGATCTTTGTAACGTAAAGGTCAATATTGCTGTTGATACGAGAGATAAGAACCTTCAGCCCTGTATCGCTATGATGCAGGAAACGGAGGAGTATTCTCAGATGTTCGTTGATAATGCTGAGGGACTTGACCTTGTCGGTCCTGATACGCTCCTCATTCTTGTTGACCACAACTCGTGCTCGAGAGCTCAGTTTGCGGATATTGCAGCTAAGGTTAAAAATATTGTAGTCATTGACCACCACAGAAAGGTCGACTCATTCGATAATACCGTTAAGCTTCATTATATTGAGCCTTCCGCATCTTCTTCGTGTGAGCTTGTTGCAGAGATGCTCGAGAGTGCTGTCAGCTCGCAGAGCCTTCTTAAATCCGAGGCTGATATGCTTCTTGCGGGAATTCTTCTCGATACGAAGCAATTTACACGTAATACCGGTACGAGAACCTTCGGTGCCGCTCAGTATTTACGAGGTGCGGGTGCTAACCCCTCCGACGTATATTCGCTCTTTAAGACTGCTCCGGACGATCTGAGAAAGGAAGCGAGATTCCATACGGCTATTACCATTTACAGAGGTAATATCGCTATCTCCTCCTGTGACGGTGCAACGGATGAAACCTATCGTATTATTGCATCCAAGGCGGCGGATAAAATGCTGACCCTTCAGGGAATTGATGCTGCGTTCACCCTTGTCCGTATCGGTGATCAGGTTCATATATCGGGAAGATCTACGGGTATAATTAACGTTCAGCTCATACTTGAAAAGCTTCACGGCGGCGGACACTTCGACGTAGCAGGAGCTCAGGTCAAGGATGAATCTGTATTTAACGTTCTTGAGCGACTGAAGCTCAGTATAGATGATTATTTTGAGGCATAAGGAGTTTAAATTTCTATGAAAGTAATTTTACTTTGTGATGTAAAGGGACAGGGAAAAAAGGATCAGATCGTTGACGTATCTGACGGCTACGCACGCAACTTCCTTTTTCCCAGTAAAAAGGCTATCCCCGCTGACGCTAAGGCTACAAGCGAGCTGAAGAGCAAGGAGGAGGCAAGACAGTACAAGATAAGCGAGGACAGAAAGGCTGCTCAGGCCCTCGCTGATAAAATATCTAACGTTGAGATATCGATCACTATGGGTCACGGTCAGGATGGCAGACTTTATGGCTCTGTTACATCTAAGGACATCGCAGAGCAGCTCGCCTGTGCGATAGGTCAGGATGTAGATAAGCGTAAGATAATTTTGAAGGAAGCTATAAGAGCTTACGGCAAGTATTCGGTAGAGATCAAGCTTCTTCAGGATATTTCCGCTAAGTTTACCGTACACGTACACGAATAATTCAAGTAGAACACTTCAATAATTCATTTGAAAGGATCGTTATGGACGCATCAAGCTCTTTAATTAAGCAGATGCCTGTCTCTATTGAAGCGGAGCAGGCTGTCCTTGGATCAATTATAATTAATTCGGATTCATTTGATTCGATTGCGGGAATGCTCACTGCGGATGATTTCTATCTGAAGGAGCACAAGGCTATTTTTAACGCTATTGTCTCTATGTTTGTACATAGCAAGACGATAGACGCCGTAACTCTTGTTAACGCTCTTTCCGAGGAGACCGGCAAGGACAAGGAATCAAGTATTAAGTATATATCGCTTATTGCAGAATCCGTTCCTTCTGTATCGAATATAAAGGATTATGCCAAGATAGTAAAGGATAAATCTCTTTTACGCAGACTTATAGAAACCTGTGAAGACATCAATAATGATGCATATGAGGAGGTTGGCGGAGCCAGATCCATCCTCGACAGTGCAGAGCAGAGAATCTTTGATTTATCAAACGATAAGGACACGAAGGATTTCAGACACATAAGCGACGTTCTTATGAACGTTTACCGTGATCTTCAGGTGCTCTCTGAGAATAAGGGAGCTATCTCGGGTGTTAAAACAGGCTTCTCGGGTCTTGATAAAACTCTTGTTCAAATGGGCAAGGGTGATTTCGTCATCGTAGGTGCACGTCCCGGTATGGGTAAGACGTCCTTTGCGATGAACATCGCTACCAACGTAGCCAAGAGCACTGGAAAGGCTGTTTGTATCTTCAATCTCGAGATGTCTGCTGAACAGCTTGTAACAAGAATTCTCTCGAGTGAGGCACTTGTTGATTCGTATGCACTTCGCTCCGGTCAGCTGAGGGATACGGATTGGGAAAATCTTGCCGACGTTGTAACGTCTCTTTCGGGCTGTGATATTTATATTGACGACACGTCAGCTATCACTGTAAGTGAGATGCGATCTAAGCTCAGAAGAGTCAAAAATCTCGGACTTGTCGTTATCGACTACATCGGTCTTATGCAGACAACTGCTAATACTGATAACAGAGCACAGCAGGTTGGTGAGATATCACGTAATTTGAAGATCATGGCTAAGGATTTCGGTATTCCGATCGTATGCTGTGCACAGCTTAACAGAGGTACCGAGTCCCGTACCGGTGAAAGCAAGAAGCCCACTCTTTCCGATCTGCGTGATTCGGGTAGCATTGAGCAGGATGCTGATATCGTACTTTTCCTTTACCGTGATGAATATTATAAGTCATTGAGCGGAAAATCGGGCGATGACGGACAGACTGCACCCATTGACGATTCTGCAAATACCGCAGAGATTATTGTTGCGAAGAACAGACACGGTTCGACCGGCAATATTAAGATGGGCTGGATCGGTCAGTTTACTAAATTCAGGACCATTGATGATGAAAACGTTCCCGGTTGATAAGATTAGCGAATTGTTTTCTTTTGACGGCGGATATCTTTATAATAAAATATTGGATACCGTCACCGTCAACGGTATGTCAGCTTCTATTGAGAATGGAGTCCTTATAGGACTTTCCGGCGGTGCTGATTCCGTTTTGCTTCTTTGCTTCCTTTATGAGTACAGAAGAAGGAGCGGGGCCGATTTCAGCATTGTTGCATGTCACGTAAACCATATGATCCGTGATGGCGAGGCAGACCGTGACGAGGAATTCTCAAGATCCCTCACGAATTCCCTTGGTATAGAATTTATCTCGGAGAAGGTTGACGTCCCGAAATATGCCGATTCCCGCGGACTTGGTCTTGAGGAGGCGGCGAGGGACGTAAGATACTCAATATTCGCCGAGATTGTTGGCAAAAGGGATGACGTCTCATTCATTGCGGTCGCTCATAATGCAAGCGATAACCTTGAGACGGTGATATTTAATCTGATGCGTGGTGCAGGGCTCGGAGGAGCTTCGGGTATTGCTCCCGTGAGAGATAATATTATAAGACCCATGATAAGGCTCTCAAAGGACGAGATTATTTCTTATTTAGACCGATGCGGTATCGGGTACGTTACCGATTCCACTAATGTAGAGACCGAGTATACACGTAATTATATCAGGCACGAGATCGTTCCCAAGCTTAAAAGGCTCACTCCCTCTCCCGAAGCTGTAATTACAAGATTTACCGATTTCGCGAGAATGGACAACGAGTATATCAACGGTGTGGCAGACGAAGCGTACGGACGTATTCTGAAGAATGGCAGAATTTCTTTGGATGATCTTAAAGCTCTCGACAGTGCTGTCCTTCACCGTGTTTTATCACGGTTTGCTCATGATGCTTCCGGCTTCTCACTGGATAGCAAGCATATCTCGTTGATTAAAGAGGCTCTGAGTATAGACAATACCTCGGTATCTATTGGCGGAGGGTTCAGCTTCGTTATAGAGAGAGGTGTCTGCTCGGTCACGAGGGATGATTCGCCTATAAAGGATGAGCGGATATACTCTCTAACTCGGGGTATGAATATGATTGACGGCTATCAATCTATATTGTTTTTCGGAGATTCTTTCGACTTTTCCATTCCCGAGGGATATAAAATTATATCAAAAACAGAGATTACTCCTTCTTCGATAGAGGGTGATGTTATCTTACGCTTCCGTTCAGAAGGTGACTGCTACCGCTACGGAGGTATGACACATAAGCTGAAGAAGGTATTTAACGATAGAAATATTCCTCCCACAGAAAGAGAAGGGATACCCGTCATATGTGATACTAAAGGTATCTTATGGGTGGCAGGGTTGCCTCCCCGTGACTCATCTCTTCCGTCTTCGGGGGATGATAAAATAAGCTTGATATTGCTTATGCCCGAGTCGGACGTCTCGGATAGGAAAATATATACTGCAAGACAAAGATAAAATGTTCTGGTAAGAAAGGCGTGGAAACTACTTAATGAAGTTCAATTTTAAGAATATCATTATCCTCATTATAGTCATTGGTGCTGTGCTTCTTTCCGTCTCCTTTATATCTTCACTGAATAAGGATGACGATAAGATAGTGTACAGTGATATCATAGAGAGCTTTGATAATGATTTGGTCGAATCGTTTGTAATTGACGGCGATTACAATATGCAGATCGTTCTGATCGAGCCGAAAAGGGATGAGAACGGCAACGTTCTTATTGGTGAGAACGGTAAGCCGATTCCCGAGACTAATTCGCTCGGAATGTATAAAACTTATACCAGGGAGTATGAGATCGCTACAAATAAGCAGTTAGAGCAGATACTTGATATTGCCAAGGATGAAAACGGCGAGCTGAATAATCTCTCAAGCTTTGAAATTCTGCCTCCTGAGGGCGTTCCGTGGTATCAGGCATATCTTCCTTATATCATACTCGGACTTCTTCTTATAGGTATGTGGATCTTCGTTATGAAGTCAGCAGGCTCTGTTGGCGGCGGAAAGATGAACAACTTTGCCAAGTCTAAGGCTAAGGTTGCTACTAATGATAAGAATGCGGTAAAATTTGCTGACGTTGCAGGAGCAGATGAAGAGAAGGCGGAGCTTGAAGAGGTTGTTGAATTCTTAAAGGATCCTTCAAGATTTGTTAAGCTTGGTGCCAGAATCCCCCGTGGAGTGCTTCTCGTTGGCCCTCCCGGTACGGGTAAAACTCTCCTTGCCCGTGCAGTAGCCGGCGAGGCAGGTGTGCCTTTCTTCTCGATTTCAGGCTCCGATTTTGTTGAAATGTACGTCGGTGTAGGTGCATCGAGAGTTCGTGATCTCTTCGAGAGTGCGAGAAGAACGCCCGCAAGTATCATATTCATCGATGAGATCGATGCAGTAGGACGTCACAGAGGTGCCGGTCTTGGCGGTGGCCACGATGAGCGTGAGCAGACACTTAACCAGCTTCTCGTTGAAATGGACGGCTTCGGTACTAATTCGGGTGTAATTGTTATGGCGGCTACTAACCGTCCTGATATACTCGATCCCGCACTTCTTCGTCCCGGACGCTTTGACAGAAGGGTTACTGTTAATTATCCCGATCTTAACGGCCGTGAGGCTATCCTTAAGGTTCATTGCAGAAATAAGCCCCTTGAGGAAACGGTTGATTTGCGTAAAATTGCACAGACCACCATTGGCTTTACAGGAGCTGAGCTCGCTAACCTTATGAATGAGGCGGCACTTCGTGCAGCAAAGAAATATAAGGCTCTTATCGGTATGGAGGATATCGAGGAGGCGTATATGAAGCTCCTTCTCGGACCTCAGAAGAAGTCTAAGGTCAGAAGTGATAAGGACAATAGACTTTGTGCATACCATGAGGCCGGTCACGCAGTTGCATCCTTCTACTGTGAGCATACCGATCCCGTTAAGCATATTACTATTATTCCTGCAGGCTCTGCAGGCGGCGTAACCGTCAGCGTTCCCACCGAGGACAGAATGACACTTTCCAAGAAGCAGATGATCGAGCAGATCATCCTTGATCTCGGCGGACGTGTTGCTGAGGAAATCGTTCTTGACGATATCTCTACCGGTGCGTCTAACGATATAAGGCAGGCAACCAATCTTGCAAGAGACATGGTTATGCATTACGGCATGAGCGACAAGCTCGGTACTGTTCTTTATGGCTCATCCTCAAGTGATGAGGTCTTCCTTGGAAGAGACTTCTCGTCAGGAAAGAATTATTCTGAGAAGACAGCTGCTGAAATTGACGATGCAGTTCGTGAGATCATCGCAGATGCATATGAGAGATGTCGCGAGCTTCTTACTGAGCACATCGATAAGCTTAATTTCGTAGCCGAGTTCCTTCTTAAGAACGAGTCTATGGACGAGGAGCAGTTCCTTGCTGCCATGACCTCCGACTCGCCCTCTATGGAGGAGATTGAGGCCATCGCCGAGGAGCGTAAGCGTAAGAGTGAGGAAGAGAATAAGACTGCTCACGAGAAGAACAACAAGCAGGATGAACAGATCCGCTTGGAGCGTGAGGCTCTTGTGAGAGAAGCTCTTGAGCTTAATGAAACCGAGGGACAGGTTGATATCGGGGATCTCCTAAGTGAGCTTAACCATACCACACCTGAATCCAAAGAGGATGCTGACAACGCTACTGCACCGTCGGAATCGGAAAGTGAAAATACTGACTATACCGAAAACGACAAATAAAATTAAATAAAAATAGCGGTTACTCAACCATTGGAAGAGTAACCGCTTAAATTTTTATTTAGATTGAATGAATTCCGTTATTGGCATCAGCATTTGTATCAAGGTTGTACTTCTGCTGCTTACGCCAATCGAAGAACTTGATCGCAACCTGCTCGAAGAGTGCGAGAGAGAGAAGGTCCTCGTCCTGCTCCTCGTAGGGAGCGACTCTCTGTCTTAAGTTATCGATCTCGGGAGCGATCTTGTCTGCGGGTCTGTAATCGATGATTTCCTCATCGCCGATGATCTTCTTTCTGAAATCATCGGAAACCGCTGCGGGACACTTGCCGTATTCGCCTCTTACAAGGCCCTTAAATTCCTTAGTAACTCTGGAATATCTGCCGTCCTCAGCGAAGAGTACGTTGTTAACCGCCTGAGTTCCTACGATCTGAGAGGTGGGAGTAACAAGGGGAGGATATCCTGCATCCTTTCTTACGTTAGCAACCTCCTCGAGAACCTCGTCAAGCTTATCGGACTTGCCGGCCATCTTAAGCTGGGAGATAAGGTTAGAGAGCATACCGCCGGGAACCTGGTAGCGAAGGGCATTAACGTCTACCTTAAGCACCTTGGGATCGATAAGACCGCTCGCAAGGTACTTTTCTCTGATAGAATTGAAGTGCTTAGCAACAACGTCAAGCTTTGCAAGATCAAGTCCTGTGTCATAGGGAGTACCCTGAAGAGTAGCAACAAGCGACTCGGTGGGAGTATGAGAGGTACCCATAGCGAGGGGAGAGATAGATGTATCTACACCGTCTACGCCTGCCTCAATTGCCTTAAGAAGTGTCATTGATGCAAGACCTGCAGTGTAGTGGGTGTGAAGCTGTACGGGAATGCTTACGGTGTTCTTGATAGCCTTAACAAGCTGGAACGCCTCATAGGGCTTAAGAAGTCCCGACATATCCTTGATGCATATTGAGTGAGCACCCATTTCCTCGAGCTGCTTCGCATACGCTGCGAATCCCTCGTTAGTATGGAAGGGAGAGGTTGTATAGGAGATAGCAGCCTGAACGTGACCGCCTTCCTTAATAGTAGCCTTAATAGCAGTCTCAAGGTTTCTTGCATCGTTGAGAGCATCGAAAATTCTGATTATATCGATACCGTTGGCAATTGACTTCTGTACGAAGTATTCTACAACGTCATCTGCGTAATGTCTGTATCCGAGAATGTTCTGTCCGCGGAAGAGCATCTGGAGCTTGGTATTCTTTACGTGATCACGTATGGTTCTGAGTCTTACCCAGGGATCCTCATGTAAAAATCTGAGACACGAATCAAACGTAGCACCGCCCCAAGCCTCAAGGGAATAGTATCCAACCTTGTCCATCTCCTCGAGTACGGGGATCATTTCCTCGGTTGTCATTCTGGTAGCCGCAAGAGACTGGTGAGAGTCTCTGAGGGCTGTTTCGGTTATTAATACTTTCTGCATAGTAGTTTACCTTTCTTTATTGTAGGAAGCTGAGGAAAACACCTGCCGCAACAGCAGAGCCTATAACTCCTGCTACGTTGGGTCCCATTGCGTGCATAAGAAGGAAGTTGGAGGGATCAGCCTTTCTGCCTTCATCCTGAGCAACTCTTGCCGCCATAGGAACAGCAGATACTCCTGCCGAACCAATGAGAGGGTTGATTTTGCCTCCCGAGAGGACGCACATGATCTTACCTGTTATAAGTCCGCCGCAGGTTGAGAGAATGAATGCCGTGAGGCCAAGTCCGATGATGAAGAGAGTTTCCTTAGTTAAGAAGTTCTCAGCATTAGCGGTTGCACCAACAGAAACACCGAGCATTATGGTTACGATATTGATAAGCTCGTTCTGCGAGGTCTTGGAAAGTCTGTCTGTAACTCCCGATACGTTAAATAGGTTACCTAACATGAGGAAACCGATCAGAGGTGCAGCAGAGGGAATGATGAGAGATACGATAAGAGCAACTGCAATGGGGAAGACAACCTTCTCGAGCTTAGATACAGGGCGGAGGTTTGTCATCTTGATCTGTCTTTCACGCTTTGTAGTGAGAAGACGCATAAACGGAGGCTGGATGATAGGAATCAAAGCCATATACGAGTATGCAGCAATTGCAATAGCTCCTAAAAGCTCGGGAGCAAGGGTCTTGGTAACGAAGATCGCGGTAGGACCGTCGGCACCTCCGATGATACCAATGGAGCCCGCCTGAGCGGGAGTGAACATAAAGAGTGCACCGAAGAATGCAGCGAAAACGCCGAGCTGTGCACCGGCTCCCATAAGAAGGGACTTCGGATTTGCGATAAGGGGAGAGAAGTCGGTCATAGCACCTACACCCATAAAGATGAGAGAGGGATAAATGCCAAGCTTGACTCCAAGATAGAGGAAATCAAGAAGACCGCCATTGTTAATGACTTCCTTGATCATATGAGTCATCTTTACATGAACAGAGCCTGCCTTATCAATTGTTGCAGCATTGCCCAAGAACTCATTGAAGGATGCCTTGACCTGATCGAAGGTTAATCCGGCTTCACTGAGTGACTTCTCACTGAAATCGAATATAATCTGCTGTTTATCAACGTCTATTACGTATAGATTTTCGGGTATGGAGCTTAAAAATTGCTGGAAGCTATTAGAAAGCGTACCAACTATTTCTCCATTTTCTGATACACTGAAATAATATTCATCAAAGAAGTATTCCGAGTGGATAAGATCAGCACCGGGAAGGTTAGCCAAAAGCATACCGAACGCTATCGGTAAAAGGAGCAGGGGCTCAAATTTTTTTACAACAGCGAGGTACGTAAGTGTTCCGACGATGAGGTACATAAGGAGATACTTTCCGATTTTCTCCCAATCTACCATATCGTTTGTATACACCAGCTTATATATTCCCGTATCTTGTAGGAATTTTTCAATTGGTGTCATTATAGATACCTACCTTTAGTTAAGAGTAGCGAGTACGTCTCCGGCGTTAACCGATGCACCCTTCTGAACGTTTACGGAAGCAACAACGCCGTCCTGAGGAGCGGGAATATCGTTTTCCATTTTCATTGCCTCAAGCACGCAGATAACGTCACCCTTCTTTACCGCCTGTCCAACAGATACCTTAACGTCGAGAATGGTACCGGGCATGGGGGAGGAAACCTTGCTTGCACCCTGAGCACCGGCAGAGGGAGCAGGAGCTGCAGCCTTAGGAGCAGGTGCGGGAGCGGGGGTTACGGGAGCCGCAGAAGCTACGGGAGCTGCTGCGGGAGCAGGTGCGGGGACAAAAGCGGGAGCGGACGAGGTAGCATCAGCCTCCTCGACAAATACCTCATAAGTATTTCCATTAACCGTAATATTATATTTTTTCATAATAAACATCCTCTCTGATTATCTTTTTCTGAATGAAACAACTCTGAATTTGATACCGCCGGATTCAACCTCGGCACAAGCGATAGCAGCTGCTATGACTGCCACTATTTCTTCATCGAGGGCAGTATTCTGAACAGCCTTAGCTTCTACCTGCGTGGGGGCAATTGCCTTGGTTGCAGTTTTATCGGCAGAATGTCCGCCGAGGAAGAATTGCAGAAGCTTGATGAAAAGCAGTATGATGATAAGGACTGCGAATACGGCAGCCAGACCGATTAAGAGCATCTGTGAGCCGTATGAAAGAATCTCACCGATACCGTCTAATCTTTCATTAACGTTAATATCGTTCATAGGTCAATTCCTCCTATCAAAGAGGGAGAACCTTACGGTTAGTTAATGATGATGCTCCCTTACACGAGAGCATAAGCAGAGAAGTACATATTCTTGCTCTTAACTCGTTAGTGTCGATTATATCATCGATCTCTCCGCTGGATGCAGCGTTGGCAGGAGAGGAAACGGAGGTTTTCCACTCAGCGATAAGATCCTCTCTGGTGTGATCCTCAGTGATGTACTTATCCCAGGCGAAGGCTACTCCGCTTTCTGCCGAAAGAGCACCGATCTCTGCTGTGTCAAGTGCATATACAAGATCAGCACCGAGGGATTTTGAACCAAGAAGAACGAAGGAAGCTCCGATTGCGTGGCCGAGAATAACCGTAACCTTAGGAACAGATGCGGAGGCATAAGCGAATGCAAGCTTAGCAAGCTCAGGAGCAAAGCCGTTTTCACACTCAGCATCAATGATAAGTCCGAGCGAATCAACGAGTGTTACGACAGGAAGGTTGAATCTGTCTGCAAAGGAAACGAAGCGAGATATCTTCTTAGCGGCATCACGGTCGATTTTTCCTTCATTTTTAGCGAAGGAATTAGCAACCACGCAACACTTAACACCGCCGATGGTTGTGAAGGCGGTAACTGTCGAGGAGGCGAAATTCTTACCAACCTCGTAATAAACTGCATTATCTGCGATAACCGAAATTGCCGCAAGTGCCTCACCGCCGAAATCAAGCTCGCCGAGTGTGCGGTTGAGATTATCGGTGCACTCGGATGCCTGAATACCAAGCGAGGAGTTGGAGGGAAGAAATGCTACAAGGCTTCTTACAAAGCCGGCACAGTCAACGTCCGTGCCCTTGAAAGCAATAATGGAATCCTGAGCGTTTTCATTTCCGGTGAGTGTGGGGGAAGAAACGTACAAGGATGCACCCTCATTCATTACAGTGATATCGAACATGGATGCGATAGCGGCAGAAAGACCGATACAGTTTCCTGCGATTACCGCAATCTGAGGAATAACTCCCGATGCACGGTTGACACTGGAAATGATTTTACCGTAAGCGGCAAGGGAAGAGGTGCCGTTAAAAATGTTAGTGCCGTTCGAATTGAAAACTCCAACAACGGGAGCACCGTTCGCAAGGGCAAGGCTGTAAAGATCAGCGATCTTCTTAGCGTATCTGTCGTCTACGTAGCCTCCCATTCTAGAGCCATCCTCGGCAAAAACGAATGTAAGCTTACCGTCAAGCGAACCGTAGCCGGTAATAACGCCCTCGAGCTCATTTGCATCATCCGTTGTAAGGAAATCGGAGAAACCACGCTTGACGTACGCACCGGTTTCAACAAAAGTTCCCTCATCGAGAAGAAGTGCAATCTGTTTTCTTGCATCCGTGCTTCCTTCGCCGAGAAGAGAAGAGCGAAGCTCGGTAACCGACGGGTTAGCACAGACCTTAGGATCTTTGTACTTGTTCAAATCAAAATCCCCTTTCTACAAATATATTAATATCGAAAAAGCCAATTTTCTCCATATATAATATACCACCAAAGTGCTTCCAAGTCAAGTCTTTTTATTAAAATAAAAAGAAAAAAAGCCTGCGTGGTGCAGGCTTTCTCGGTTAGAATTTAAATCCTTCCAGAAGTGATATTCTCTTGCTTGAATATTTGTAGGCGTTTTCGAAGTCGAAGAGCTGACGGAAGCATATATCAAGGTCAGTGTATACACCGTAGAGCAGGAAGGAATTATAATCGTAATCTCCCTTGGTTTCCTCTATTTTTAATAGAATCTTTACAGCGTCCTGATATTTTCTTGCTTTTATGAGCTGCTTTGCCGACATATGAAGCTTATATTGCTCATTTGTAAATTCAAATCCCGTATCGATAGTAAGATACTTGTAGAATTCGATATCAAAGTTTTTGATAAGATAATCATAGTACTTTTTCTCATCGAACTCAAGTAGAGGAGAGTTAATATTCTCGGCGATCGCTATATAGAGGGGAATTATAGAATTGAACCGTTTGGTATCATAGATCGTTTTGTCGCAAAATTGTAAGCATAGCTTTAAATAGTTTAAGCCTGTTTGCAATGATCCGTTCTTTACAGACGAGACGCCGAGGTTAAAATAGCAGTCGGATAAGATAAAAGCAAGCTCATCGTCCAGCTTCTCGAGACTCATAATAAGATTTATACACACGGTATAATTCTTCTCGTCAAGTGCATTCTTGATCGCAGATATTCTTTCTCTCTTTTTATAGAAGAAGGTATCCTCGTCGTCAGACAGAAGAAAGGGAAGAGGAAGGTCAAGTCTATCCGCAATATACGCTAAGGTCTCGATCGACGGAGTAGCCTTGCCGTTTTCAATGGAGCTTATCATATTTCTTGTTATTGAGCTGCCTGCAAGATCTGCCTGAGTAAGCTTTTTTGATAATCTGGATTTTTTGATTTTTTCGCCAATATTCATTTCTGCCTCGTATTATTATCCTTTTGCTGTAAAATCCGATAGAGGATTATTCTCGACAGCTTCCTCTAAATTTCTATCGACAACGTGAGTGTAAATCTGAGTTGTATTAAGCTGCTCGTGTCCTAAAATATCCTTAAGAACTCGTATATCTACCTTTCCTGATTGATACATAAGTGTAGCAGCGGTGTGTCTGAGCTTATGCACTGAAAGACCCTTTGATTCAAGTCCTGCAAGCTTCAGATACTTATAAACTATGAACTGCACGGTTTTATTTGATATTCGTTTTTGCCTTCCGCTTAAGAAGAAAGCATTATCCGACGTTCTTATATGCTTTGGATCAAGCCTTACACGAAGATAGTCCTCTATTGCCGACTTTGCAGCTGAGTTGAGGTAAACAATTCGTTCCTTACTGCCCTTTCCCATTACCTTGATGAAGTTCAATTCAGAATCGAAGCTCTGGAGATTAAGTCCGACAAGCTCTGACAGACGAATTCCCGTGTTGAGGAAAAGGGTAACTATTGCATAATCTCTTGCGATGGTTTTAGATTCAGTGTCAGCCTTTATAGATTCAAGGAGCCTTATCGCCTCTTCGACGGTCAGGTATTTCGGAAGAGTTTTTGCTTTTTTAGGAGCATCGATATCCGCTGTTGGGTTTGATTCAACGATCCTTTCCTTGGTATATGCATATCTGTAAAAGGAGCGAAGTGAGCTGAGCTTTCTCATTCTTGTTGTCGTTGAGTTTTCACGCTCAAGACCTGAGTACATAAGGAATTCTATTATAAGCTTTGGGGTAACTTTTTTTACGTCGTCCTCTGTGATGCATTTGATGCTGAGCTTCTCAAACTCCCCGGGAGTAAGGTCGAGATCGTCTCGTTTCATTAAGTAAAATCTAAAAAACGTTCTGAGATCCAAAAGATACTCGCACACGGTTTTCTCAACGTTTCCTTTAATAGTAACCGTATATGATGCATAATCCTTCAGGATCTGGGGGAAGGACTTGAATTCGTCATTTTTTAATGTCAGTACCGCCATGTTTGCTCCTTTTTTGTTAACCAATTATACATTTTCACTTTCTATTATACAAAAAATATCAACAATTTAGTGGATAAACTGTAAACTTTTTGAAGAAAGACTTGTTTTTTAATATCTTTGTGCTAAAATATCTAACGTAAAACATTTTAAGGGGAATGATATGACTTTTATAAAAAGAAATATTCATGACATTTTGAGATTATACATCAACCAGATTGGTATTACCATATTCGCTCTAATGCTTTACACTGCATGCGGAGCTACCGAGGATATTCGTTTGTTCTGTCAGTTGAGAACCATTGTATCAGTCTTTTCGATCTGCTTTTATCTGGTTCTTATATACTATGTAAGCTGGGAGAATGGAGCTAAGGATAAGATCAGGGTTGACGGTGGAAGAATGGAGCCTACTCCTTATCGCGGCCTTCTGTGCTCGCTTCTGGCTAACATTCCCAATTTCATCCTTTCCTTTACCTCCCTTGTGATTTTGATCATTCACATGTCTTCACCGACGGATACCTCTCTTAATTTGTTACTTATATTCGTAATGATCATGCTTGGACATGCTTCTATGTATATGGGTCTCATCCAGACCATAGCGTACGGCTTCTCCGTGCCTGATGCTGAGGTGATAGATGTTGGTAAATACCTTGAGATCAATATTCTTTTCATAATTATACCGCTCATTTCGGTCGCTGTTACTCATTTTGCTTATTATATGGGTACTAAGGAAAAGAAGATTATATCTATTTTCCGTTCCAATAAGGGGAATTAAAATCTCCTCCGCCTCATATGCTTAACTAAAATAGCATATGGGGCTTTTTGTTTGGAGGAGAGATGAAAATATTTGTAATAAACGCAAGAAGGGTAAGGAAAAGAATAATCAATATTTGCTGTATAATGGCTTTTATAACGGTTGTTTCTTTGCTCTTTTCATTTGCAACAAAGGAGATGGGCAATAACGAATACAGCTATGCAACTTCCGACTCGGTGAAGCGTGTGATTATTATCGATCCCGGGCACGGAGGAGAGGATTCAGGGGCAAGTGCTGCAGGCGGTGCCCTCGAGAAGGATCTCAATCTCGAGATATCTCTCCTTATCGGTGATGAGCTTATCAAAAACGGTTATACCGTCGTATATACACGCACCTCTGACAGACTTCTTTATAAAGAGGAAGAAAATATAAAGGGAATGCGGAAGTTCTACGATTTAAAAAACAGATGTGCCTTTGCAGACGAGTATCAGGGAGCGATTTTCATAAGTATACATATGAATAATTTCGGCAGTGCAGAATATTCCGGACTTCAGGTCTATTACTCGGATAATAATGAGAAGAGCAAGAGCCTTGCGTCCTCAATTCAAGAATCTGTAAGAAGCACCGTACAAACGAATAATAATAGAAAGATAAAGAACGGTAAGGGCCTATATATTCTTGATCACTGTAATGCGACGTCAGTTATCGTTGAATGCGGTTTTCTCAGTAATGCCGAGGAGTGTGAAAAACTTTTAGAGAAAGAATACCAAAAAGAGTTGAGTGTTGCAATTGTTTGTGGTATAATAAATTATATAGATAAAACATAACTCATATCAAGGAGTAGGACGTGAAAGGCGATAAGAGAATGTACGTATGCCGTGAATGCGGCTACAATAGCTTAAAATGGCTCGGAAAATGCCCTGAATGCGGAGAATGGAATACGTTCGACGAGGAGCTTATACGTGAAAAAAAGGATAATTCCCGTCGCTCTGTAAGTAATAACCATGCAGAAAAGCTTTCGGAGATGAAAATACCTGAATACATAAGGTCGACGACCGGTATGAATGAGCTTGACCGTGTTCTCGGCGGCGGACTTGTATCAGGCTCGGTAGTTTTACTTTCGGGTGAGCCGGGTATAGGAAAATCCACTTTGCTTTTGCAGATCAGCTCCGAGCTGGCAGATGGAAGACGGGTGCTTTACGTATCGGGCGAGGAATCGGGCGGTCAGCTGAAGCTGCGTGCAGAAAGACTTCTTATTGATAAGGATGATTTGTATCTTCTTACAGAGACGGACCTCGATTCGGTTCTCTCCGAGTGTGAGAGTGTGCGTCCCGATGTGATCATAATTGACTCTATCCAAACAATGTCGAGCGATAAGCTCACATCCGCCCCGGGCAGCATTACGCAGGTCAGGGAATGTGCTCTTTCATTAATCAATTATGCCAAGCATACTAATGCCGCTGTGTTCCTCGTAGGACACGTCAATAAAGAGGGCGGTATTTCAGGACCGAAGATACTCGAGCATATGGTTGATGCGGTTCTATATTTCGAGGGCGAGAGAACGAACTCTTACCGTATTATAAGAGCCATTAAGAACAGGTTCGGCTCTACTAATGAGATCGGCGTGTTCGAGATGGGTGACAAGGGCCTTCGCGAGATTCCCAATCCCAGCGAGGTTGTAATGGCGGAGCGTCCGAGAAATACCAGCGGCTCATGTGCGGGATGCGTTATGCAGGGTTCGAGACCTATTATTTCGGAAATTCAGGCATTGGTTACCAAATCTGCATACGCAACAGGAAAAAGAACTTCTGATGGCTTTGATTATAACAGAATGTGCTTGCTTATAGCCGTTCTTGAAAAAAGGATGGGACTGAAGTTCTACGAAAACGATGTTTACTTAAACGTTGCGGGCGGTATCGTATTAGATGAGCCAAGTGCTGATCTGTCTATTGCGATGTCTTTAATAAGCGGTATAACAGATAGGATTATCCCCGATTCTCTCATAGCCTTCGGCGAGATAGGCTTGTCGGGAGAGGTTAGGGCAGTGTCACATATAGAGTATCGAGTTAAGGAAGCGGTAAGGCTCGGATTCAAGAGAATAATTTTACCTAAAAAGAATTTGTCTTCCATCCCTAAGAGCGATGAATCGGTATCTCTTATAGGGGTTGATACTATATACGACGTCCTCCCCGAGATGCTTAAAAAGTCAAATGAATAATTAAAACGTAGAACACAGCTGTATTTTTGTTAGTTTTTAACAAATTGCAGCTGTGTTTTTCTACATCTGATGGCTAAAATGTTGAGCAAAAAATCTTGATTTGAATAATAATTTATTGTATAATTTAAATAAGATGTCACTTTGGATCATATCCGGGATATCAAAAAAGCAAATTAAGGAGAATTTTAACCTATGGAAAAGGTTTACACGAAAAGTATTCGTAACGTTGCCCTCCTCGGACACAGTGGAGGCGGAAAGACATCTCTTGCTGAGTCTATGCTTTATATTTCCAGAGTAACTGACCGTCTTGGCAACGTTGCTGACGGAAATACTGTATGCGATTACGATCCTGAAGAAATAAAGAGAGGCTATTCCGTATCATCGGCTATGGCTCCGATGCTTTGGAACGGTACTAAAATAAATATTCTCGACACCCCCGGCTTCTTCGATTTCGAGGGAGAGGTCAGACAGTGTGTAAGAGTTGCAGATGCAGCCATTATCGTTGTTGACGGTAAGTCAGGAGTTGAGGTTGGAACTGAGATCGGTTGGAATCTTGCTACCGCTGCGGGAATTCCCAAGGCATTCTTTATCAACCGTTTTGATGACGGCGAGGCCAGATTCTATAAGGTATTCGGTGCTATTAGAGAGAAGTACGGCCTTAACGTATGTCCTATTCAGATCCCGATCATCGACGGCGATACTGTTATTGGCTTTGCTAACCTCGTTGAGATGGCTGTTTATACGTTCGAGAAGGCTACCGGAGAGTACGTAAGGTCCTCAATTCCCGAGAAGTTCATGGACGTTTGCAACGAGTATCACGCTATTCTTCTTGAGGCTATCGCACAGACGAGCGATGAGCTTATGGATAAGTTCTTTAACGAGGAGCCCATCTCTCGCGAGGAGGCTCTTGAGGCTATTCACGAGGGCATTATTTCAGGTGATATAGTTCCCGTATTCTGCGGCTCTGCTATTAAGAACTGGGGTATCAAGACCTTACTTGATACTATTGCCGAGTCCTTCCCGAGACCTCTTGCCAGAAAGACAGAGAAGATCGTATCCGAGGATGGCGAGGTTTCCGATATAGCTATCGATATGGACTCTTCCGATACTTCTATATTCGTATTTAAGACTGTTGCCGATCCCTTCGTAGGTAAGATGTCGTTCTTCAAGGTTATGAACGGTACTCTTAAGAAGGATGACGTTCTCAAGAACACCTCCACGGGTGCTCAGGAGAAGCTTAACAAGATATTCTTCCTCCGCGGTAAGAAGCAGTTCGACGTTGATGAGCTTGCTTGCGGCGATATTGGTGTTACCGCTAAGCTTACCAATACAAATACTAACGACACTCTTACTACATCCTCCGCTAATATCAAGTACTTACCGATTGAGTATCCCCGTCCTTACTTCAGCATGGCAATTGCACCTAAGGCAAAGGGAGACGAGGATAGAATCTCCACGGGTATTGCCAGACTCCTCGAGGAGGATCTCACGGTTAAGTATGAGAATAATTCCGAAACCAAGCAGCTTACCATTTCGGGTCTTGGCGATATTCACCTCGATCTTGTAGTATCTAAGCTTCGCAACAGATACGGTGCTAACGTTGATCTCACTAAGCCGAGACTTGCTTACAGAGAGACTATCAAGAAGAGCGTTGAGGTTGAGGGTAAGCATAAGAAGCAGTCCGGTGGATCCGGTCAGTACGGCCACGTAAAGATCAAGTTCTCGCCCGGTACCGAGGAGGGACTTACCTTTACCGAGAGCGTATTCGGCGGTGCAGTTCCAAAGAACTTCTTCCCGGCAGTAGAGCAGGGACTTCGTGACTGTATGGCTAAGGGTGTGCTTGCCGGTTATCCCGTTGTTAACCTTGCTGCTAACCTCTATGACGGCTCCTACCACGACGTTGACTCTAACGAGATTTCCTTCAAGCTTGCTGCTGCTATTGCATACAGAGAGGGCTTGCCTAAGGCATCTCCCGTTCTCCTTGAGCCTGTTGGTTCTCTTAAGGTTTATATCCCTGATAATTACGTCGGTGACGTTATGGGCGACCTTAATAAGAGAAGAGGTAAGGTAATGGGAATCGAGCCTCTTGACGACGGTACACAGGTTGTTCTTGCTGAGGTTCCTTTCGCGGAGATGACAGATTACGTTATAGCCCTTCGTGCATCAACGCAGGGACGTGGAAGATTTGACTTCGACTTCATCAGATATGATGAGGTTCCTGCATCTCTTACCGATAAGATCATCGCTGAGGCTAACAAGGAATAAAAATATTAAGACCGCCCGTTTGGGCGGTCTTTTTAAGAATAGATGTATAAACTAAAGCAGAACATTGATCTCGTTGATTATATATGCGATCGCAGACTCGGACTGAGGAGGAGAAATTCTGTCAGCCACTTGCTTCACTGACGGGATTGCATTACCGACAGCGTATCCGATATCGGCACATTTCAGCATTGGAATGTCGTTTTCAAAATCTCCCGCACATACAAGAGTTTTGCTACCCGTCATCTCTTTTACTCTTAATACCGCCTTATCCTTAGTACTGGCGGAGCTTAAGAGCTCGAGTCCGGTAGGCCAGCTCCTGAGACATACGTTACCGTCAACCTCACTATATTTATCTGCTTTTAGAATTGCTTCCTTGGCTTTTTCTTCATCCTTGAATGCAAACACTATTTTGTGCAAGCGTCTGCTTATGTCAATGGCTTCAAGGCCCATATGTAATTTATCATTTCTGATTACCTCAGGACCTATACAGTTTTCGTAATATACGTATATTTCATTTATGTATTCGGAGAACTGATTAACGGTTAAAAATCGTTCTTGATAATTTTCGAGATATGATCTATGAAGAATCTTTTCGCAGGGACTGTCAGAGATGACAGCTCCGTTTAACGTTATGACGGGAGCATTGGGACGAACGATAGGAATTATATTCTCCCTTACGTAGACGTAGGCTCTTCCGGTGGCAAGTGTAAACAAGCCGCCCTCACTCTTAAAGTATTCAATTGCATCGAGATCTTTTTTATTGAATTCAAATTTGTTAGCAAGTGTTCCGTCAAGATCCGTTGCAATTAGTATCCCGTCAAACCTTCCCATAAAATACCTCACACGTTATAAAGAGGCTGAGCGTATGCTTCAGCCTCTGTATTTATTTAATTAGTCAATGGAGCCTACGATGTAGGGAGCCATATCAGCTCTCTCAGCAGCGATTCTCTCAGCCTCAGCAGCAGCCTCAGCCTCTGCAGCGGCACGCTCCTCAGCGAGAGCAGCCTCCTTAGCAGCACGCTCAGCAGCCTCGGTGATAGCACGGATGGAAAGAGCAAGCTTTCTGTTCTCGTCATCGATCTCGGTGATCTTAACGTCAACAACCTGACCTACCTGGAGAACGTCAGCAGGAGAGTTGATTCTCTCAGTAGAGATTCTGGAGATGTGGATGAGACCGTCTACGTCCTCATATACCTCAGCAAAAGCACCGAAGGGCATAATGGAAACGATCTTAGCAGGAACGATATCGCCTACTGCGAACTTCTGGGTGAACTGATACCAGGTATCCATCTCCTGAGTCTTGTAGCCAAGCGAGATACGTCTCTTCTCGATGTCAAGCTCCTTGATGAATACGTCGATCTCCTGACCAACAGAGAGAACCTGAGAGGGGTGCTTGATTCTCTTCCAGGAGAGCTCGGAGTTGTGAACCATACCGTCTACACCGCCGATGTCAACGAATGCACCGTAGGGAGTAAGGTTCTTAACAGTACCCATGTAGTGCTGACCAACCTCAAGGTTAGCCCAGATAGCATCCTCACGAGCCTTTCTCTCCTCATTAAGGATAACCTTAATAGAGCCGAGTGCCTTCTTCTTTACAGTATCAAACTCGAGAAGCTTGATTCTCTGAGTAGTACCCTGAAGAGAAGTGAGATCGCCATTTCTCGGAATACCGGTCTGAGATGCGGGTACGAATACGGTGTTGCCCATAGTAGAAACAAGAACGCCGCCCTTGATAACCGACGTTACCTTACCCTCGAGAATTTCACCGTTATCATAAGCTGTCTTGAGAACAACCCAGCTGTTATCACGGTCTACTCTGGTCTTGGATACGGTAGCGATGCCTTTTCCATCCTCAACACGGATGATGAATACCTCGAGCTCATCTCCGATCTTAAACATCTCAGAGAGCTTAGCAGTAGCATCGTCAGTGATCTGGTCCTTAGCAAGGACACCGGTGAACTTAGCACCAAGGTCAAGCTTGATCTCGTTTTCACCAATAGTGAATACGGTACCGGTAACTGTTTCTCCTGTATGTAATGATTTTAATGAGCCTTCCAGCATTTGAGTAAAGTCTTCCATTGTCTTTATAACCTCCGTTATTATATAATCCGGTGTGGAAGCACCGGCTGTTATTCCTATTTTTTTATTTGTCGGGAGTACTCCCCATTTTATCTCCTCGGCTGATTCTATCCAAAGAGTTTTCTTGCAGTGCTGAGAGCACAGATCGTACAGCTTATGAGTGTTAGAGCTGTCTTTGCCGCCCACTACGACCATAACGTCTGATTCCTTAGCAAGACTTACAGCTTCGGTCTGCCTTTTTTCAGTCACACTACATATTGTATCAAAACTTTTGGTATTTGTACATACCTTTTTTAAAAATTTTTTATTTTTTTTTAAATTCCACCAAATTTTGAGTAGTTTGAGCACACAAAATGGGCGTTTTGTTAACAAAATCTAAATTCTCGATTTCATAAATTGATGAAAACATCATCTTTTTGCCACGGGCATAGCTCATAGTGCCTATTGCCTCGGGGTGAGTCGGATCTGCGAAGAGCAGAAAATACGTATTTTCATCAGTATTTTCATCAGCAATTTTGTGTATGTTCTTTACAAATGCACACGTGGCGTCAACATAGTGGAAATTCGAATGCTCCTCGGCAAATGATCTCAGTATTTCCTCATCCTCACGTGGAATACCGTGCGTCCTTATCACAAGGTGCATGGGAACATCGGGAGCTTCGTTATAGCGATCGGAGATTTCATCTAAAGTGATAGATCTCACTCCGAGCCTTTCTAAATTCTCATTGTAAAGCCTATTGTGTATAAGCTTGCCAAGAGTAAAGATACGTCCGCCGCCCGATAGAAGGGAACGTATAATTTTATCGGCATTTTGAACACCGGGGCAAAAGCCCGAGTATTTTGAGAGTGTTATTTCCAATGCTTATTCCTCGCTTTGCGTAGTTTGAGGCGAGGGAAGAGCATTATAACCGCCGAGCTCAAGTACCCTTGAGAATATAAGTGACGTTATTGCATCATAGGATTTTCTTTCGCCGGTATCAAAGCCAAGCTCATTATATTCGATAGGCTTGCCGAAAATGATATCGATGCGTCTGAAAATTCTGTATTTGTTGTTTTTAGTCTTGATAAATACGGGAATTATGCCGCATTTAGCACGGCCTGCGATGAGCGCCGCACCGCCCTTAACCTCGGTAGTGGAGGGATCGACACCGGGATATCTGTGTCCCTGAGGGAATACGGCAAGTATACCACCGTCATATAAAATCTCGATGGACTTTCTTATAGCTCCTACGTCGTTTCCGCCTCTGTCAAGCTTGACCGCACCCATCATCCTCAAGAACCATCCTACAACGGGAATTGAGAACAGCTCCTTTTTAGAAAGGAAGTGAAGCTGGCGGGGGCAGGAAGCTCCTATGAGGAAAACGTCCTTAGCTGCAATATGGTTAGAGCAGACAATATACGGGCCCTCTTTGGGAATGTTATCACGGCCGTGAATCTTAATTCTATTGAAGAATCTAATGGGAGCTGCAATAATACGGTGAAGTCTCATATAAAAGCTGCGTTTTTTCTTGGACTTGCTATTCACAATTGAAATTATCGCCTTGACGGTACCCTCAAAATCAAGCTCCGAGTTATCAAGAAGAACAGCATCCTTCGCCTGGACACAGGGGGCAACGTCTCTTGTGGAATCGTTTTTATCACGCTCCATCATTTCGTTGTATACGTCCTCGTACGTGACGTCCTTGCCCTTTGAAATAAGCTCGTTATAGCGGCGGGTGGCACGTGCCTCGGGGGAAGCTGTCAGGAAGATCTTAACCTCGGCGTTTGGTAAAATTACCGTGCCGATATCTCTTCCGTCCATTATCACGCTAGAGGATGTCGCCGTATCTCTTTGCATCTTGAGCAAATATTCACGAACCTCGGGAATGGCACTAACGTCCGATGCAGCCATAGAAACCTCGGGTGCTCTTATCGAATCACCTACGTCGTTGCCGTTCAAGAGAATGACCTGCTTGTCATCAATAAATGAAAGCTCGAGAGTAAAAGCGTTAAGGTTAGCTATGACGTCTGCTTTGTTTTTAGGGTCAATGCCCGAATTAAGCATATACAAGCCGATTGTTCTGTATAATGCTCCCGTATCAACGTATATGATACCAAGCTCCTTGGCTACCGCTTTGGCAACGCTTGATTTTCCGGCACCGCCCGGGCCGTCGATTGCGATTCTGATCATAATCAAACTCCGTTTAATATATTTCTGCAGCGTGTATTCCTGCAGAATAACCCGTCGAAAAAGCTATCTGCAAATTAAATCCGCCGGTGTATGCGTCAACGTCGATCACTTCTCCCGCGAAGTATAGACCGTTTACCAGCTTTGATTCCATAGTCTTGGGGTCAATCTCCTTAACGTCTATTCCTCCCGAGGTTATTATGGCCTCTTCGATCGGTCTGAATGAATCAAGTTGAATATCGAACGATTTGAGAGTAGATAAAAGAGCCATACGCTCTTGTTTTGTTATTGAGTTGACCTTTCGCCTTTCGTCAACTCCCGCTTTCGCCAGGAAGGGCTCGATCATTTTTGAGGGGAGAAGCGAAGGCATAACGTTAATAACGTCTTTATTTGAATTTTTCTCAAACTCGGAGAGCAGACGCTTGTCCAGAGTATCCTCGTCAAGTGCGGGCTTGAGATCTATCGACAGAGTAAGTGATGAAATATCATAATTTCTTACGTGAGCCGATGCAGAAAGAATAACAGGACCTGTTACACCGAAATGAGTAAACATCATTTCTCCGAAATCACTGTAAACAGTGTTGCGGTTCCCGTCAATAATTTTAATTCCGACGTTTTTAAGCGACAGACCTTGCATCTCATGGCATAAAGGATCTGTAGAATTTATAGGAACAAGGGAAGGGGATAGTGCAGTAGCCGTGTGACCGAGTCGGGTAGCTAAACGATAACCCGAGCCATCAGAGCCGGTCAGAGGATAAGACCTACCGCCCGTCGCAAGGATAACGCTGTCGAATATATACTCAGAAGCGGCATGAACAGTAAAGCTTCCGTTGTCATTCAAGGAGATTCTCTTAACCTTTTCGTTAATGACAAGAGCATTCTCCGAGTAGCGTCTCAGAGCGTTCACTATATCAATAGCCTTATCACTTAGAGGAAATACACGGTTACCTCTTTCAACCTTGAGAGGAACGCCTGCATCCTCAAAAAAGGACATAACGTCATACGGACCGAAGGAGTTAAGAGTACTGAACATAAAGCGTGCATTCTTTGTTATATTTGCAATAAAATCCCTTGTATCGCAGGCGTTAGTTACGTTACACCGTCCCTTGCCTGTAATAGCAAGCTTTTTTCCAAGCATTTTCATATGCTCGAACATTGTTACGTCTGCTCCGTGCAATATGGCAGTACCGGCGGCCATCATACCTGCCGCACCTCCGCCTATTACGCATACTCTTTTTTTCATACAGTAGCTTTACCTTTTTTCGTAAACGTTATATTCGTCCCAAATCTTCTCGAGAGTTTCGAATCTTGCTGTGATTTCGTGCTCTTTTCTACGGGTTATTTCAATGATAATGGCATTTATAATGCTGATAGGAGCAACGAGAGAATCCATGTAAGAGGCCATATCCGATTGAGCGGTGAGCAGATACGTCGAATATTCTGCAATTGGTGATATAGGAGAATCGGTAAAGCCAATGACGGTTGCATTCTTGGATTTAGCGAACTTTACGGCATTAACCATCTTCGATGAGTATCTCGGGAAGGAGAAAGCTATAAGAACGTCATCCGAGCATATGGAGAACATCTGCTCAAAAAGCTCCGCTGTCGAATTTGAGTTGACGAATTTAATATTGTCAAAGATCAGCGAAAGATTATAATGAAGTATCTTAGCGACGGGTTCTGCACTTCTTGCACCCATAACGTACACTGTCTTGGCACTCAGTATTGATGAAACAGCTGATGAGAATGCAGATCTGTCCATATTCTCAAGAGTATGCCTGATCTTATGTATATCAGCCTCCATCACCTTCTCGATAACGTCACCCGTGCCAAGTCTCTGCTTTGTAATCTCAATTCGCTGATTAGGTGTGGACTTCATGCGAACGAGCTCAACTATTGCTTCACGCAATTCGGAATATCCGTCAAAGCCAAGCATTCCTGCGAACCTGACGACTGTCGATTCGGATACGCCTACCAAACGTCCAAGACGTGATGCTGTCATATATGCAATCTTATCGTATTGATTAAGAATCGCAGTAGCAATCTTCTTCTGTCCCTTGGAAAAATGAGGATACATATTCTGAATTCTTTGAGAAATATCAACTGACATGATTTGGTCCTCTTTTATGATGATTATCAATTATTATATCATACTATAAAGCGAATTTCAAGTAAATAATAAAAAAACCTACCTTTTTAAGATAGGTTTTCTAAGTTGATTTTTTTATATTCCGAGAACTTTGATGTATGATCGATGTGAGTAATGAGAATGACAATACGCCTTTTAGCTTCTTCTTCGATTATACGGCATATCTCTTCTATTAAAGCTGGATCTAACTCCTTAGTCGGCTCATCAAGCAGTAATATAGGTGCATCCTTAAGAACTGCTCTTGCAAAAGCAACTCTTTGCTTCATTCCGCCCGAGAGCTCACTTGGATAGAGCACCTTTTCTTCATCTGTAAAGCCGAGTCGGGAGAGAAGAGAGTCTGCAAGAGCCTTGATTTCTTCTGACCTTTGATCCGGAAACATCTTTACTATATTATCGATCGCAGTGAAGATCTCAAAGAGGCGATATTCCTGAAAATGATAGGATACTTTGCCTATTCCGCCACCCTCGATCGTACCGTCAAATTCACGGTCGAGCCCCGATATCAAACGGAAAAGAGTAGTCTTTCCCACTCCGCTCGCACCGCTTAAAATATATAATCCGGGGCTCTCGAAATCGTATTTAAAATCTTTCAGAATTTGCTTTCTGCCAAAGCTTTTGTTCTTAATATCAAGTTTTAGCACCGTATTTGTTCACTTTCTTAAGCAAGAATTTGATCGAAGATTCTAATATTAAACTAAGCACGATAACCGATATGGTCCAAGCAAACATATCAGCATAATCAAAGGTTGCCTTTGAGTTGGAAATCTCCTGTCCGATTGCATAATTTGATCTACCGACGAGAGTTATGATTTCTGCTGCAATTCCCGATTTCCATGCAAGACCAATCGAAGTGATTACAGCGGGAACAAGATATTTCGACATCTGAGGAAGCATAATGTATTTAAAGCGTTTTTTAAAGCTCAATTCAAATATTGTCGCAACCTCATAGAGCGATTTATCCCTTGTACCTATTGCATCGACTATGCTTTGCCATATTATCGGACATACCATCATGAAGCTGATAAGTGTCGGGATGAATATCTTATTTTTCATTAGGAACCAGAGAATAACTATAATCGAAGCAACCGGGGTGGATCTGACTATCGATATTGCAGGTGAAACAACGTACCAAATCGGCTTTACGTAATATGATACAACACCGAGAACAATACCTGCAAGCACGCCTAATAGCAGTCCTTCAATTATCCTCAAGAACGAATAAAATACCGTCAGATAATAATGCTTCGTTTGAACCAGCTTACAAAGAACCTCGAGCGTATCCTTAGGAGAAGGGATCATGATAATGAGCGAGTCATTTGCTTTGTTCGCCGCTATATCCCATAAAATGATTAAAAAGACAATACCGAGGGTGATCCATATAGGCTTTAACAGTTTACTCCGCATTGTAGTAGAAGTTAGCATCGGGAAGATCGAGTCCTATACTCTCATAAAAACCTTCAAGTGCACTTTTCATATCATTACCATCAATATACACGATAGATCCGTAAAGATTAGTGAGTGCAGATTTTGCAATGGGAAGCTTAGGAAGAATAGCCTGCTCGTATATCATATTTGCGGCTTCTGCATTGTTAGCGGGTGCACCGATAAACTCGATGGAAGTTTTGTATCTTCCGAGGAAGGTGTCGATGGCCTGCTTGTTGGCATTTATAAAATCTGTTCTTGCAACAATGCATCCCATGGTAAGCGGCTCATCGGATACCTTGTCCCATTCCTCGGAAAGGTTGAGGTCAACGGAATAATCCTTAGCATTCATAAGTGCAGCACTTACCTTAGGCTCGGGAAGAATAACTATCGAAGCCTCACCCTTTGCAACCTTAGCAACGAGTGCATCGTGATCGGGCTCGAATTTAACAGTTGCATTTACATGATTAGCCGCGAGAATGTATTCGATGATAGGACCCGTGGTCGAGGAGGGAACACTTGCATATATAGTTTTACCCTCGAGGTCAGCAATCGAAGTAATCGTTGTCTCAGAGTCGGATAACAAATAAAGCGAACCGAGACAGTTTATAGCCAATACCTGGATTTTACCGTTGGATTTCGTATAGAGATTAGCTGCAGTATTTGTAGGCAGACATAAAAGATCTATCGTACCGTTAAGAAGATCCGTTGTTGCATTTGTAGGTGCATTGTAGATCTCATAGGTGTATCCTTCGATATCCTTCGACATAAGCTCGGCCATACCCATTCCGGTGGGACCGCTCATAACTCCTATATTAAGCTTATCGGGGTCCTTCTCATCGTCTTTTCCGCAAGAGAAGAGCATGAGAGTAGAAAGTGTGAGAATCAAGATAATAGAGATAAGTTTTTTCATTTTTTCCTCCTTAGACCTTCAGGGTCAATTATATAAATTTTGTTATCAACGTAATTGATGAGATTCTCGTTAACGAGATTCTGAATAGCTCGGTAGAGTGAGGCTCTGCCAATATTTAAGGCTTCTGCAGTCTTTTTGGCATTAAGGTCAAAAGTGACGCTATCGAGATTATCGCTTTCGCTCAGAAGATAGCATGCAAGCTTCTCGGTAACCGAGCTTCCCGAAAATGCTTTAATTTTATTATTCAAAAAGACAACTCTGCCTGCAAGAAATTTCGCAACGTTAAAGGATATTCTCGGATCCTTCATCATCAATGATAGAAGATGCTCTTTATCAATGAAGACAACCACTGATTGTTTTTTTGCAATAATAGTCGTCGGGAAATCGTTACACCCATCAAAGACAGAAATGATACCGAACGATGAATTTGGTTTTACGGTATTAAGCGGGGTGAGGGTATTATCGATATGCTGTCTGAATACCGTGCATTCACCTGATTTTACAAAGCCTATACGGTTGTTATCTGAATGCTCGGAGCATATTACGTCTCCCTTTTGGAACTCGATTTCGTAAAAATTGCAATCGTTAATTAAGTTAAGATAATCAGTCTTTTCTATATCGCAGAAGAGAAATGTTTTTAATAAAAAATCAATCATCCATTCAACCTCATAGAAATGTGTCTCATTTGATACATATTATACAACAAAATCATACACGTGTCAATACTAATTACAAAATAATTTTGAAAAGTGCTTGCAAATTTAAAATATATATGTTAAAATAAAATGTGTAAATTTTTTCTTTTAAATTTTTAGGAGAATGATATGAAATTATTAGCGAGTGTTATGCATGTAAAGTTCCAATCGCTCGGTGAAAATATAAAAAAGCTTATCGGTTCAATGGAGCTCAAGGATTTTATTGAAATTTTTGTTGTTTCTCTTCTTATTTTCTTTGCCTTCCGTTTTTTGAAGGGAAGAAAGGCCGGAGCTCTGATCATAGGAATTTCACTGTGCGTTATCCTTCTTTTGATTGCCGATTACTTTGATTTGCACGTCTTACATTTCATTCTGAGAAGCATTGTCGGCTCGGGTACGATCGTTATTATCGTTATTTTCCAGCCTGAGATACGCGAGGCTCTCGAGCGTATAGGATCGGGGTCGATCAACGGTTTAATGAGCTTTTCGGACAGAAAAAAGAAGAAGGAGCTCTATTTCAGCGTAATTGACAACGTTTGTATCGCTGTGAAGGAGTTGTCTAAGGAGTTTACGGGTGCACTGATTGTCATCGAGCGTACCACAAGATTATCCGAGATCACCGATACGGGTATAATCATTAACGCTGACGTCAGCTCATCACTTATTCGTAACCTCTTCTATAACAGAGCACCTCTTCACGACGGAGCGGTTGTTATATCAGAGGGTAGAATAGCCGCCGCCGGATGCTTCCTTCCTCTTTCAAGGAGAAATGATATCGATCCGGATCTCGGAACAAGGCACAGGGCTGCGATAGGTATGTCTGAGTCCAGTGATGCGGTTACAATTATTGTTTCCGAGGAGACGGGTAAAATATCTGTTGCATATGATTGTACGTTAAGAAGAGATCTGACCTCTGATGATCTCAGAGATTTCTTGAACGAGGTTATTCTCAGAACAAGCGGAAATCATTCCGATAAATAATTTTTTGCTGGTGTATTATGAATAAAAAGCTGTTTGGAATCAAAATCGGAACATATTTTATGTTAATGATTTGTCTTTTGGCATCATTTTTGATTTGGATATTTGTCAATCTTCCTACGAATGATGAGGGGTCAGAGACTGATGAAACCTCTACATGTCTGGTTGACACAGGTCATACGTTGATATTATGAGTAATCCTTTCGTTGGGTATATTGTGAGTAATATTAGCTTGCCGATAGACGCCTCTTTTGAAGAGGCGTTTTCGGTTGCTATAAGGACTTTGAAACGACACTCGATAAGATGTGAGTTAAAGGATTGCAGGATTTTTAAGAAAAGCGTAGACGCAAGGAAAAGAGATTCTGTAAAATTTGTTTATTCGGTACTTGTGAAATCCCGTGATACATTATCCGATCCATCAAGGCTATCGGGTACTAACGTTTCTCTTTATTCCTATACTGAGCCTTCGTATACAATGGGCAATGAAGTGCTTTCAGGCTCGGTTGTAATCGTCGGATCGGGGCCTGCCGGCTTGTTTTCGGGTCTTATGCTCGCAGAAGCGGGATATAAGCCTATTATTCTCGAGCGTGGCGGCTCGGTAGATGATAGGAAGCACACTATTGAGAAATTCAAGCTTTCAAGAATTCTTGATCCTGACACCAATATTCAGTTCGGTGCAGGCGGTGCGGGTACATTCTCTGACGGTAAATTAGTCACGAGGATTAACGATCCTATGTCTTCATATATTCTCGAGAAGCTGATATCCTTCGGAGCACCCGAGGATATTGCATATATGGCCAAGCCTCATATAGGTACAGATATACTGTCCGTTGTAATTCAGCGTGTGATTGATAAAATAGTCGAGTACGGCGGAGAAATCAGGTACCATACTAAATTCCTTGATTTTGAATCGTTATCCGATAGAGTTACTCTTGTAAAAACCAGCCGCGGAGATATAAAATGCGGTGCACTTATTCTTGCTATCGGTCACAGTGCAAGGGATACGCACAGGACCCTAATTGATAAAGGACTTTCCGTTACTGCAAAATCCTTCTCGGTAGGCATGAGAATAGAGCATCCGAGAAGTGTCATCGAGGAAGGGCTATTCGGTGATCTTGCCGGTCATCCTGCTATCGGTCACGCTGAATATAATCTCTCATACAACACTAAGGTGAGGGGTGTCTATACGTTTTGCATGTGTCCGGGCGGAATAGTTGTTCCTGCCGCCAGTGAAGAGGGCGGTGTGGTAGTAAACGGAATGAGCTATCATTCACGTGACGGTGTAAATTCAAACAGTGCAGTTTGCTGTACCGTTTTCAAGGATGACTACGGTGACAATCCTCTTCATGCTATCGAATTTCAAAGAAATATCGAGCGTCTTGCATTCAAGGCGGGAGGCTCGGACTACTCAGCTCCCGTTATTACTGTCGGAGACTTTTTAAACGACAGATGTGAAAAGGAGCCTTACCTTGTTGCTCCTACGTATATGGACGGCGGAGTGAAGGTAGCATCTCCGAAGGAATATTTACCCGAATTTGTTCATTCGGGAATTGCTGCGGGAATCAGATCCTTTGATAACAGAATCAAAGGATTTTCAATGGACGGTGCCGTACTAACAGGTGCCGAAACACGTACAAGCTCTCCTGTAAGGATCGAGCGTGATAATATAACGAGACTTGCACTCGGCTTCTCCAACCTTTATCCGTGCGGAGAGGGTGCAGGCTACGCCGGCGGTATTACCAGCTCGGCAATAGACGGAATCAAGACTGCTATCAGTCTTATTTCAAGATTCAGATCCATAAAGTAGCGTGGGTGAAATCAAGACCACGCCTCTCTTGTGAGAGTAATTAATCAGTTAATAAAATGAAAGGCGGGTAAATACCCGACTGTTGGTTTAAAATAAATGCATATTAACAACGAAAAGAACAAGGAGAAGCTGTGGCTTACAAAAGCCGTAGCTGAATCCGAATGGGAGTCTAACATTAAAGACATCTCATCAAACCTTAGGCTTAACCCCATCGTTGCGAAGCTCCTTTATAACAGAGGTTATAAGGATTCCGCATCCGCATCCTCTTTCCTTAAAATGGAAAAGGAAATGCTTCTCAACCCCTTTGATATCATCGATATTGACAAGGGTGTTGAGAGAATTATCAAGGCTCTCGAGAATCGAGAGAGAATTACCGTCTACGGTGACTATGACGTCGACGGTGTTACCGCCGTTTGTACTCTTTACCTTTATCTCAAGTCGAAGGGGGCTATTGTCGACTATCATATCCCAAATAGATCCGGCGAGGGATACGGAGTATCCTGTCCTGCGATTGATATGATTAAAGAGCGTGGCACGTCCCTTATCATTACCGTAGATACCGGTATAACCGCGATTGATGAGGTTGAGTATGCCAGGACTCTAGGTATTGATTTTCTCATCACAGACCATCATGAGTGTCGCTCCGAGCTTCCTTCTGCCACTGCTGTTATCAATCCTCACAGAAATGACTGTGACTATTCCTTCAAGGAATTAGCAGGCGTAGGAGTTGTTTTTAAGCTCATCTGTGCTCTTGAAGAGCGTTTGTCGGGTAATGACAGGCTTTCGTCTACAATTAAGATCCTGAACGATTATGCCGATCTTGTGGCAATAGGAACTATTGCGGACGTAATGCCTATTGTTGAAGAGAACCGTATTATTGTGAAATACGGTCTTAATATGATCAACAAGTCTGCAAGAGTTGGTCTTACCGCACTCATAGATGCGTCATCAGGAAAGCCCGAATACAGACGTTCTGAGAGATTTGCACGCAGAAAGAAAAAGGTGAAGATCACTTCCAGCTTCATCGGATTTACTCTTGCACCAAGAATTAATGCTGCGGGCAGAGTCCGTTCTGCAACTATTGCCGTCGAGCTTTTCCTTTCTGAGGATTATAGCGAAGCCATCAAGATTGCCGAGATGCTTTGCGATGCGAACAGAGAAAGGCAAGCCGAGGAAAACTCAATAATGAAGGAGGCATATTCCAAGATAGATTCTCTTGATTTGGATGCCAATCCCGTCATTGTTCTTGAGGCAGATGACTGGCATCACGGCGTAATAGGAATAGTTTCCTCCAGAATTACCGAGAAATATTGCCGCCCCTCCATTCTCGTATCCTTTGAAGGAAATCCTTCTTCCGAGGCATCTATGAGCGATATAGGTAAGGGTTCGGGAAGAAGTATCAAGGGACTTAACCTCGTTGACGCTCTGTGCCACTGCCAGGAGCTTCTTGTCAAATTTGGCGGCCACGAGCTTGCGGCAGGTCTTTCTGTAACACGTGAAAACCTCCCGATGTTCAGAGAGAAGATAAATGAGTTTGCAAGAGCCAACCTTACAGAAGAGGATATGGTTCCTATTATCGAAACCGATTGCGAGATCAATTTCTCCGATATATGCATGAACCTTGCAGAGGAGCTTCAGCTTCTTGAGCCATACGGTGTAGGCAATCCCGTGCCCATGTTTATAATGCGTGGTGTCAGCGTTAACGAGATTTCCGGAGTAAGCGAAAACAAGCATACCAAGATTACCTTTGGTGACGGAAAAAGCTCTCATCAGGCTATGTTCTTCTCTAATTCTCCCGAGTCACTGGGTATTTATAACGGCGATAAGGTTGACGCTTTATTCAGCATAGACATCAATGAGTGGCAGGATAGGAAGAACGTTCAGCTCATCATCAGGGATATTAAAATTGCAGTCTCCAAGCAGGAGCTTTACAAGAAGCTTAAGGATAGATTTGAACAGATTAAGTCCGGTGCAACCTTTAGCGAAGATGAGGATGTGCTTCCTGACAGACGTGACTTTGTTAACGTATATAAATTCATTCAGAATATGCTTCATCAAGGGCAGGATACAATTTCCGTCAAGGCTCTTCTTAACAAGCTTAATTCTCCTCAGGTTGGGGCGAATATCAATTACATAAAGCTTAAATTCATCTTCATGGTCTTCATTGAGATGAATCTCGTTACCGTACACGAGGTCTCCCCCGACTTATATCGCTTTGAGATCAAGTATTCCTCATCCAAGAGTAATCTTGATAAATCCAGCATTTTAAAGAGGCTTCGTTCGCAAATCAGATAATTTCACAGGATAATAATATGTACACAGAACTTACCCCATTACTGTCGTATATCGAGGATAGCGACAAGGTATACGATCTCGACAAGATCAAGCGTGCATTTATATATGCCAAGGAGCTCCACGCCAATCAGTTCAGACTCAGCGGAGAAGCGTATATTTGCCATCCGGTTGAGGTATCTCTCATCGTCGCTCAGCTTGGCTTGGATACCGATTCGATATGTGCTGCTCTCTTACACGATACTGTCGAGGATTGTGCTGATAAAACTAACCTTGACATTATATCCAAAATGTTCGGTAAGGACGTTGCTTCCTTGGTTGACGGCTTGACCAAGATCATTCAGGTGCAGGTTGCCGATAAGGAGGAAGCACATATAGAGAACATCCGCAAGATGCTTCTCGCAATGAACAAGGATATAAGAGTCATTTTCATTAAGCTTTGCGACCGTCTTCATAATATGAGAACTCTCAGTGCTCAAAGAGAGGTAAAGCAAAGGTCCATAGCTCTTGAAACCATGCATATATATGCTCCTCTTGCACATAGGCTTGGTATCCAGAAGATCAAGCAGGAGCTTGAGACTATAAGCTTATTCTACCTTGACCCGATAGGATATGACGAGGTACAGCAGTCGATTGATAAGAAATTCGGGCAGAGCAGAACCTTCCTCGAGGATGCTAAGAAATACATTGAGGAAAAGCTTATCGAGAATTCTATTTCATTCGAGCTTGAAGGACGCGTGAAGAGCGTTTACAGTCTCTACAAGAAGATGTACACATATAATAAGTCGTTTGATGAGATATACGATTTTTATGCTGTCAGAGTAATAGTAAATACAGAGCTCGAGTGTTATACTGCTCTCGGTATCGTACACGAGATGTTTAAATCCATCCCCGGTAGATTCAAGGATTATATTTCTACACCCAAGCCTAACCTTTATAGGTCGCTTCATACTACCGTTATAGGCAGATCGGGTATTCCTTTCGAGGTTCAGATCAGAACCCGTCAGATGCACGAGGAGGCTGAGTACGGTATTGCGGCACACTGGAAATATAAATCCGGCGAGACAAGCTCTGCCGATATTGATGACAGATTGCGTTGGATTGCCAAGCTGCTCGAATCGGATGAAAATACACGCGACCCCGATGAGTTTATTCACTCATTCAAGACAGACATCTTCCACGATGAGACGTTTGTGTTCACTCCCAAGGGTGATGTAATATCATTACCTCAGGGCTCTACTGTTATTGACTTCGCCTACGCTATACATTCCGCTGTCGGAAACAAGATGGTTGGTGCTAAGGTCAACGGAGTCATTGTTCCCATTGACAGATCTCCGCAAAACGGTGATATTATTGAGATCATCACATCGTCATCAGGTAAAGGACCTAGCAGAGATTGGCTTAAAATTGTCAAGACGGGTGAAGCAAGAAGTAAAATCCGTCAGTGGTTCAAGAAGGAGAAGAGACCTGAAAATATTCAGGTTGGTAAGGCCGAGGTTGAACGTGAAATCAAACGTATGGCCAAGGGAGTCAGCGACTCGGATATCAACGATATTGTCACGAATATCGCCCAGAAGGTTGGTATTCATTCGGCTGATGACTTCTACAACACGCTTGGCTTTGGTGGAATTTCGCTTCAGCGCTTTATTCCGAAGATTAAAGACGAGCTTGAAAAGCTTACCTCGCAGGATGCACCCGCACCCACTCCCGAGGAGGAGCTTTCAATGGTTAAGCTTACTCAGGTTAATAAGCGTATTCGCTCATCGGGCGGTATTATTATTGAC
>JAZQYD010000035.1:0-23722 GCA_045633405.1 Eubacteriales bacterium | reverse complement strand
TTGCTGATTCTCTCTTTGCTTTTGCCGTGTCTTATCGCCTGCGGTAAGGAGGATGAAGAATCGAAAGAAAGAAGCGAGCCCGTAGTTTTGGATAGCGACAGTGATCTTGTCCGTACACTGGTTGCTTATTTGGAGCAATATCTTTTTAACTATGATTTAATCGGCAGAACACTTGCTCAAAAAATCGACGACATTAAGGAAGGAATACAGCCGTTGCACGTGGCTTTTGATCCATCAGACTATTATTTCGTATGTGGATATTATAATTCATCTTCCGAGTATGTAGATATCGGTTATCGTAGTTGTAACGAATATACTTGGGTTGAATATAAGAACGAGTCGGACATCAAAGAATATTATAATGATATGAAATGGGCTGTTGTGTTTCAGATAAATAGGGCTTTAACTATTACAGATATTGTGTCAAATGAAAGACAGATTCCCGATATAGAGCATTTCCAAATAATCAAACCGACATTTGAAAACGGTGTCAATATTGCCGATCATGTTGCGTTTGATGAAACCTTTATTTACTTGAACTATCCGAACTGCTATTTGAACCGTTCGTCTCAAAATGCAAACCAGATGTATTACTGTAAGTCTATTTATTATCATTCTATGAATACTATTCCGTGTGTTTATTTAGATGGTGAATATTATCTTTACTTCTCTCGATATGCTGTATATGCCGATGGCAAACGCAGCGATGAAAATGATTATACCTACACTTTTGGTAAGTATTACGATGCATTAACGAGTGTAATGGATAAGGACAAATACAGTGTTACATACGAAGATGGCAAAACAACATTCTACGGAATAATTTCGTTTGACGGTTTTGTTAATGAAATTTTGAGATAAGTTAGAGAAAGAATTTTAATTTATGAGGTTAATTGCTATGAAAAAGTTTTTAATACATTTATTCTTGTTTTGACTTTTGTGATGAGCTTAATGAGTGTTATGAAAGTATTAGCTTTCGCTCATAATTCAATGTTGGATGTTGATTACGATAATTGCGAAGCGGTTGAAAACGGCGATGGAATTAATGAGAAATGGTACGCGTTGGAAAAAAGTTCATTATGTAGACATCTGAATGATGAAATTACGACTATTTATGGGTACTTTGAACAGCATCACTGTAAATCTCCCTCATACCGATAATGGCAGTTTTATATTAACGAGTGGAATTACCGTTTTAGTTGATGCGGATATGGAAGCATATTACGAAGGAACACTTGAATTCTACGTCGGCGAAAAGGAATGAATTACTGAAGCTATAATAAATAATAACTAAGGCTGTCGCCTTATAGAATAATTAAATAAAAAAACGGCAGAAGCATTGTCATAACAGTGCCTCTGTCGTTATTTTTTGCTGATTTTCAGGAATTGAAGTCTTAAAGCGCACGGTTTTTAAAGAAAAGCCCTTCCATGTCAGACGTCAATTCTCAATGTTCCTTATATAATGGAATATGTACTGTTGAGCTATGCCTGCGTACCTGCCGAGGGTGGTTGGGTCGAGTTTGCCTCCAAAATAGGTATCGATCGCTCTTTTCATCCAGACGTCGATAGGAAACGCCTCGAGATTTGCAAAGCCGAAGAGGGCGGTGCAGGATGCCACCTTTGCTCCAACACCCTTGATTTTAGTGAGCTCCTCGAGTGTGAAGGAATAGCTTGCCGTATCCCTGATCAACCCAAGATCGCAAGCTCCCGATGCCACCTTTTCCGCCGCATCGAGTATGTAGGAAAAGCGGAATCCGGGCTTCGACGGAAGGAGACCCTCGGGCTTTTTCAGAATATCTTCGCAAGTAGGGAAGGTGTAGCACCTGCCGCACAGACGGCACTTTTCTTCACACGGGGTGGTGTCAATCAGCCCAAATGGACAGCTTTTAAAGCCTTTTTGTAAACTAAGATTTACACCATATTCCGCTGATATCTCTCTGACTATCTTTTTGATTCTCGGGATGTTGTTGTTTTGCGATATTATGAATGATATGAGAGTCTCCCATGGGGATTGGCGAAGTATTGCAATTCCTTCACCGTAGAGAGAAGCATTCTTCAGCCATTCGGAGTCGGTAAGACCTGATATTTCCTCTCTGATATCCTCTAGATTTCGGTCAAGGGCGAAGTAGTCGCATATTTTCTCTGCGTCCTCCTCGGTGACACCAATGAAGAGAAGCTCGCCCTCCTCAGGCTGGATGACGTCTATGAGAAGCCCGTCGACAACGCCGAGATATTCGATTGTATCTCCGCCGCTCTTCCTTTCGAAGCGGAAGCACTGACCGCATTCAAGAGTATCTGCAAGACTGTATTTTCCAAGTCCCGTCACCCTGAGTGTGGGTATATTATTCACCTCTTCAAATTTCAAAAACATTTTCTCTTACCCCTTGCAAATGGCTTTTATATATTGTATAATATATGATGTATAGTTATCTAAAGATATTTTAGCACAAATCGACAAGCTTTGCAAGTTGTTTTTTTGGAGGTTTCCCGTGGAGCAGATTTATACCATACCGGTCAATGAGGCGTTTGATCAATGCCGTGACAAGCCCGAGTGCGGCTGTCCCCTTTGCGTGCTTTACAAGAAGCTTGAGGAGGACGAGCTCGATATCATTCTCGGAGCATCTATGATGGAGCCTGATATCAGAATAAAGACCAATGAGATGGGCTTCTGCTTAACTCATTACAATATGATGCTCGGCAGACGCCGTATGCTCGGCATGGGACTGATGATGGAGAGCCATCTCGCTGAGGTTAAGAAGATGCTGAAGGGCCCGACCCTCCTAGGTAATAAGCGTCAGGCGGCTATCTCCGCTCTTGGTAAGCTCGAGTGCGATTGCTACGTCTGCTCGCGTATCAACAAGAATCTTTCTGCGATGATAGCGACTGTTGTATATCTCTTTGAGTCGGATTTTGAGTTTGGCAAGAAGTTTGATAAGCAGCCCTTCTTCTGCCTGCCTCACTACCGTGCTATGCTTGAGTATGCATCGAAGAAGATGCCCAAGCGTATCTTTGCCGACTTCTACGACAGAGCTGAGGCTATCGAGGAGAGATACCTTGACGAGCTGACGGGAGACGTTAGCTGGTTTTGTAAGAAATTCGATTACAGATTCGACGAGGAGCCGTGGTACAATGCTAAGGGCTCTGTAAACCGAGGCGTTAAATTCCTCGGCGGCCGTTTCACCGAATACGATAAGTAAGTACGTTATGGGAGGACGATATGATAATTGAGAGAATCGATATTAAGAGCTTTGGTAAGCTTGAAAATTTGACGCTCGAGTTTTCGGATACCGTCAATGTAATAGAGGGACAGAATGAGGCCGGTAAGAGTACCATTGCCGCATTCATTAAGTATATGCTCTTCGGCTTTGATACGAATGAGAGCGAGGAGGCCCTCTCTGAGAGAAGAAAGAGAATAAGCTGGGGAAACGGCGTAGCCGAGGGCTCTATGCTCATCCGTGTCGGTGATAAGAGATATCTCATCAACCGCACTACCGTGCCTACCGCCAATCAGGCGGGTAGACCCGCATACAAGGAGGACTCCTCAATCATTGATATGGAGACGGGCGTCACTGCATTCGGAAAGCAGTCCGCAGGAGAGGTCTTCTTCGGTGCGTCCCGCGATCTCTTTGAGAATACCGCCTACATCGGCAGAGTCGGCGATGCGGGAATAAGCGAGGATTCGGTAAAGGAGTCCATTGAGAATATCCTCTTCTCCGGCAGTGAGAGAATCAACAATCAGAGAGCTATGTCCCGCATATCCGATAAAATGGAGACCCTTATTCACAAGGGCGGACAGGGCGGTATCATTTACGACCTTTCTAAGAAGCGTGATGAGCTTGCCACACGTCTTAGTGCATCGGATGAAGACAATAAGCAGATACTTGCCAAGGAGACAGAGCTCTGGGGCATCAGGCGTGAGAGACTCGATGCAGAGGATAAGCTCAACAAGCTCTATGACCTTGACAGCTGTTATAAGAACGTAATGCTTATACAGACCTTCGACAGACTCCACGAGCTCGAGGAGGAGTGCACCGCCAAGATCCGTGAGTATGCTGCATACGTTGAGGATAACACCAGGGCGGGCTTTGCTCCTACCGATGAGTATCTCACAGAGTTCACCTATGCACGTAAGACCTGCAAGGAGAGAGAGGAAGCGTATGCCCGTGCAGAGGAGAAATATGCATATGAGAAGAGTGCTGTCGGCATCACCAATGAGATAGAGGCCAGCATCAAGATCGCGGACCTTGAGGGCGGAGAGGATAAGATCACAGCCCGTGCCGCATCCTTCTTCTCTAAGATGGTAAGGGGCAGTATATTTGCCGCACTTTCGCTTCTTGTTGCCATAGGATCCGCTATCGGTATTTTCTTGATTCCACATATGGCGGCTACCGTCGGATGCTCCGCTCTCGGTGCTCTCTCGGTTGGCTTCGGTATTTTCTCTCTTGTGAGTGCTATTAAGAATAAGAAGCGTCTTCGTCTTCTTGCATCCAAGTTCTCGCAGACCACTTACTCCGACCTTAAGGGTAAGATCGAGGTTGTTAAGGAGGCGAGAGCTAAGAGAGACGGAATCATCCGCTCTACCGAGGACGCACGCCTTAACGTGCAGAAGACAAGGATCGAGTACGATAATGCAAAGGCGGAGCTTGAGAGAGTTGTTTCCCGCTGGACCGCTTCAGAGCCCTCGATTACAGAGGATGCCCTTAATGCATTTGAGGCAGAGCTTACCAAGTATCTTGAGAAAAAGAGAGCTCTTCTCGAGGATAAGAATACAACAGAGCTTACCGTAAGAGAGATAAGAAGAACTCTCTCCGATAAGAATGAAATTGATATCAGAGCACAGGTGTCTCCTCTTAAGAGAAAGGCACTCTCCCGTATAAACCACGATGAGATCATCACGGGTATCGCCGCATATAAGGCGAAGATCGTTGAGCAGGATAAGCTTGCTTACAGCGTAGAGAACGAGCTCGCTCTTCTCAAGGTGCGTGCGGGCGATCCCGCTGAGATGCACTCGAGACTCGTGCGTGATAACGAGCGTATCAAGGCTCTCAAGGATAAGCATAAGGCGTATTTCGTAGCCGAGAAGGCCATCGAGTGTGCATCCGACAACCTTCGCTCGGGAATCTCTCCGAGACTCGGCGAGTATTCGACAGCTCTTATGAGCATTATGACCGATAAGAAATACCGTGACTTCGACGTAAGCTCGGGGCTTAAGGTTTCCTACCTCACCGAGGGCGGCGAGCAGAGGTCGGTTGACTTCCTCTCCGGCGGTACACGCGACCTCGCATATATTGCAGTACGTATGGCACTTATCGATATGCTCTTCACTGAGACACCCCCCATCGTGCTCGACGAGAGCTTCGCTAATCAGGACAATAAGAGAGCACGCTCTATGATGCGTGCATGTGCTCATCTTGCTCTTGCGGGATATCAGACCTTCATCTTCACCTGCCGTGCAAGAGAGGGAACACTCGCTCGCGAGCTTGTTCGCGGTGCTGAGGTCTTTGAGCTTACAAGCGGCACTGAGGAGTAACTCTACCGACATCTAATGGAGACTTAAAATGAGCGAAAAGATTTTAGTAATAGGCAGTACGGTTATGAACCTGTCTATGAATATGTATAAAATGCCCGAGCGTGGCGAGACCGTCACCGATGACGGCGGTGTTGCCTACGTGCCCGGCGGACGCGGAACAGAGGCGGCACTTGCATTCAAGAATACGGGAGCTGAAACGGTTCTTGTATCCAAGCTCGGTGCTGACCTACACGGACAGAAGATGTACCAGTACTGTAAGGATGCGGGTATATCCACCGCATATCTTAAGGTTGACAACGATACTCCCACGGGACTCTTGGTGCTTATGAGAGAGGGAGACGGCACGGGACGTGCTATCTTATACCCCGGAGCAAATGCACGCCTGACTGCTGACAATATCTCCGATGCCTTCGCATCTATGCCGAAGGCGGTGTATACCACCCTGGATCTTCCCATGCCGCTTATTGCGACAGCACTTCGTACGGCTGAGTCGAGAGGGATAATCTCTGTGATCGATGCTGTAGGAGCAGACAGCGACTATCCCCTTGAGAGCCTGCCTCCCTGCGAGATATTCTCGCCTAACGAGGACGAGACGGAGCGTTTTACGGGAGTCAGACCCCTTGGAGCAGATACCTCGCTCCGTGCGGCTCTTCACCTCTACAAGAGGGTTAAATGTAAGTACCTTATAATTAAGCAGGGTGAACGAGGAGCGTTCATCTATGACGGAAAGCATTACTTTATGATACCTCCGCTCCGTGCGGGTAAGACCGTAGATCCGTCGGGTGCGGGAGACGCATTCGGTGCGGCTATGACTCTCAGCTATATTCTGACGGGCGGCGACATAAAGAGTGCGGTTAAATACGGTGTGGCGGCAGGTGCTATCGCCATCACGAGGAAGGGCTCCTCGTCATCGGTCCCGAGCCTTAGTGAGACGGAGGAGTTTTTAAGAAACAGCACCGTTTAAATATGTGAATATGAAGAAAGGGTGGAAAAATGGCATATAATTTCGAGAGTGTAACCTTTCCCTCAGCAGACGGAAAGCACACTGTATACACAGAAATATATACTCCGAAGAATAAGACCGCACGCGGTATCGTAGAGCTGTCGCACGGTATGATCGACCACCCCGGACGCTATCTCACTCTCATAGAGAGGCTGACAGACGAGGGCTATATCTTCGCAGGACACCATCACCTCGGACACGGTAAGACCGCAGGGTGCGAGGAGGATCTTGGCTTCTTCGCCGACCGTGGCGGAGTGGAGCTTCTCATCAAGGATATGAAGACGGTTAACAGGTATCTGAGGGATACCTATCCGACACTTCCCATAACGCTTCTCGGTCACAGCATGGGCTCATTCATTGCCAGACTCTATGCGTCGAAGCATTCCTCGACCGTTAATGCTGTAATTATTCACGGCACGGGCGGCCCGAATAGACTCGCCCCGCTTGGCAAGCTTCTTGTGAAGGGCATGATGCTCGTATGCGGCAAAAGGCACAGAAGCAAATTCGTAACTAATATGGCAATAGGAGCCTACAATAAGAAATTCGGCAAGGACGCACCGAAAAATTGCTGGCTGTCACGTGACAGCGAGATCCCCGCAGTAAGGGATAAGCACAACGATCCCTACGGTAATTTTACCTTTACTCTTTCTGCTTATCTCGACCTCTTTAAGCTTGTTACGCTCTCTAATTCAAAGGGCTGGTATACCGGCTACCCCAAGAATATGAAGACTCTCATAATGAGCGGTAAGGAGGACCCAGTAGGAGATTTCGGACGCGGTGTCAATTACGTTTATAAGCGACTTCTCGTATCGGGCTGTACTGACGTTGCCCTTAAGCTTTATGAGGGTGCACGCCACGAATTGCACAACGAGATAAACAGAGACGAGGTGTTCACGGATATCCTCTCCTTCCTTGGAGGTGTTTCGCTATGATGAGAGCTCTTGCTCTGACGGGCCCCACCGCCTCGGGTAAGACTGCACTGTCTCTCGGCATCGCCGAGGCTCTCGGATGTGAGATCATCTCCTGCGACTCTATGCAAATATATAAGGAGATGGATATCGGCACTGCTAAGGCAACCGCCGAGGAGCGTGCACGTGCGGTGCACCATATGATAGATTTCCTCTCACCCCTCACTGCGTACAGTGCGGAGAATTACCGTGATGACGCCATGCGAGTGGCTGAGGATATTACAGGAAGAGGAAAAATACCGCTTTTCGTAGGCGGTACGGGGCTTTATATCGACACTCTTATGAGGTCACGCCCCGAGGAGTCCCCTCCCTCCGATCCGAGGGTCAGAGAAAGACTGCTTCGGGGAGTCGAGACCGAGGAGGACAGAATACGTCTTTTCGAGAGACTGCGTGAGGTCGATCCCGAGTCGGCAGAGAAGACACATTATAACAACCTTCGCCGTGTAGTGCGTGCTCTTGAGATATATGAGATCACGGGTATTAAGAAAAGCGATATAGACCGAAGCTCACGTGAGGGTACACCCGATATCGACGTCGGTATGATAACACTTGACTTTATGAACCGCGATCTTCTCTATGCGAGAGTGGATATGCGTGTGGACGCTATGATGAAGGAGGGACTTCTTGACGAGGTCACGTCTCTTTATAAAAGAGGCCTTCTCGTGAGCGATACCACAGCCGCATCGGCTATCGGATATAAGGAGATGATCTCCTGCCTTGAGGGAAGATGTACCCTTGACGAGGCGGTGGAGGCCATCAAGCTCGCATCCAGAAGATATGCGAAGCGTCAGCTAACCTGGTTCAGGCACGAAAAAAATGTAATGAGACTTTTTGTGGACACTGAGGCTGGTATAATTAAGAATGTAAACGATCTGACAGACGAGGCAGTGGCCATGGCAGCCGAGCTTGTCGGACAGTGGAAATAATGAGGAATAAGAAATAACATGAAGGCAAACGATTTAAAAAAGCTTATAAGAGAGGGCGGAGTAGAGAAGTATTCGAATCTCTATCAGGATACCGCAAGGACAGCCGAGAGATTTCTTCAGGCCATCGAGCGTTTTGAGGCGATCTACGGTCTTGACAGAGATATAGAAATATTCTCCGTTCCGGGCAGAAGTGAAATATCGGGCAACCATACAGACCACAATAACGGCTGTGTGCTTGCAGGAGCTATCGACAGAGATATAATCGCAGTCGTGGCTAAAAATGATGACGGTGTGATACGGTTCTCCTCCGAGGGATATCCCGAGGATAACGTGAAGATATCCGATACCGAGTCTTACGATAATTTTGAAAACTATACCTCCTCCGCACTTATTGCGGGAGTTGTCGATGCGTTCAGAAGAAACGGACTCGCATACGGCGGCTACGATGCATACTCGACTACCGAGGTGCTCAAGGGCAGCGGTATATCCTCCTCGGCGGCGTATGAGGTAATGATAGGAAACATCCTTAACTACCTTTACAATGACGGCAGGGTTGACAATAAGGAGATCGCTAAATTCTCTCAGTATGCGGAGAACGTGTATTTCGGCAAGCCCTGCGGACTTATGGACCAGATGGCGTGTGCCGTAGGCGGATTCGTATTTATTGATTTTGAAAATCCGAAGTCTCCGACGGTTGAGCCCATAGCCTTCTCCCCCGCTGATGAGGGCTATGCTCTGTGCATAGTTAACACGGGTGGCAACCACGCTAACCTGAACGACGATTACGCATCCGTCCCCGGCGAGATGAAGGCGGTAGCGAGAGAGCTCGGCCGTACCGTTCTCAGGGGTCTTACCGAGTGCGATATCATTAAGGCTATACCTGAGCTCCGTGAGAGTATCGGCGACAGAGCAATACTGAGAGCCCTTCATTTCATCCGCGAGAATGAGAGGGTAATGGAGGCGAAGGAGGCACTCACGTCGGGGGATATCTCGAAATTCTTCGCTGTCCTCACCGCATCGGGTGCATCCTCATTTAAGTATTTGCAGAACGTTTATACAACCATTAACGTAAGCGAGCAGGGACTCTCGCTTGCTCTTGCACTTACCGACGGCTTCCTTAAAGGCAAGGGAGGAGCCCACAGAGTTCACGGAGGCGGATTTGCGGGTACCATTCAGGTATTCCTTCGCCGTGAGGAGCTCGCATCCTACGTGGCTCTTATGGATTCGGTATTCGGCGATGGGGCTTCAATGCCTATGCTGATCCGTCCTGTCGGAGCAACAAAACTGTTTTGATTAAAATAAAAGGGAGATATAATTATGGCAGCAAAGAAGACAGCAGCACAAGATGAAAAGAACGTAAAATCCGACAAGCAGGCGGCACTTGAGACCGTCATTATGAAAATAGAGAAGGAGATGGGTCGCGGTTCGATTATGAGACTCGGCGAGAATGCGGCAATGAACGTGCAGGCAGTATCCACCGGCTCTCTCTCGCTCGACTTCGCTCTCGGAGTAGGCGGAATCCCGAAGGGAAGAATTACCGAGATCTACGGCCCCGAGTCCTCGGGTAAGACCACCATTGCCCTCCACGTTATCGCAGAGGTTCAGAAGCAGGGCGGAGAAGCGGCATTTATCGATGCTGAGCACGCTCTCGACCCCGTATATGCGAAGCACCTCGGTGTAAATATCAACAAGCTCCTCGTTTCTCAGCCCGACTGCGGTGAGCAGGCACTTGAGATCGCTGAGACCCTTGTTAACTCGGGTGCTATTGATATCATCGTTATAGATAGCGTTGCGGCTCTTGTTCCCCGTCAGGAGATCGAGGGCGATATGGGTGCATCCCACGTAGGTGTGCAGGCGAGACTTATGTCTCAGGCCATGAGAAAGCTTTCGGGCTCTATCGCCAAGTCCAACTGTATCGTTATCTTCACCAACCAGCTCCGTGAGAAGGTTGGAGTTATGTACGGTAACCCCGAGGTCACCACGGGCGGCAAGGCACTTAAGTTCTACGCATCCGTGCGTATAGACGTCCGCCGTGTTGAGACTATTAAGAGCGGCAGCGATGCCATCGGTGCACATACCAAGTGTAAGGTTGTTAAGAATAAGGTCGCTCCCCCCTTCAAGGTCGCGGAGTTCGATATTCTCTACGGCACGGGTATCTCCAAGTCCTCCGAGATCATAGACATGTCCATCCAGCTCGGCATTATCGAGAAGAGCGGTGCGTGGTTCTACTACGAGGGCGACAGACTCGGACAGGGTAAGGATAACGTCCGTAAGTTCATCGAGGCTGATGCAGAGTTTATGCAGAAGCTTGAGACTCAGGTTCGTGAGAAGGTCAAGAGCCTCGGCGAGGACGGTGAGGCTGTTCTGACCGACGAGGATTTCGAGATAGGCGACTTTGACGGCGAGATATAAGACTGTTTGAGGGCTGTACTTGTGACAGCCCTCGGCTTTATGAGATAATGAGAAAAATATTAAGTATAAGACACACGGGTGAGCACGTGGTTACCCTGAGGATCGAGGCGGACGGTAAGTCCTCCTCCTATTCGGTATCTCAGGTGACCTATGCGTCTCTCGGCTCACCCCCCTCGGGATACTCTCTTTCAGAGGAGGAGCTTTCGCTTATCGAGAGCGAGGACGAGGCACACAGAGCACTGAAGCGTGCACTGACAATTCTCTCTTATTCCGACTCCAGCGAGTCCTCTCTCAGGATGAAGCTGCGACGTGCGGGCTTTTCCGCACCCTCGTCGGAGGAGGCGGTCAGACAGTGCGTCATGAGAGGCTACCTCAACGAGGACAGACAGCTCGAGAGAGCGATCAGGAAAGAGGCAGAGGCAGAGCACGGCCCTTATTACATCAGGCGTAAGCTTGTGTCACGGGGCTACTCGCCATCCTCCGTATCGAAGGCTATGACCGAGCTTACCTCCTCGGGCGAGATCGACTTCAAGGAGATATTCGAAGCCCTCTCGGAAAGACTCGGTGCCGAGGGCGAGGAAAGGCGAGCTCTCGCCTATAAAAGAGGCTTTAAGGCCTGACTAATTAAAGGAAAACAAGATGATAAAGCAGTTTATAAAATACTATAAGCCTCATATGAGGCTCTTCACGCTGGATATGATTGCGGCAGTGATACTCGCATTCTGTAACCTCGCTTATCCCTTTATAGCGAAGGAGATGATAAACACCTATCCCTTCGAAGATACGGCGAAGGCTATCTTCATAGGTGCGGGTGTTCTCCTTCTTATCTACGTAGTCAAGGCCGTGTGTAACTACGTCGTCGGCTATCTCGGTCACGTCGTCGGAGTCAGGATGCAGGCGGATATGCGTCGCGACCTCTTTGCTAAGTACGAAAAGCTTCCTTACTCCTACTTTGATAAGCATAAGACGGGAGACCTCCTCTCGAGGCTTACGAACGACCTTATGAATATCGCCGAGCTCGCTCACCACGGCCCTGAGAATCTCTTCCTTGCAGTTCTCATGTTCGGCGGCTCGTTCTTTATGCTTGTGAATATCGACTGGCGTCTGACCATGATAATGTTCTCGGTCATCCCCTTCATTATTATATTCACCGTTATCTCACGTAAGGCGATGATGAAGGCTATGAGAGCATCCCGTAAGCAGATGGCAGAGATCAATATCACCCTTGAGAATTCCATCACGGGTATCCGTGAGACTAAGGCGTATGCCAAGGAGGATCATGAGCTCGAGAGATTCACGGGGGTTAACAGATTCTTTGCGAAATACAGAAGCCAGGCTATGAAGGCACTCGGCTCCTTCAGTGCGGTGATGGAGTTTATGACCGACGCCCTCTACCTCGTAGTTATTTTTGCGGGCGGTATGTTCTTGAGAAACAAATCGATCGATGCGGGAGAGTTCGCAGCGTTCCTTCTTTACATATCCATGTTCTTAAATCCGATACGCCGTATCGTCACTCTTGTCGAGCAGATGCAGGACGGTATGTCGGGCTTTGAGCGTTTCTCCGAGATAATGAATACTCCCGATGAGGTCGATGAGGGTACCGTTGTTATCGAGGATATCCGCGGCGAGGTGGAGTTTGACCACGTTTCCTTCCACTACGATCCCGAGGACGGCGAGCCGAGAGAGGTTATCAACGATCTTACAATGAGAATAGGTGCTGGCGAGACTCTGGCACTTGTCGGCCCGTCCGGCGGAGGCAAGAGTACTATCTGCAACCTTATCCCGAGGTTCTATACCATAGGCGAGGGAAGAATCAGCATCGATGGCACCAACGTATCCGATATAACTCTCGAGAGCCTCAGAAAAAATATCGGTATCGTATCACAGAACGTATTCCTCTTTGACGGCACCGTGCGTGAGAATATCGCATACGGCAGCCCCGATGCAACCGAGGAGGAGATCATATACGCCGCTCGCCGTGCGAATATCCACGACTACGTTATGACCCTTGAGCACGGCTACGATACACAGGTAGGCGAGAGGGGTGTCAAGCTTTCGGGCGGACAGAAGCAGAGAGTTTCTATTGCGAGAGTATTCCTTAAGAACCCGAAGCTTCTCATTCTCGATGAGGCAACCAGTGCTCTCGATAACGCTACCGAGATGCAGATTCAGGCATCGCTTGAGGAGCTTTCAAGGGGCAGAACGGTCATCGTTGTAGCCCACAGACTCTCTACCGTAAAGAACGCCGACAGAATAATGGTCATCGACGGCGGCAGAATTATCGAGTCGGGTACACACGAGGAGCTCTTAGCCCTGGACGGAGAATACAGCAAGCTCTATTCCTACCAGTTCAAGGCAGTAATGGAGGGGTAATTCCATAAAAAAGAGGATCGTTGCGATCCTCTTTTTTATATTTAATAATATTTAATAATTTATAGCTTGATAATTTCTTGACAATCCTACCTTTATGTGATATACTCTATAACGGTCATCGGAGGGCAGTACACCGTAGTGTTGGGGACCTTGACGTGAGTCTTGGGGCCGCCTGCCGGATAAGATGTCGAGTGAGCTCGGTCGCACTTTTGTGCTATCGGGTATTTTTTTATTTACTTTGGAGGTTTTATGACTAACGTTAACGTAACTCTTGCACGCTTGACGGATGATGACCGTGAGGCGTTTATTACAGAGAATCAGTGGGCGTTCAAGCACGGAGCTCTTATGGAGTTCGGCGAGCGTGACGACCACGTGGACGACGACGGTGAGATTATCTCACGTGAGACGGTAGAGAGATCCATCGACGATCCTAATAACGAGGCATACCGCATCCTGCTCGACGGCGAGCGTGTCGGCGGACTTGTTATCAGGATAAACAAGAAGACGAATTATAACCACCTCGAGCTGCTTTTCGTCAACCCCGAGGTGCACAGCCGAGGAGTGGGACAGAGTGCGTGGCGTGCTGTCGAGGCTCTCCATCCCGAGACTGAGGTGTGGGAGACCTGCACACCCTATTTTGAGAAGAGAAACATTCACTTCTACGTCAACAGATGCGGATTCCAAATCGTTGAATTCTTCAATAAATATAACGTGGATAAAAGCTGTCCTCGAGACGAGCTTCCCGACGAGGGGCCCGATGAGATGTTCCGCTTCGTCAAGGTGATGAAGAAGGACGTATAGAGTTTTTTGATACACGGTATGGACTAAAAGAAAAGAGACTGTCAACCGAGCAATATCGGGACAGCCTCTTTTTATATTGAATTTTGGTAGGACGGCTATTCGGTCGGTGCCGGCTTGACGTAGACCGTAATATGCTTGATCTTCTCGAATTTTTCTTCTATTGCATCGTGAACCAGCTTGGAGAGCAGGTGGGATTCCGTAAGATGCAATTCGCCGTCGGCGAGTATCTTTATCTCAACGTATATCCTGTTGCCGAATATACGTGTCTTTATCGAATCAACTCCGAGAACTCCATCCACCGACAAGGCAAGGGCGGTTATATCTTCCTCTACCTCGTCGCTGCATGAGCGGTCGACCATCTTGGATATAGCGTCCTTAAAGATGTCGTACGCCGCCTTGACGATAAATACGCAAATAACGAGGCTGGCAACGGTGTCCATTACGGGGTAGCCCATCATCGCTCCGCCGATACCGATAAGTGCACCTACCGATGACAGAGCGTCACTGCGATGATGCCACGCATCTGCCATAAGTGCTCCCGAATCGAGCCTTTTTGCGTAAAATCTCGTGTACCAATACATTGCCTCCTTCGAGACGATGGAGACTATCGCCGCCACAAGAGCGAGCATACCGGGCACGGCAATGTCATCACTGTCTCCGCCTATCTTCTCGATCGCTCCGTGACCGATAAACAGTCCGCATACAAGCAATATGACCGACAGAATTATAGCGGCTACACATTCGAGCCTCTCGTGTCCGTAGGGGTGATCCTTGTCGGACTTCTTAGCGGCGAGCTTGACTCCTATGATAACGATGATACTGCTAAACACGTCCGAGCCCGAGTGTATGGCATCGCTGACCATAGCGTCCGAGTCGGCGATTATTCCCGCCAAAAGCTTGAAGAGAAGTAAAACCGTGTTTCCGATAATGCTGACGAGGGATACCTTGACGGCTATCCGCTCAAACGTGCCTGCCGACTTTAGCGGCAGATTGTCTTTTGTTCCTTTTTTCACAAATTACCTCCGAGAGATTTAGTATGACTCTATGCGGCTTATCCTCCGAGGTAAAAAACACCCACGGAAGCAGTCGTTGTAACCTACTGTCCCGTGGGTAATATCCACTGTTGCCGAAGCAACCCGACTCCGAGCGAAAAATGCTCCGGTCTGATCAGTTTGTACTGTAGCTGAATGCAGTGCAAAGAGTTATTATATTATATTCGATTTAAATGAATTTGTCAAGTGCCATTTTTACTTCTTCGACGCTTAATATTCTTCCCATGGCGATAACCTTCTCGTTTATCACGATGGCAGGCATGCTCATAACGCCGTAGGTCATGACCTTGCCCATATCCGTGACGTCAAGACCCAAGGCACATAAAAGATCGCCTGTCAGCCTATGAAGCCACTGCATACCGAGTATCTCATTCTGTATGAATGCCCATGCCTTGCTCATGTTATCCTCCCTTCATTAAATACATTTACACATCTAAATCTATCGATGTATTGAGCCTTGATATAGGTCAGCATCGGGGATGCTGACCCTTTGGTGATTTATTTACAGCATTTTTTAGTATTTGCATTGCTCGGGCAGGCTGTGTACTTCTCCATAGTCTCTCTCGCCTTAGCCGCCCCCTCAGCCGAGATGGAATAGTGCATCCACTTTCCCTCCTTACGTGAGTCGACGAGCCCTGCATCACACAGTATACGCATATGGTGCGAAAGTGTTGACTGACCTATCGAGAGAGCCTCGAGCAGCTCGCATCCGCATCTCTCGCCGTCCTTCAGGAGCTCCATGATCTCAAGGCGGTTATCGTCTACAAGTGCTTTGAAAATTTTAAGGTCTACGCTATGCTTAAATGCCATGATATTGGGGTCTCCTTCTTGACGTATCGAAATTCATAGATGCATTGTAGCATATATTACAAGCGTTGTCAATACTAAAACTCAAATATATAAAAAGAATTTTTCTAAACGTAGTGGGTAATATCACCCTTAAGTCTTGACAATCGGGGCGTGGGAGGGTATAATATAGGGGAAATTAAAAACAAGGAGAAATAAAATGGCACTTGTAACAACTAAGGAGATGTTCAAGAAGGCTTACGAGGGCGGTTATGCTATCGGTGCCTTTAACATCAATAATATGGAGATCATTCAGGCTATCACCGAGGCTGCTGCTGAGGAGAAGTCGCCCGTTATCCTTCAGGTATCAGCAGGAGCACGTAAGTATGCGAAGCATGCGTATCTTATGGGACTTGCACGTGCGGCAGTAGAGGACAGCGGAGTTGATTTCGCACTTCACCTCGACCACGGTGCAGATTTTGATATCTGTAAGTCCTGTATCGACGGCGGATTCACCTCCGTTATGATCGACGGATCTCACCACAGCTTTGAGGATAATATCGCTCTTACCAGAAAGGTAGTTGAGTACGCACACGCTCACGGCGTTGTTGTTGAGGGTGAGCTTGGAGTTCTTGCAGGCGTTGAGGATGACGTTGTAGCTGAGCATTCCTCCTACACCCGTCCCGAGGAGGTTGAGGAGTTCGTAAGCCGTACCGGCGTTGACTCTCTCGCTATTTCCATCGGTACCTCTCACGGTGCATATAAGTTCACTCCCAAGCAGTGCACGAGAAATGAGAATGGCGTTCTTGTTCCTCCGCCCCTCAGATTCGATATCCTTGAGGAGATAGGCAAGAGACTTCCCGGCTTCCCCATCGTTCTTCACGGTGCATCGTCGGTAGCTCACGAGTGCGTTGAGGAGATCAATGCTCTTGGCGGCAGACTTCCCGATGCAGTTGGTATTCCCGAGGAGCAGCTCCGTCAGGCAGCTAAGATGGCGGTTTGTAAGATCAACATCGACTCCGACATCAGACTTGCTATGACCGCAGGTATCCGCAGAGTATTCGCTGATAAGCCTGAGGCGTTCGACCCGAGAGAATATCTCAAGGTTGCACGTGAAGAGGTTAAGAAGATGGTCCGTCATAAGATCGTTAACGTTCTCGGATCCTCCGGTACAATGTAATCTTATTAACGTGAAAAGCAGGGCGTTCGCCCTGCTTTTTTACTATATTTACATCAAAGCTCGATATCGGTAAAGAGGGAGAAGTCTTGTGCTCCCTCGCCCGCCACCGAGCAGGCATATTCCTCGCCGTCAATAACGTATCTCGACGTAATGACGGGAGAGGAGATGGTATCGTATTCCCTTGGGATGAAGCTATCTTTACCCAGAGACTTGAAGATTGCCTCCTTCGCCGTCCATATCTCTGTAAGGCGTCTGTCACGCTCTTCGTCCACAATGTTAGAATATTCAAGCCTCTCGCTATCCGTCATGATTCGTTCGGCCATTCGACCCGATATTCGGGGTGATACCCTTTCGATATCTATTCCGACGGGAGACTTCGACACCGCTACTGCGACAGCACCTCCGCTATGCGAGAGGGAGACGTACACGTCGGACGCCCTCCAGCCTCCGTACGGCTCCTTCGTAATGACGGCGTCACACTCGGATATACCGAAGCTGTTTTCAAGAGCGTATATAAGAAGCCGCCAGACGAAATATTTTTCTCTTCTCACAGCCTCATTCGATATTGAGGCCATTTCCTCATTTCTTGCGGTGCACTTCACAGTGCCTATCGGTGCATCCTTCGGCAGGGATGCTATATAAACGTCGGTTTTATTCATATTTTCTCCCCTCCGTAAGATTATTAAAGTGAAAGCATATGTTAGGACATTCTTTATAGCCCTTTTAGCCATTGTAGCATAATACGGATGAAAAATCAAGAGCAAAGATAAGGACGGAGCAGAAGGGTGTTGTATCGCATTAAGAGGGAAGGAAATTTAGCACCGTATGCATGAAAAGGCTATCCTATTATATTAGGAAACGGTATCAAAGACCACCAATCGGTCATTTGAAAGGAAAAAGCATGATTTCGCTTTACAAAAGGAGTCATTTATGATATATTTTATATATAGAGTACAGCGTTAACTACCGCCATTGGTACGCAGAACACAGGCACACAGAACGAAAAAGGGACGAAAAGCACACTTTTGTTTACACTACACTATTAAAGCTTGATTAAAACGGAGGCTGACGTGAGACATACTGAGATAGCAACGGCACATCCTCACGAGGGGATGCCGAGAATCAATCTGGCAGATAAAATAGGTGCATCGAGGGGGAAGCCCCTCCTTATAAGAATACCCGTTACGGGTGAGAGACCGATAAAGTATTTCGCAGATGGGCTTCCTCTCGGAGTCGAGCTTGACGGTAACGTAATAAGAGGACGGATAGATAAGGACGGAGAGTACAAGATCACACTCCGTGCCGAGAACAGACTCGGTGAGTGTGTGAAGGATATAGAGCTTACCGTAGCTGAAAGATCCCTTCTCTTGACACCCCTCCTCGGCTTTACAAGCTGGAATGCTTTCGCCCATCTTGTATCGCAGGAGAAAATCGAGCATACCGCAGAGAGGCTCGTCGAGCTCGGTATAGCGGAATACGGATATTCTTACGTAAACACCGACTCGGGCTGGCAGGGAGAATACGGTGGGGTACACGATGCCATTATGCCCAACGAACGCTTCACCGATATGAGGGCGATGACCGATAAGCTTCATTCGCTCGGCTTCCACGCAGGTATATATGCAAATCCCATGCTGCATGCATACGGATGGCCTACCGATTTTGAGCCGCTCCCTCCGGGATGCACTCAGGGTGAGCCCGATCCGAGATTTTCGGATGAGAAGGGTGGAATAGGAGTTATCCGCAAGGAGAGAAATAACGCACGTCAGTGGGCAGAGTGGGGCTTTGATTACCTGAAATACGATTGGAACCCCTCCGACCCCTATAACGCCGACCTTATGCTGAAGGAGCTGATCGCCACCGACCGTGATTTTGGCTTCTGCGTATCGCTGAAGGCTCTTGCCGCATACCATCCCTATTGGGAGAAGTATTGCCAGAGCTACCGATGCAACCCTGATTCTATAAGAACCTGGTCGAGCCTTATGGGTATTTACAATTCCTATTTTGAGTTTATGGATTACATCAACCCGGGTCACTATTTCGACCTCGATATGCTTGATACGGGTAAGTGTGAGATGCTCGAGCTGATGGAGTTTGATAAGACCTACCCCGATTACGGCTTCACCGAGGATGAACAGCTGATAGCTTATACTATGCGTGCCTTTCTTTCATCTCCGATACAGATCAGTGCCAATCTCGACTACGTTACCGAGTTCGAATTGTCGATGTACTGTAATGAGGAGATGATCGGTATCAATCAGGACACCCTCTTCTCGGTTGCACGCCCGTTCATTATGATAGAGAAGGGAGATACTATCCTTCACGCCTTCCGCAAGAAGCTTAAGGATGGCTCCTATGCGATTGCGGTATTCAACCTCGGAAGGACAAACGAGGACTTGAATATTTATCTCGATGATACCTCTCTGATACGTGACGTGTGGGCAAAGAAGGATGTCGCCACCGACTCGGTTATAAGACTTACCGTGCCCTCGCATACTGTGAGAGTGTTTAAGGTCAAGGCGGTTTGATATCTGTTAGACTATCCCAAAAATACACGTGTAATTTATACACGCCCCATACCGTAGCAAAAGATAAAGCACCCGCCAAGGCGGGTGCTTTTTGTAATCAAATGTTTACATCACTGCTTTTTGAATACGGTCTTAAAAATTGTCGAGAGCTTTGCGGGTGTTCCATAGAGCAGCACGCCCGTGCGGTATATCTTCGCCGACAAAATTCCGATTGCCACAGTCGAACCTACAAGAGTCGCTATCGAGATCACTATCTCATACCACATAACAGTGCTCATGCATATTCTCGTGAACATAGCCATCGGGGAGGTGAAGGGAACGTAGGACGCCACCAGCATAGCCGTGTTGTCGATGGAGCCTGAGCTCATCGAGAATACCACCACCATGAATGCGATAACGAACAGGAAGGTTATCGGCATGATCGACGTGTTGATATCCTCGAGCTTCGATGCCGTCGAGCCTATTGCTCCGAACATAAATGCGTAGAGCAAGAAGCCGAGAACAAAGAATATAACCATATAAATTAGAAGGGCAGGGGGTATATTGAATATCGATGACAGAATCGGGTTTGATATCGAGTTTTTGTTGATATTATAGAATATTATCGATGCTCCGAATATCAAAATAAGCTGTGAGAAGCCTGCTATGCAGGAGGCGAGTACCTTTCCGAACATCATTGACGTCGGCTTCGCACTTGTGATGAGAAGCTCCATTGCACGTGAGCTCTTCTCGCTCGCTACGTTGGTTGCGACCATTTGACCGTACAGAAGGATGACTGTGTAAAGGGCAAATATCATTATATAGGTATATAAGAAATTCTCCGTCTGATTCTTGCCCAGAGTCTCTGTTTTTCCTTCGACAATGACCGACATGATCTCTACCGCCACCTCAGGTTCAACACCCTCGCCGATCATTGCGTTTATGCGGTACACCTCACGCAGTACCTCCGAGGCGAGGGCTGTTTTGGTGTCATATAATGAGAGATTGTTGACGTAGTAGGTGTAGGATGCCGGGCCCGTAAGGTGGAAGGCACATTCTGCACGGCCCTCTACGATCTCTTTTTTGATTTCCTCAACACCGCCTTCCGTAAGCACTACGCTGTAGTCGGGGAAGGAGACGGTAAAGTAGTCCTTCGCCGAGGAGGCGAGGGAGGTGTCATCGGAATAGATAAGAATAACGGGCTTATCCTTTTCATCCTTGTCACCGTTATTAAAGAAGGTGAGGATGCTCGGGATTGACGTCGCTACCGCTATTGCGACAACGAGAAAGATCGTGATGCCGACGAAAATCTTGTTTTTAAGATATCCGAGAAGCTCGAATTTTAAAATTTTACCGAATTTTTTCATAAGCTCCTCCTACACTCCGTCCTTTGTATGCTCGACAAAGATGTCGTTCAGCGAGGGCTCCCATACACTTACGCTGTCTACGTCATATTTCTCTGTCAAGAGCTTCATCATATTTCCCTTATCTTCAGGGGACGCAAGCTTGATAATGAGGGAGCCGTCGTCCTCGCTTGTTACCGAGCCGCCTAAGTCGCGTATGATCGGGTCGGGGCTTGTTGTACGAACCGTGAGTCGGTCACGCACGTAGCTTCTCTTGATTTTCGCAAGATCGCCGCTTATCGCTACACGTCCCCCGTTTAATATGGCAATGCTGTCACAGAATTCCTCGATATAGCTCATCTGGTGACTTGAGAAAAGCACTATCTTTCCGAGTGAGATCTGCTCTCTTACCACATCCTTGAGAAGCATGGCATTAACGGGATCAAGACCCGAGAAAGGCTCGTCAAGTATAACGATGTCGGGATTGTGTGCAAGAGCTGTTATAAGCTGTATTTTCTGCTGATTTCCCTTCGAGAGAGTATCCAGCCTTTTGTTTCTGTATTCGGTCATGCCGAGTCTGTTTAGCCATGAGTCGACAGACCTTACCGCATCCTGGCGTGACAGTCCCTTCAGCTCAGCAAAATAGACCAGCTGATCGATGATCTTCTTTTTGGGGTAGAGACCTCTTTCCTCTGGAAGATAACCGAAGCCTACCTTATCGTAATCAATGGGCTCACCGTCTATCAGCACCTCTCCCGAGTCGGCAGGGAACACGTCCATAAGAATACGTATAGCAGTTGTTTTTCCCGCACCGTTTCGACCTAAAAGACCGAAGGCACGGCCGCTCTCAACGGAGAAGGATACGCCCGTAAGGACTCTCTTTTCTCCGAAGGACTTGTTTATTTCCTTTAATTCTAAAATCATTTTTTGCCTCCATAGGGTAGCCTTTACACGATTATAGCACACAATGGCCAGAAAAGTCAATTATCTATTTTAAATAAGTCTTATCTCTACTTGACTATTTTATTAAAGGATGGTATAATTCAATCTGTGAGAAAATTTGTGAGAGGAGGTGCGATATGAACCGCTTTATATCAAAGTACGTAGGAACTAAGCAGTTCTATATATCCGTTCTGGCGGTGGCTCTGCCCATTATGCTCCAGATGGGAATAACCAATTTTGTCAACCTTCTCGATAATATCATGGTAGGCACGCTTGGTACGGAATCGATATCCGCCGTGTCCATTATCAATCAGTTTGTGTTCGTCTACAACCTCATCGTCTTCGGTGCGGTCTCGGGTGCGGGTATATTCACCGCTCAGTATCATGGCAGCGGAGACCGTGAGAACGTACGCCTTACCTTCCGCTTCAAGATTATTGTAAATATCGCGGTCGGACTACTCTCGACTCTTGTGTTCTACCTCTTTGCCGATGCTATGATCGGTATGTTCCTCCACGATGCGGGCGAGGGCGGCAACCTTGAGCTTGCGAGAAGCGAGGCGTATAAATATCTCCTCTTCATTCTCCCCGGGCTCCTGCCGCACGCGATATCTCAGGCCTACGCATCCACTCTCCGTGAGACCGAGCATACGGTTCTGCCGATGATCGCCAGCATAGCCTCTGTTGCAACTAACTTTATCTTCAACCTGATACTTATCTTCGGTCTTTTGGGCTTTCCCGCCCTCGGTGTTGTCGGAGCGGCTGTCGCTACGTCACTCTCAAGAGTTGTTGAGCTTTTAGTCCTTGTCATCACCGCCCATACGAAAAAGGCATATTATTTCACACGGGGTGTCCTTAAGAGCCTCGCAGTGCCCATGCAGCTCGTCAAGAGGATCGCCGTCAAGGGTATGCCGATTATTATCAATGAATTTATGTGGTCGCTCGCCATCACCCTTAGAAGCCAAAGCTATTCTACAAGAGGACTTGATGCACTTGCCGCATCCAGTGTGTCGCAAACCATCTTCAATATCTTCACGGTCGTCTACCTTGCCATGGGATCTTCGATCGCAGTGCTTGTCGGCAAGCGTCTCGGGGCAGGGGATATCGAGGGAGCGAAGGATGCGTCGAGAAAGATGATTGTCTTCGCCGTATTCATGTCGGTGATTATAGGTTCTTCGCTTATTTTCGCAGCACCCTACCTGCCTCTTCTGTTTGAAGTAGGCGATACGGTCAGGTCGTTGGCTACTTATATGATAACGGTCAATTGTATCCTGATGCCCGTCTATGCATTCTGTAATACCTCGTATTATTCCATCCGCTCGGGCGGAAAGGTGCTTATTACCATGCTCATGGACTCGGGCTTTATGTGGGCGTTCGTGGTACCGTCCTCCGTCATCCTCGCAAGCTGCACCGATATCGGCATACATCTTCTTTATCCCATATGCCAGGCGGTCGATATACTAAAGGTAATAATCGCCGCCATCCTTCTCAAAAAATACAACTGGGCAAGGAAGATAACGTAATAAACAAAAAGAGAGATCATCTGCTTTTAATGTGGTCTCTCTTTCAAATAGTAGCTACTATACAATGTTTTCATTCTTCATTTAAAATCCGCTTGTAATAATGAATAATGAAAAATGAATAATGAATAGTATAAAAAATCCGCCTTCTTTCGAAAGCGGATTTTGTTTGGGCTCGAACCCCTGCTTGCGCCGAAGTAACATCGCACCGTTTATTCGGTGGCAGCGCAAGCTCCGCAACGGCTGCTTTGGCAGCTCGTTGCTGGGTTCGAATGTATGTTTCATCGATAAAATTAGAACGTCCAATGCGTTGCATTGGACGTTCTAATTTTATGGGGTGAGATATGGGATTCGAACCCACGGCCTTCAGGGCCACAACCTG
>JAZQYD010000034.1:0-17954 GCA_045633405.1 Eubacteriales bacterium | reverse complement strand
TCTATCGCCTCGCAAGCTTGGCTCTGCTAAAGCCTTGCTCTGGGCGGTTTCGCTGCACATAAAAACGTCATTTAGAAGTTTTTATGCTTGCTACTACCAACTGCGCTACATCCCGAGGGTGTTGGTTATTTTCTCTCGCTCGGTTTTCCAAACAAAATAGATTATATCACACTTGCATTTTTTTTTCAAGTATATAATGAATATTTCTTTTCGTAAATAATATTACAATTTACGAGTAAGGGCAGACACAAAATATGCCTGCCCTGGGGTTCTGTATTTTACTGTCCGTCCGTATCGGTCATTGTACCGATGAAGATCGGCACCTTGTTTGCCAGGTCGATTATTATATACACAAACGGTCTGTCAAGATATACCATCTTATATTCGGATGGGGAGGGAGCCGCGGTGTCTTTAACCTCGACTGCTGTTACAGCACCTGCCTTGGTTCCTTGCTCAGCGACCTGAATATACGTTTTGTGGAGAACACGGCTAATGCTTAGATTCCAATTGGTGGAGGATCCGATTTTGGTCAGATCGGCGTAGTTGGGGTCGAAAGCACTGGGCATTCCCATCCTACATAAAACATCAGCAAGATCAGTGTCAAACGTGCTTTTAAATTTGGGAATAGAGGTTCTTACCTCAAGTCGCTGAGGAGAATTTAAGAGATCAAGAAGCGTCTCGCCACTAAGCGTGCTCACAAACTCATCTATGCTGATATCCTCATCAGGGAGCAGAGCCACGAAGGCGTATTTATTGCCTTGATAGCTTTTGATAAAGCCGGTGCAGCTCTCATTCTCAAGATACCCACCGTACTGAGTCTTATACATGAATTCGGCCGCTTCTTTAGTTCCGTCCTCTTTTGTAAAATTGCCGCTTCTTACTTGAACATCCGCGTATTTATCAGACCATTCCGCCTCGAAGGCGATAGTGTTTATGAGGTACATTATAGCAAAGTCAGGAATTTTTTCGAGAAGCTTCGGTATCATACCGTGGGTTTCCTCGTTTACCCAATTGTTGATATCCTTAAGTGTTTGATCATTAAAGGGTGCCTTGTATACGTCAGCTCCGTAGTAGTCGGCAACCTTTTGGAGAAACTCGTTGTTAACAGTGAAGCGTTCATCGTTGGTAAACCAAACGGAGTTGGCTAAGTTAAGCTGATACTTATTGCCTTGAGGAAGGGAATACACGTAAGAGTAAAGATAATTATTCAGATCATCAACGCTCATACCGAGTACGGACTCCATCTCAACAAGTGTAATTCCGTCAGCACCGTTTGACGTCATTGCGAGAGCGTAGAGAACCGACAAGGGGGATATAAGAGTATTTCCGCTTGTGTGTGCTTCGCGGAAAAGACGCAATGCAAAGTCGGTTGCCGCAAGATTTCCTTCATCAAGGTCTTTGGAGACCTGCACCGAGTTAGGAGCGATATCTCTCATAAGGTCGGTTGCGGCGATCGTGTTATCCTCATCATCATTTGTCTTTGAACAAGAAGAAAGATTGACAAGAGTAGCACATAGGAGCAAAATGCAAGTAAAGACTGTTAAAAATCTGTTTCGTTTCATAGTAAGCCTCCGTTATGTAATTGAGAAATCCCTTCAATATTATAGACAGCTTTTCTGCCACGTAGGTTACAACTAAAATTCAATTATAGTTTAACATATTTTATTATGAACTGTCAACACTTTTATTGACACGTGAATGCGGTTGTGTTATAATGAGCATATATTCTAGCGGAGGAGTTAACTATGAAGCTTAGCGATATAAATATAAGAGACCCCTTTATACTTAACTATGGCGGTAAATACTACATGTACGGCACACGCAGTACGGAATGGGTAAAGGACGTTCACGTCACCGAGCGAGGATTTGACGTTTACGTCAGCGATGATCTCGTTGATTGGAGCGAGCCTCTCAGCGTGTTCGATTATTATGAAGGCTTTTACGGTGTTTGCCGTTATTGGGCTCCCGAGGTGCATTATTATAACGGGAAATTCTATATGTTTGCGACCTTCCAGCCTGAGAACTCGCCGAAGGGAACTGCTATTCTTGTGTCCGACACTCCCGATGGCCGCTTTGTACTCAATTCAAATGGAAATCTGACCCCCTCCGATTGGGAGGCACTTGACGGAACTCTTTACGTAGAGGACGGACGTCCCTATATGGTATTCTGCCATGAGTGGTTACAGATAGGAGCAGGAACGGTGTGTGCGGTTGAGCTGACTCCCGATCTTAAGGAGACGGTGGGCGAGCCCCGTGAGCTTTGGTCCGCTATCGATGCCGTATGGAAGCACGATCTCAGGGGTAATGGCTCATATGTTACCGACGGCCCCTATCTTCTTCGCCGTGGAGACGAGCTCATATCCATCTGGTCGAGCTTCTGCACGGGCAAGAAATACTGTGAGGCGATAGCACGCTCGGATAACGGAAGTATATTCGGCAAGTGGACTATCGACGAGAAGCTCGTTCTTGAGGATGACGGTGGACACGGTATGATATTTAAGGATAATGACGGAAACGATCTCTTTGTATATCATTCACCCAATACGATATTTCTCGAGCGTCCTTGTATAAAGAAGATAAACCTCGACGATTGGTTTGATAATAAGTAAAAGAGGTAAGAAGTGAATATCTTGCCTCAATATATTGATTATTCTTGGTTTTGGATGGCTTATGAGTAAGAAGACGATATCTAAAGAAAAAATACTGTTAGAATACACGCCTATGGCAATTACCGCTATCGGTATTTTAATATGTGCAATTATATTTGAGCAGATGCTCATAAAAATACTTCCTCTGTTTTTCTCGCTCTTTATTCAGCTTTATATGTCGCGAGCGAATAGAATTGCATTCCTCCTAGGTGCAGCTAACAGCGTAATATACATAATAGGCTACGTCATGGAGGGCGTGTACGGTACAGCTATGTCTACCTTGTTCGGAATTGTGCTCCTTCTGATAGCTTATTTCAGGTGGAAAAAGCAGTCGGTGGGAAAGGCAACAAAGTTCTCGGCATTCACGTATAAACAGCGTGCCGTGTTAGCTGTTTTTGTATCCGCTTTATGGGCGGCATCCTCCTTCACGCTCCTTACAATGGGAGGAAAGGCAGTTGTGCTAGACGGACTTGTGCTTGTTATCGGATTTGCAGTGCCGATATTAAACGTAAGGGCTTACGTAGAGTCTCCTACTTTGAATCTGATAGGATTTACAGCTCAGGCTATTATATGGATCCAGCTTATCGTGGTTGAGAAGAATTATGCGAGTACGACGTATCTGATCTCGACCATATACAACCTCTATACCATTTCGAGGACCTTCATACGTTGGCGTCATCTTTATAATGAGCAGAATAAGAAGGCGACCGACGATGCCTCTTTGGTAGCGAATTAAGGGTGAAGTAACGGAATCGAACCGAAGAGGACAAAAAAGAAGAGACACCACGGGGGTGTCTCTTCTTTTTTTGGTGCTCCTGCGGGAATTCGAATCCCGGACACCTTGATTAAAAGTCAAGTGCTCTACCGGCTGAGCTACAGGGGCATATTTAATTAAGCCATATTATAATATCATAAAAAAAACGGTTTGTCAATACATTTTCAGCAAAATTAAAGACAATAAGAGTATAAAAAGCTCATCCCCCTCGAAAAAGTCGAAGGGGAGAGTTTTCTTATATTAAGCGTGGATTAAATAACGAACTTTGTGAAGCTCTTCTTACCTCTCTTGATAAGAACGCCTGCCTTGAGCTGGTCACGGGTAACGAGTGCCTTAACGTCGGTTACCTTCTCACCGTCAAGTGTAACGCCGCCCTGCTCGATAGCTCGTCTGCCCTCCGAACGGGAGGGAACCATCTTACCGAGAACAAGAAGTCCGTTTACGTCAATAGCATCGTTAATGAGAAGTGCCTCGTCAACGGTTACAGTGGGAGCGAGAGAACTGTCTCCCTGGCCGTAAAGAGCCTTGGACGCTGTCTTAGCACGCTCTGCCTCCTCTTCGCCGTGAACAAGCTTAGTAAGCTCGTAAGCAAGGATCTCCTTAGCAACGTTGAGCTGTGAGCCCTCCCACGAATCCATCTTGTCAATTTCCTCGATGGGAAGGAAGGTGAGCATTCTTATGCACTTAAGAACGTCAGCATCTGCAACGTTTCTCCAGTACTGGAAGAAATCGTAGGGAGAGGTCTTCTTGGGATCGAGCCATACAGCGTTTCCTGCCGTCTTACCCATCTTCTTACCCTGAGAGTCGGTGAGAAGGGTAATGGTCATAGCGTGAGCGTCCTTACCGAGCTTTCTTCTGATAAGCTCAGTACCGCCAAGCATATTCGACCACTGGTCGTCTCCGCCAAACTGCATATTACATCCGTACTTCTGGAAGAGGTAGTAGAAGTCGTAGGATTGCATGATCATATAGTTGAACTCAAGGAAGGAAAGTCCCTTTTCCATTCTCTGCTTGTAGCACTCGGCAGTGAGCATTCTGTTAACGGAGAAGCAAGCTCCTACCTCACGGAGAAGCTCAACGTAGTTGAGGCCGAGGAGCCAGTCTGCGTTGTTGATCATCATAGCCTTTCCCTCGGAGAAGTCGATGAAATTCTCCATCTGACGCTTAAAGCAGTCAGCGTTGTGCTGAATATCCTCGATGGTCAGCATCTTTCTCATATCGGTACGGCCGGAGGGATCTCCGATCATGGTTGTACCGCCTCCGATAAGGGCGATGGGCTTATTTCCTGCCATCTGAAGTCTCTTCATAAGAGTAAGAGCCATGAAGTGACCTGCCGTAAGGCTGTCTGCGGTACAGTCGAAGCCTATATAAAAGGTCGCCTTACCGTTGTTGATCATCTCCTTTATCTCTTCCTCGTTGGTTACCTGTGCGATCAATCCTCTCGCAACAAGCTCGTCATAAATAGTCATATCTATCCTCCTAAAAATAAAAAAGCGTCCTCGGAATTCCAAGGACGCAAAAATTACGTGGTACCACCTGGGTTCGCCCATCAAAAAACGGGCCTCAAAATGCTGTAACGGGCATACCCGTTGTAGCCTACTCCCACATACTCGGGTTTCGGTACACACTCAGAGATGTATTCACGGTAGGGAATAACGTACGCCTCTCATCACCCGGCAGCTTTCTGTCCGTATCCGTTACCGCTACTTCTTCTCGTCATAGCTTTAACACGTAGTATTTTAACATAAAGAAAAGGAAAAGTCAATCCCTTTTTACTTCTTTTCAAAGACGTGTATAGTTTATAATTAAATGCGAAGACAGATACTTCGCATTTTTCTTTTTTTCATTTGCGGAAAATGTTGAGCCACTCACCCTCGCTCGGAAAGTATCTGTCTTTTTCAAACTCCTTTGGGGTATGTCTCCTCATACCCCTTATCTATGGAAGAGAACAGAAGTTGCAATAATGGGAGGTGTCCTTATTGGGTTAGTGAAATTCTAACCTCTTCCACTTACTTACATTCCACTATTTTATTTTACGTTGCGGAATTTCTCAACCGCAAAGAGAGGAGAAAAAAACAATGAGAAGATGTATCCTTATTTCCACAAGACAAAACAAAGACGAAAAGACAGGTGATGAACTTATGTTCCTCACACTCTCCCGACTGCCCAACAAGATGAATAACGGCGGTCTTTGGTATCCCAAGAAAGACGAGCTTATTATCAACACGTGCATTAACAAGACGAGAACTCCCGATGAATTTGAGAAGATGCTTAACGTTCTCCCCGGAACTCTCATTGACGTGACGTTCGGTCTTAACGAATACACCAATAAGGCGTATGTGGTTAAGACAGACGTAGTAAAAGGAACTGACCTTTTCTCAGAAGATATGCTTTATCTTTAATGGGGTATTTTTATGTTTATCGAACTTATTAACAATAAGGGAGAGAAAATGACGTTTAATACACAGAACATAGTCCTCGTTGCTCCCGATAGAAAAGGAACTGTCCTTGTCGATGTAAACGGCATGGATTGGGTAGTGTCAGAGTCTTATGAAAGTCTGAAAGGAGTGCTTCAGACTTTTGATTTTGACAAAACCTATAAAATGAGTTAACTTTGACAAAATGTATAAAACGTATAAAAAGCACAACAAAACCTCCAAAATTCCCTAAATAATATAAAGGGATAGCACAACACCGCTTGGGGCTTGTCCAAGCGGTGTTGACAAACGTATAAAATGTATAAAAAACGAACAAAACAGAGGGTGAAAATATGAATACGAAAGCAAAAACATTCAACGTATTGATTTATGAAGCACACCTTTTAGGAAAAATGAAAAAGGTAATGAAGCTTCTAAAAAAACACGGCAAGTACTTCTACATAAAGCATTATAAAAACGATATCGTTCCTCATTATCATATCTATTATGAATCGGATACACTAACAACCGAGTATGACGTACAGTTATTGTTTTTAAAGTATGTTGCAACGAAAGTATTTGATATAGAATATATCGGCTCAAAGATAAGTTACATTGAATATCTTCTTAGGCATAATAATTACAAACGTAGTGACATTGTTTCTACAATGAGCTTGGAGTGATTGCCTATGCCAAACTTGCGACAAATGGAGATTGTCACAGACGTTGACAAATTGAACGTTGATTTACAAGCAACGCTCATGAAATATCGTACGATAAAACAATGGGCTTATATAATTCATGACAAAGATGATACAAGAGCTCATTATCATATATATTTAAATTTTGGAGCATCTTCTGTTGATACTTCTTTGGTCGCTTCTTGGTTTCAAATTCCTGAGAATTTTATAAACAAGGTCAAAGGCCGTAAGACAGATATGCTCCTTTATCTTACTCACGGAAATGATTCTCAAAAGAATAAACATCAGTATTCAACAAGCGAAGTAATTGCGAACTTTGACTTTGAAACCGAGATCACAAATGCGAGCATTATTGGAGATTTTAAAAATTTCTCATATGCCGAAATGCTGCAATATGCAAACACTTTACCGATCAACGAGAAAATAAAGGCTCTTACTCAATTAGAAAAACTTTATAAGCTCGAGTGTCATTGTCAAGCCTTAAATCCTCATCGAGATATACAAGTCATGTTTATTACAGGTAAGCCGGGTACAGGAAAAACCTATTATGCTAAAAAACTTCTTGAAAGTATGAAATATGATTATTGTATATCTTCTTCGAGTAATGATATTTTTCAAGATTATAAAGGACAACGTGCAATTATACTTGATGATCTTCGGGATAGCAATATTGAATTTGTCGAATTGTTAAAGATGATCGATAATGATACGCAAAGCTCGGTATATTCACGATTCCAAAACAAGGTGTTTGTAGGAAAAATGATTGTTATAACTGCATCGATACCTATAAAGTTTTGGTATCGATCAATGCATTATAGCAATCAAGAAGACCTGAAACAATTATATAGACGTATAAGTTCATATGTACATATAACCGAAACAGAGGTTAAGCTGTATGACGGTTTAGCTGAAGATGGAATGCCCATAGGTCCTCCTGCGATCTATGAGAATGAAATTCCCAAGTTAAAGAGAGAGCAAAAAAAGAAATTTGATTTTAGATCGGCATTCGATAATCTTTTCTCTGTCAAAGAATTAACATCGGATGAAGATTTGAATAATTCAAATACGAAAGGAGAGTAATATGGCTACATTCGAAGCACCGAGTGCGAAGTCAAAGCGTTATGCTCGCGAGCTGAAGACAAAGAAGAAGACTTCAGGGCAGAAGCTTACTAAATCCACGGCATGTTATCGTATGGGATATTTAAATGCCCGAAGGGATAGAAGTAAGGCGTCTCGAGCTTACAAGAAAAATCATTAAGAGAGGAACAAATGAATCTAAGAAATAAGATAAAAAAACTTAATATTAAGCAAATTGTTTTATTTGTAATCGGCATTTTGCTTATTGTAGGAACTCTTGCTGGAATTATCGCTATCACAAGCAATCCTTCAAAAAAGATTTCCTCTTCCAATTTCAAAAGAGGTGCTCTTGATGAAAATGGAAATTATATCAAGAGTAATACTCAACTTGTTACGGAGGATCTTTTTGAATGTCAGGGACTAGCAATTAAGCAAGATTTTGATTCTTTCTCCTGTTATGAGATATTTTATTACCGTGCAGACAAAACGTTTATTGGAAGTACAGGTCTTTTAACAGGAGATTATGAGAAGAATTCTTTTGCAAATGCTAAGTATGCCCGTGTTGTTCTTACTCCCGAATTAAAAGAGGGTAAGGAAAAAATCGGTTTCTTTGATATATTGGGCTATGTTAAAGAGTTTAAAATCACTGTATTAAAGGATCAATCCTTCACACCACCGACAGAGCAATTATTCAAAGACATTGAAAAGAAGTTTTTTGCTACTGATGCGGATTTTAAATCTGCATATACCGTAGTTCTAGCGGATTCACCTTTTGCAATGGCTAATCTCGAAGCTTTCGAGAACAAAACCATAACAAAGATCGGTGTTCCCATTTCTCTTATTGCCGATCCTACTGTAGATAATTATTTTACTTTCTTTATAGTAGAAGGTGATGGAACAAATAATTTTATTGAAATTGATAGAATTGTATGTACAATTCCTGCTAATACATATAAAAATCTTAGTCAGGTTACTTCAGCCGATATTGGTTCAAGTGATATATCTGAAGTTAAACCCGGCGAATATCTACCGATGTTTGAAGGTTATTATAAGGTTCAGGAATGGTATTATTTTGATGTAAATATTACCATAGGTTACAATCAGACCCTAGGTTTTGGTGCATCTTATGATACTGCTGTCTTTGCATACAATAAGGACACTTCAATTATTGATTATGAGTATGGAACGTACAATACTTTGTTCGATACTCCTTATCTTCTTGGAAGTATTTGGACGTATCTTGACGTTTATGTTTTAAAGTAAGGAGATTTTATGAGAAGGAAAACAAAAGATATACTCTTTGTTGTAGTCGTAATATTATGTATTTCGTTCATTTTAAGTTTTTCTATGAAAACTTTGGGTAGTGTTAAGCCTAATTTGGATAAGAAAGACCCCGTTGTGGATGATACGAAGCCTGATGATACAACAAATGAATTTGAAGGAAAAACGATATCATTCTTGGGCGATAGCATTACGACTTATGAGGGAATAAGTAATGATTCAAATGTATTTGTAGGTCTCGGAGAAAATTACTGTTATTATACACCTGAAAAAATGCAGGTAGATGATACATATTGGAAACGTGTTATAAATGAGTTAGGTTTAACACTTTGTGTAAACAACTCCGCAGATGCTGGAAGAGTTACCGACACTAAGGAAGGTGTTAGGTCCGGTGTCGAGCGTGCTCCCTATCTTCACCCCGATAATATAAATATAAAACCTGATATCATTATTGTATACATAGGAACAAATGATTTTGCAAATGGTATTTTAGCTCCTGAGTTTCACGATGCATATAGTGAAATGTTGGGTGTGATAAAAAATCAGTATCCGGAAGCCGAGGTTTACTGTTGTACTCTTTTACCTGAAAGCCGACTTACCAATAATGACCTTGAAACTGCTCACGCTATTATTACTTCTTCTGCAACCTATCATGGCTTTAATGTAATAGATTTCTATTCTGAATTACCTGATTGGGATTATACCAAACATACCTTTGTTGATGGCGATCTCCGTGTTCACCCTAATGTTGAAGGCATGAGCATGCTTGCAGATTGTATAATTAAAAATTTAAAAAATTCATAAAGAGAGGAAATAAAAATGAGATATAGACGTAAGAAGACTATCTCCAAGATTTTAACCACTATTTTGATTTGTTTTGTTGCACTCGGAACGGTAATTGGTGTAACGCATATGTTTAACAAGTCCGAAGAAGGACGAACAAATCTCAACCCTAAGTTTACTGTCGGCGGTTTATCCGAAGATGGCACGTACGTAGATACCGACAAGACCATTTACACGAAGAATGCATTCGAGTGTGAGGGGCTTGAGGTAAAACTTGATTTTGAAGCAACAATAAAGTATCAGGTTTACTATTACGATGAAAACGATACTTTTATTGAGAAATCCCCTGTATATAACATGTCTGCTGAGCTTACTGCTCCCGAAAACGCCAAGTTTGCTCGTATTGTTGTAGAGCCTATTTGGGGTGATGACGTTGATGAAGCGGACAAGGTATGCCATTGGTATGATATTTATAAGTATACAAGACAGATTGAAATATCTGTCGCAGATAATACCGAGGAGCCCGGCAATCAGGAGGATGTTTCTCCCGATGCAACTGCTGCAAATCAGTTTCTGAACAGATTTATTTGAGTACGGAGTGTAAAATATCACTTCGAATCTTAAACAAATATTAAAACAAGTGGGGTTGCTCTCGCAACCCCACTTGTTAAAAAAAGGAAGTAATATATGAAGAAAACAAAGAAAATTATCCTATTTATACTTCTTCTCGCAGTTACTGTATTAACATTATTTGTTCCTACTATAACCGTCTCTGCCTCTACTGCTGAGACTGATTTAACAAAAACTTCTGTTATAGATGATCTCGGAAGAATGAATCTTGATAATATTCAAAATCTATCCTCGACTGAAAATATTTTTCTTGGTATGTCTCAGTATTATGATAGCACACGTAATTTACACACCTACATTTATATGAATTATATCGGTTCTCGAGAAGATGTTTTGAAGGCAAAAATATCCACATCCGTCTCAAATGCTGCCGGTATCATAATAGAAGAGTTCAAAGAATATAAAATGACTCCCGTTAATTCATATAGAACTTGGGTTAAGTATGAAGTATTGGATTTACCAAATACAGATCAGTCAACACGAAGGTATAAGTTTAAAAGCATTAAAAAGAATGATATTTCAATTATTGAAGTTGATGATATGTATGCTTTCCATGGTATAACAAATATGCAAATGGAAGTATTTCGTCAGGAAATCGAAACTATTACAATTACAGATTCAGAACTTAAATTTCATTGTTACGGTCAGGAGTCTGATTGGGCGAACTTTTGGGGCTACGATAAATATATGGCCTATGGAAATACTTATTCTGATGCTTGGTATATTTTCTTTAATACAGATAAACCGATGGATGATATTCTTGAAATAGAGATTACGTATAAACCTTTTGATTATATATATGTAGGTACTCGATCAAAAATGACTACTGTATTTGACGAAGAGTTTATGAAATCGGCTGCTTCTGATCCTTATTTTGATCATGGGGAGAAATTTGAACCTAGAGAACAAGAGACTGTTATCATTAAGCCCGGTAAGACAAAAGTAGAAGCAACAAAAGATAAATGGTATTCAAAATATGATACTCATTATGAAAAATATATAGATAATATTTTGGATTTATCTAAGAAAGAGTATTTTAAAGATACTTTCCCGTTTGTATTTTCTAAAGAAAAACAAAAATATAAATGGGGTGTTAATTTTACGGTAACCGAAAAAGAAACTGAGCGCTATGTGACTTCTTATTTGGGTAATCAGGTAACACACATGAAAGTTTCTGGCACCGGAATGTGTAATACTGCTATTCTCCGTATTAAATATGAGCATAACGGACTTGTAAAAAACGCTTATGCTGTTGATACTATAAAAAATACTTTTACAGGTGAAGCTGCTGAAATACCGAATGATTGGGATTGGAAAACAATAGTAAAGATTCTTATTGTCATAATTCTTGTACTTCTTCTTTGGCCTATAATTTCACCAATTCTGAAGCTTTGTTTTGAGGCTCTTGGAACTGTAATAAAGTTTGTATTCAAGGTATTACTTTTGCCCATTACTCTTCTTACTAATCGAAAACGAAAAAAAGATACTGTATCGGTAATCGAGATCAAAAAGGAGTAAAATTATGGGTGATCTATTAACATTAGTTGCGACCTCTGTAATAACGTTTCTTGTATATGAAGCTATGAGATCGTTGTTCGATAAATTTAAGAAAAAGAAAGGAAATAAAAGATAATGGCAAAACTTTCAAGGCTACAACGTAGTCAAAATGCTCATTCTCGATTAAGAATGAAGCACGTAGATACCCCCGGCAAAAAAAAGGTGAAATAAAGTATACATATCACGATAAAATCTTGGCAAGACAAAAAGCTCTTGGGCGAGTTATGACTCGAAGTGAGAGAAAAATGGAATATGATTCAATATCTTCGTATTTCAATAAGAAGAAAACAACCTTTGCACAGGTATCAAATGAATATTATAAATACGGCAGATCCAAGTAAAATTAAAAGAAAGAAAGGAAGAAGATAATGAAAAAAAGATTTTCTCCTTATGAGCGTGGAAAACGTTGGGGATTTGCTATTTTTAAATCGAATCTTGAATTATTCGGTAAACGTGGTCTTGATAAATCCGATGCGGCTGCAAGAACTTGCGGAAAATATGCGAGAGATACAAGAATAAAGAAAACAAAATCCGGCAAAATTCTCGATAGTGCAACACGTTCTGCATATAGAGGAATACAGGACGGAATTTATGAAGCTTGGAGAAAAACAGAAAGTAATAAATATGTCAAGTTTTAAAAATTTATAAGAATTGCGAATTTTACGCTTTTTATTAAAAAAGCTCGCTCTTTATAGAGCGAGCTCAAAGTTAATTGATTCTGAGTACTGGTTTTAATTTAGCTTCTATATCACCTAAATCGTTTTCGGTTGTAACAATTACTTTATAACCAAGGGATTTATACATTTCCTCGGTTTTTGCTTTGTTTGCTTTATACGATTTTGTATCGAGACCATTATGCTCTATGTATAAATCGTGGTCTGGTAAATAGAAGTCGGGGTGTAAAACGATAGTTTCTTCTTCGTTTGGGTAGTAATAAACAGCTTTTTCATAGATAGTTCTTACACCGTACTTGAAAAGGAAATCACTAATAATTTTTTCAGATTTGCTACGTACTTTTCGACCGTCTTCGCATTTATATTGCTGATTACCGTATTCGTCAAGCATTATAGAATCTTTGCAATTCAAGATTCTTATGTCGATAGCTCTATCTTTGTATTTTGTGTAGCATTTAAGACAAAAATGCTTACCATTAGAATTTTCTCCGCAAACAATACATGTCAAGTCGGAGCTATTATTTTCCTTCGGTAGCTCTTTAACATTTGATTTAGCGATGGTTTTACATTTGCAAGATACATCTGCTCCATTCCAACTGTTGCACTTTTCACATTGCACAAGTTCACCTTTATTTGCAAGCATACCGTGCTTACGGCATAGACGGTCTTTACGAGCTTTACCCATATAAACATTGGTCGGCTCTCCACAAATAGGACAAACTAATTTTTCAGAACTCATAATAATTCAAACTCCTTAAAATAAAAAGTGTGCTCCTCAATGAGAAGCACACCGAAAAAGCGCATCTCTCATTGTTGTCACACAATTCTCACACATATAGGTATGCAGAAAAGAGAGAAACACCTTTTGCCAAAGATATTCCCCTATATGTGTATTTAGAATTATGTGACGATGGTATTTTAACACAAATGAATATAAAAAGTCAAGAGAATTAAAATGAAACATAGAATTATACGCATTTTAACTATTATACTGTTAATATTTTTGATTGGATACATAATTTTTGTATATAATAAGGTTTTATGATTAAAAGAATATTTAAAAAAGCAAAGAATTTAGATTATCGGAATTATATAAATACTTTTATTACTCTAGGTTTTATCGCTATCGGTATATTTCTTTTTCCGAATTCCGTACTACGTTTAGCAGAATCTGTAAGAGACGTCGGCACAAGCGTTGGTTATTATTTTACTGAGCTTTTTGGAAAAACCGCAAGAATATATCCTACTGTAATAGATCTTCCAAAGTGGGAGTTTGCCCCCTCGCGATTTGAAAAACTTGAAGTTTTACCATTAACTTTTGACGAGCTTAAATCTTTGTGGAGTGTTTATTGGAATACATTTTTTAATACTGATGTATTCAAGGAATATATAGGCTTATTTGGAAAAGTAATAAACGGTTTTTGTCATTTCCTTCTTATTGTTCTCCCATTTATATTGCTTATTAAAATTCTGATAGATAAAGAGCTCAGCAAAGAAAACAACGATTATGATAAAGAATCGTTTTGTTTGAAATTAGCGAGAAGAATATCAGATCGGACGTATGCACCCATAAAAATGTGGATTTGCGGATATGTAGACTTTTGCAAAGAACATTCTTTTTGGTATAAACTTTGGATGTTCTTGTGGGCTCTTTATTTTAACCTCATAGCCATTTTTATTGAATTTATCGCCTATTACTTTTATCTTACAGCAAGCTTTGAATTAAAGACTTTTTATAGTCAGTTACAAAAGCTTTCAATTGATCTTGCACCAATGATTCGTTTTATACCGGGGTTTGTATGGATTATTGCAGCAATCGTAGTTTTAGAGGTTATAGCCCGATATATGGGATATAACCGATTAAACCGTAGAGAAGCAAGAAATAAGGGCTTTCTTGAGGAACGAGGAGTAATGACAATCGTGTACGGTCCTATGGGCGCAGGCAAAACAAAGACCGTTACCGATATGGCATTATCTCAAGAAGTAAAATTTCGTGATATGGCTTTTGAAATTATAATCGATTGTGATTTTAAATTTCCTTGCTTTAATTGGGCTACCTTTGAGGTAAGTTTGAAAGAAGCCATGGAAAAGCACGAAATTTTTACCGTTTCTACTGCAAGAGAGTGGATAGCGGATAAGTACGCATATTTTGAAGAAATCCCTGTAAAAGAGAATCTATGGGGCTATGACTTTGAACGGTACGGAATGGAGTATAACGATAGACTTAAGGTATGGAGCATATGGGAAGTTTTAGAGGATTACGCCTGTGCATACCTCGTCTATACCGTTCAAAGCTCGCTCCTTATCTCCAATTACAGTATTAGAGTAGATAACCTTTTTGAAGACCTCGGAAACTTCCCTATGTGGAATACGGATTTCTTCAAAAGAGATGCAAAACTTATAGACAGCTATTCACGTCATGCACATATTCTTGATTTTGATATGCTCCGTCTTGGTAAACGTATGTTAGAGGAAAATCCGAAGAGATACGCTTTCGGATTCGGTGTATATATAATATCTGAAATAGATAAAGAGAGAAAGAATACTCCCGAGCTTATGACGATAAAAGCAAATGCCGATGAGTGCAACCAAAAGAATGATCTTTTCAATGCTCTCGTCAAGATGTCGCGCCATGCTTGTGTTATTTCAAATAAAGTCTTTGTAAAGATATTTGCTGATCTCCAACGTCCTGAGAGCTTAGGAGCTGATGCGCGAGAGCTTGGAGAGGTTGTTTATATAGAGGATCATACAGATATGCAGCCTACGTTACCGTTTTTCGCACCGTTTTACATCTTTGAAGCTTTATTTGCTTTTCTTTTTGGACGTTTTGTGGACAAGTATTATCAATACCGTTTTGTTAGATCGGATAAGATATTGCCTATGTACGGTCTTAAAAAGCTCGTAGCTTCATTGAAACATTTAAAAGATAGAACTTGTAATCAGTTCGGTAGCTCGAAATCAACGTTGCTTATTGAGTCCGGAAGAATGGACGGAGAGAAGAAAGAAGCTAAGTATTTTATTCAATCAAAGAAAATATATTCACGTAGATACACAACAGATTGTCTTTCTGCTATTTTTAATCAGTATGCAGATAAAAATACGATAGGTATTGATGATCTTGAAGAGTATCTGACCGAGCTCGGAACGGACGAAGAAAACCTTATTCAAAACTCGTTCTTCCAAAATGAAGTACATCATTATAACTAAAGAAAATGCACCGAGTGAAAGCTCGGTGCAGAGGAAGGAAAAAGTATGACTCGCAAGAAAAAATCTCCTTGGAAAAGTGCAAATATATTTAAAAAGCGCAAAAGTTCTAATGCAGTAGGACACCCTGTTCACGTATATAAGAAGCGAGGAAGGTTTTACAAATATCTAACGTTTACACACAAACCTGTAGTGGGAAACGAAAGCAATTATGAAAAGCTTAAATATAACATAGATCCTTCTGATACGTCTGATTGCTATGTGAGTAAAAAATACGCTGTTACAAGACAGGATGCATTTAAAGACCCTGATAAGAAATACCGTATTCACGATAAGGATAAAGCAACTGTAAAGAAGTATCAGAAATAAAAAAAGAAACGGTGCACAAATTCGCGCGTTGGTACATATCCTCATCTGAGGCAGACCTGCCGTTTCTGTATGAAATTATATCAAAACTAAACAAAAAAGTCAATAGCCTTTGTGAAACTCGCAGAGAAAATCTGCGAGTTTTTCTTTTAATCGAGTCCGTCACAATGACCGAACCTTTCTATCATAATTTGTTTTTCGTATTCTAACTGATTTTCGATAGCTTCTTTGCTTGAACACGGAGTGTGAGTAAAAGGATCATCGCATAAAGCATATTGTTTGTAAATGGAATCCCACGTCTTGTGTATATCTTCCATAGTGTTACAAAACATAAAAGCGGTAAGTATTTCTGCAACAATACGTTGCTCTTTGTCAGTCGGTATGTGTTTTTTCTTCATCATTTTTTCTCCTTTACAAAAAACGTCTGTTGATCATAAATAAGAGGTGGTTTAGGTGGTTCTTTTTCTTCTTCCTCTTCTTTTAGATATTCTTCTTGAATAAAGTAATTCAGATGTTCGCCAAAGTGTTTTCTAATGAATGATTCGCATAGATCTATAAAATCACCGTGATATTCTTTTTCATAGGGCTCGGTCTGATATTCCCCGGTGCGAGTGTTGACTATTTCGACAACACTCTTCCCGGCAATTTTGCTTACTTTAAAGATCATTTTTCTATGCATGCCGTATGTAGTTACAACGTCGTAAATAGCTTTAGGTCTTTTTTTCATTTACTCCTCCTATTCATTAAGAGCCTTTTGAATATCAGAACGGCAAGAAGGCTCTACAATCTCGACGTTTTCGTCCATGAATATGTAATCTTCTTCCATAGCTCGGATGCTTGCTTCGTCTTCGTCATTAGCTTGAACGTAAGCAACTTTTGAAAAAATCACTTTATAAAATGGCATATTCTTCTCCTTAATCTTCTGAATGAATTTGGCAACCGACAAGATCGATAATGTCGGCTTCGTCAAGATATTTGCATTGTTCGTAATCATAAATACCCTTGAAGCTCTTTTCACCGTCCCACGCTATGAATATCTTTTGGCATTCGAGAACGTCGGCACTATCCCAAAATATAGTGTCTTCGTAGGTAATAACCGCAAATCTTTTCACGTCTTTTTCGTCTACAATTTCGTACATATCAAACCTCTTTTCTCGGCACAAGCTCGGTAATATCATTGAAAGTACAACCGAGAGCCAAACATATTTTAGTCAGTACGTCAGAGCTTATCGTAGCTCCGTCCTTTTTCATTTTAGATAAGGTAACAGGGCTTATATCGGCACAACGTGCAAGCTCTTTTGACTTTATTCCCTTATCAATAAGGAGCTTAAAAAGCTTCTTGTATGAGATAATCATAGTATAGAGAGGGGGCAGAAGCCCCCTCGCGCTCCTTTCTCACCAATGCATACCATCGGAAAAATAGTAATCGTCTTCGGTGTCTTCTTCCCATTCGTCCGGGGGAAGAAGCTCCTGCCCGAATAAGTTGTACCACTGTCCGCATTTGCTACATTGACAAGCACCGTGGTACATATCAAAGAGTTCAACTCTTTCACCGCAGTGACAATTACCGAAAGCATCGTTTCTTACTGTTCGCTTGGATTCAACGACCTTGTTGAAGCGAATATATTTTTCGGGGTGTTCAAGACAGTTTTTGTAGTTTGTGTAAGCTTCAGGGCAAAGGTCTTTGAATATATTGCCGTTTGAGTCACAAGGAAAACAAGAGCCGTTGAAATGTCCATCGTCAAAAACGATGTGGTATTCGGTAATTTCTTCGTAAGATGCGGGGGTGTAATTGTTTATCATTGTATCTCTTGCGAGGCGGTCAAGCCGCCTCGCTCTCC
>JAZQYD010000033.1:0-33711 GCA_045633405.1 Eubacteriales bacterium | reverse complement strand
GTGCAGGCTCCTCTACGGGTGCGGGCTCCTCTACGGGTGCGGGCTCCTCTACGGGTGCGGGCTCCTCTACGGGTGCGGGCTCCTCGGCGGGTGCAACCTCCTCAGCGGGTGCCTCGGGCTCATCCTCGGGTACAACGGGCTCAGCGTCATCGGTGTTTCCGTCATCCTTCTTCTTCTTTCTCAGCTTGATGATCACAATGATGAGAATTACAAGGAGAAGAACGCCAAGGACAATGAGAAGAATTACGAGCCAGGTGTTATCCTTAGCCTCAAACACCTCTTCCTCGCCGGTTACGGTAATAGCGTAGATGGAGAAGTGAACAGCCTCGAATACCATATAATCGCCATCACGGGTCGACTCAACAACGGTAGCCTTACCGTAGTCATCGATATGAACTACGATGAGATCGTCTCTTTCAAGGTATCTGTCGGGAATGCGGAGTCTAACGGTAAAGGGACCTGTCATCTCCTGCTCCTCGATACCCTTATAGAAGCTTACGTCGTAGGCGGTAATAACCTCTCTGTGCTCACCGTTCACGGTGATACCGTCGATGAAGTTCTGGATAGCGGAGTTGATGATAACGTCGATCTCGGGATCAATGCCATTAGGAGCTGTGATCTCGATGAAGGGCTTATCGGATCCTACGGGATAAGACTGCTCAACAACAAGGATCTTGATGCTTGCATACTTAACTGCAGGAGTATTATAGTTGGTAGTGTCGGAAACGTAGAAGACAGCAATTACCTCATGCACACCGGGATCGGTCACGCCGTTACCTATGTAAGAAACGGTAACGCCTGCGGGAAGACCGGTAGCGAAGATGGAATGTGCCTCTCCGTCGAATACGAAGGCACCGTCCTCGAACTTAACGCCCGACATATCTACGTTAGCCTTATCAATTCTCCAAGAAAGCTTGGATACGGTAGTGCCTGCCTTGATAACATAGTTATCAGCTACATCCTGAGGAATGCTTATCTGTACCTCTGCGGTGTAGTCACCTGCATTAGTAGCAACGTTTCCGGAGTATACTAACCAAGCGGAATCAAAGAGAGCGGGATATCCCTCGATGTAGACCTTCTGCTCAGCGGTGTTATAAACCATGTTTCCGCTGTAAACCCACTTAAAGGTGCTAAGGTCAATCTCATAGGGGAGAATGCTCCAGGTGTACGTAGCTCTGTAAGCCTCAGTACCCGAAGCTGTATCGGTAATAACTACGGTTGCGGTATACTCGCCGGCATTCTTACCAACGTTACCGGAATAAGTAACGGTAAATACAGTCTCATCTACCTGACCGGGAGCAAGGGTTATAGTCTGATCCTGACCGTTGTAGATAGGATTCTCGACCCAGGTAAGCTCGCCGGAGATCACATTAAGGATCGACCAATCAAGGGAGGCGGATCCGATGAGCTCGTCGGTTACCTTATCGTAGACGTTAGCGTAAGCGGTGTAATTACCGGATGCGGTTGCCTTGTTGTCGGTGTACTCTACGCGGTAGAGCTCGCCAAATGCGGTACCGAGAGAGGACGTGTCAAGGAGGACGGTCTTCTCTTCACCGTCATAGTTGAATGCGTCATCGTAATCCCAAGGAAGATCGCTGATCTTGGGGATAATTCTCCACTCGAGAGTAGAGGTCTCGATCACGTCACCTGTGAGGGTAAGCTTAACGGTAGCGGTTGCGGTGTATCTGCCCATTGCAGTTGCAACGTTACCTGCGTACTCAACGGTATAGTAATCAAGATCGATGAAGCCGTCTCCGGTCTTAACTGTAAGAGTCTTCTCTGCGTTATCGAAGTAAATAGGATCGGTGTAATCCCACTCTACGCTGAGAACGGGAGCTACCTGCCACTCCTTAGAAAGGGTTGCGACAAGCTCGCTAGTCTGCTTGTTATAAATCTTTACGGTCGCAGTATACCTACCAACGTTCATCTCGCTGTTGTTCTCATACTCGCGAGCCTCGTATACCTCGGTATCAAGCTGACCGTCCTTAAGAGTAACGGTGTTTACAACGCCGAAGTTGTAGAAGAAGTAATCAGCCGTCCACTCAAGATCGTTGTCAATAGGATCAGCTACCTGCCATGCAAGAGTATCGGTCATCTTAACGTCGTCGGTCTTGATCTCGATGACAGAGACGGTAGCGTTATACTTACCGCTAGCGGTAGCGGAGCAGGTGCCGGTGTACTCGATTCTGTAATAATCAGTATCGATAAGAGCAAGGGTCGCAGCATCAAGTGCTACGGTGAAGCTAGTGGTACCGTCAGCGATGAACGCTCCCTTGTAATCCCATACAAGCTCGTCGGGAAGATCAGGTGCGGGTGCTGCTTTGATCTCCCAGGTGATGGTCGACTCCATTACGGTATCGCCGGTCTTAAGGAGAACGATCTTAGCAACAGCGGTGTAGCTTCCCTCCGCCGATGCGGTGAGGGTGCCCTCGTAATCAACTCTGTAATAGTTAGTGTCGATAAGAGCAAGGGTCGCGGCGTTAAGTGCTACGGTGAAATCGCTGCCATCAGCAACGAAGGGTGCGGTGTAATCCCATACGAGAGTATCGGGAAGATCGGGAGCAACGTCCTCGAACACGGGTGTAAGAGTTACGTCACGTGCGGGCATCTTAAAGATAGGAACGTTATTCTCATCTGCCCAGCCGACAATATTCTTACCGTCGATGACGGTGGTGTCAGCGAAGAATGCAACGTCAGCACCTACGGGAAGGAATCCGCGTACGGTCTCGGTGCCGAGATCATACTCTACCGAGTAGACGTCGGTGAAGGAGAGGGTCGCATTAACCGTCAGAGTCTTGGAGAACTCGGGAATGTAGGTGGAGAGAAGAAGACCGTACTCAGGGCTGAGCTTCTGAAGGAGCTTCTCTACGTGATCGATGGTGAAGGTACGGCTACCGGTAGCACTGAACTCACCCTCAAGCTTGTAAAGATTGAAGACAGTCTTAGTCTTGATATCGTCGGGAACGTAGGAGTAAACGGTATCTGCATACTCCATGAGACGGTTGAAGATAGGCTCAAGCTTATCAAGCTTAGCGATTATCTCCTCGTCGGAAAGGGACTTGATATCTATATATTTATTGATGAAATCACTGTTACGGACAAAGTCAAGGGAATCGGAGGTAAGGATATCCTTTATCTCCTCAAATGTGAAGCCACGAAGCTTCGAGTAGAATTCGTCAACGGTAGAGTCAAGAAGCGAGAATATCTTGAGCTTGAGATCGTTATCAATAGAGGTGGAGTCGCAAGCATCAAGAAGAAGCTTCGAAACTCTTGCGGGAACGGTAAGACCGATATTTACGGTGCTACCGTCGATGGAAAGAGTAAGGTACTCGTCAAGAAGACGTGCAAGTGCTCTTACCTTATCGTCGCCAGAGCCAACCTTAAGAGTAAGGTTAAAGCTACTGTCACCTACGGTGGTGGAGAGAGCGATATCATAGCTGAGCATCATCTCATCGAGAGTGAAGTCCTTGATCTCAGCGAAGGTGGGAAGCTCACGGACAAGCTCCTTAAGAGCATCCATGTAAAGGGTGTTAACACCGTCCTCACCGGGTCCGAAGACCTCCTTGCCGTTGATCTTAACAGACTTAAGGATCTCAAAAGCGTCCTCGAGGCTGATGTCGGTATCGATATCACGAACCTCCTCAACAACTGCTCTGAAGTCAACAAGAAGCTCGGAGATATATCCCTCCATCTTAGCATTGAACTCAGCGTGGCCGATGCCGAGAGCGATCTTGAATGCCTCATCACGGATATCGCCCGCAACGGGAGGCTTCGCCATATCGAAGACAACGCTGTTCTCAGCGATCTCGATAATGGCGTTCTGAACACCGTCGAAGTAATCGGGATGAGTATTCTTATAGCTGTGAAGAACCTCGTGAAGGTACTCAACGGAGTTCTCTGCCTTAACGCTCTCTCTGATTATCTCAGCCTTGTGATCCCAAGCCTCAGCGAGGAATTCATCGTGCTTCTCTACATAATCGGGAGAGTTGTGGAAGTTATCGTAAAGCTGAGTGTAAAGATCCTGCTTCTCCTGATCGGTGAGGCTATCATATCCGGGTGTCTGCTCGGCCTGCTTCCAGATCTCCTCACTGAGAAGCTCCTCATACTTCTTCTCTGCCTCGTGGTTAAACTCCTCGTATACGTACTCGGAGAACGCCTTCTCGGCTACGTTAGTAAGATCGAGGGTTCCGGCTATGTATCTCTCACGAAGGTCGATAACGTAATGAACGACAGAATCGTTGATGATCTTCTCAACCTCAGCATCAAGGCCGTGATTAACGTCGTTAACGATCCAGTTTACGTAAGCGTCTGCGTACTCGGTTACTCTATCCTTAAGAGCGGTCTCGATTCTAGACTTCACGATCTCGTCGATCTTAGCTCTGTATACCTCATCGGTATAAGAATCAAGCTGCTCTACGGTGATATATCCTGCCTTGCAAGCAAACTTAACAAGCGTGCAGGTGTAATCAATGTAGTCAGCGATAAGCGTATTGCCGTCATCCTTAACAGCCGCCTTGAAGAGAGCGACGTAAGGATCGGAGTCAAGGGCAAGGACCTCGTCATCAAGAGATGCTATGTAATTATCGATAGCATTCTTCCATACGTTGTCAATGTTGATACCCTCAACGTTAACACCGCCGGACTCACCGTACTGATCGTCGATGAAGCCGTCCTTAATATCCTCAACTACTACGAACATCGCAGCATCGATGAGTGCCGAAACGAGGGCGTCGATATCACCCTTATTCGTCTCGAGCAAGGACTTAACGTCAGGACGAATGGTTATCGTGATCTGATCAGCGGTATACTTGAGATCAAACCACTTAAGGTCGAGACCTTCGGTCTCGGTCGAAGACGATGACGAATCGGTCCCGTTGCTGTCAGTCCCGTCGGGAAGTGCAAACGCCACAGTGGGTGCACAGAGTCCGAACAGGAGACTAACTACGAGAAAGAGTGTCAACAGCAAATGCTTTGTCTTTTTCATAGTGTTCATCACCTTTCATATAAATGAAAATTAAATAATATTTTTGTATTAAAGATTATATCATTATATGCGTGAAAAGTCAATAGGCGTGTACCATTTTTGTGCATATAAATATTTTCGGGCGAATCCTTTTAAGCAAAATGCACAAGAATTCGCCCGTAATTTAACACGGTTTAGGGGCTTAAGGGGGAAATGGGTTATTTTTCCCTACGCCTTAAGCGACGTTTTTTATCTTTAATAAATAACACGGTAAGGGTGATTAAGGACGGTATCACGACAGCAATTATCATAAATACCGCAACCAAAAGAGCTATGAGAAGCTTCAGTACGGTTGGCGAGAGAACAAGCCCCTCGGGTCTCACCTTAGGCGGGAGCACCGACACGTCATAGACGGCATAGTAGACCTTGTCGGAATCGGCGGGAGCTATTTCATCCGACCATCCGATGAAGGTGTAACTGTACTGATCGTCATTCATCTTGTTTACCGACTTAGGGGGCTTGGGGATATCGCCGTACCTGCATTTAACCTCTGCAAGCACCTGATTGCCGTCCATGAACCTCACGGTATAGATCATCTCCTCCGAGAGAAGAACAAGGGAGACGTCATAGGCTGGCATCACGAATTCTCCGTCCTCGAACGGGATCTCACTGCCGTCAGCACCGAAAACTCGGACACCGACAAATCTGTGACCCGGAGTCATGGATGAGGATACGTATATCTTATCCCCCGGGAATGCGGACAAGGACGACACCTCAAGCGTGCCTGCGGGCGACGTGATCACGTTAATACCAAACTCAGGCATGAGCGTGTAGGTGCAGTTGGTGTTTATTGTAAATAATAGTTTACCGTTATTAACAGAATATCTCACACGGCTACCCACATTGCCGTTCTCGAGCAAGCACAGCACGTGGCGGGAAAGGTCGTCGATCCCTACCCCGACAGAGACAGTCATCTTCAATTTCTCGGCACGGGAGGAGTCCTCAGACATTAACCCCAAGCGATAGGAATATCCTATCGATCCCACACTTACAATATCGGGAACGAGGACGGTGGATGATGACTCCTGCATAGAGACTAGAGTGGAGTACGGTATGTCGATCTCGCAGAAAATAGTCCTGATATATAAGGATGCCTGCTTTGATACTGCACGGTCAACGATATTTCCAAGATCGATCTCGGAAAAAGCACTCTTAGTGCAATCTACGGTATAAACACCCGAGGAGAAGTCTATGTCAGCACCCGACGTGCCGAGCTTTACGATATATTCGGGGGTATATAAGGCAGTATATGTGGCGTTTCCCGAAACGGGGGCTATGGGAGTATCCCAGCCTGAGAAAACGTACATCACGTTTCCTTCGTCGGGCTTATTCGGAATATTGTCAAAGGCGGGCACTGAGCCGTATGGGTGCGAGACGGTCACCGTGCCGTCAGGGAAAACGTAGGTTATATCATAGCTTTTTGTATGCTTATCGAATATAGGATACAGGATGAGATCCGACTCGACCTCGGATATATCGGTGAGAACGCCATCCTCCCCTCCCCAACCGACGAAGGTATAGGTATAACCGTCATCCTCGGGCTTCTCGGGAAGCTCGCCAACGTAGACAGCACAGGTGCCCTTATCGACAACGGTGCCGTAAAGCTCTTCCCCGCCCTCGCTTAAGAAGAAGACGGATACCTCATCAACGTTAAAGAGCTTCTTTTTTACAGTCCTCACAGCCTCGTAGATGAAATCGTCATCCGCCATGGGACGGAGGGATATCTCACCTCGATTATACGCCGATATGAGGGGAGGTATGCACTCGGGAGGAGTATATTCGGTGGGAGGTGTAGGCTCCTCCACCCTCTCGGGCACGGTGGGCTCGTCCACAGGCGTGGGAGCATCACCGGGATTTTCTAAAAGCTCTGGGGGTGTCGGCTTATTTACGGGTATGGGTGCGGTGGGCTCCTCCACTACCGAGGGAGGCGTAGGCTCATCTCCTAAGGTCGGATAACCGAGAGAGTCGGGCTTCGGGTCGACGGAAGTGTCGATATACGCCTTGTTTTCGAGTATCTCGGAGAAGCTCATGGTCTCCCTTTTCATAACGTAGCTTCCGTCAAGCGTTTCAGTACCGTAGTAGCTCTTGATGGGCTCGCCCTCGAGGGCGGACGAAATAAGGGCCAACTGTGCGACAAGGATCATATATTTGAAGTCCTTGCCCTCGTTCCTCAGATAGTTTCTCACCGCTCTTGCACGGTAGAGATCGTCAAGAGCCTGGGTCAGCTTCTTGAAATTCTCCTTCAGAGGACCGTAATTTAGCATATAGAAGGTGTACTTGTCCTCCTCTTCGGTGAGAGAGTAGTAGCTTTTCAGAAGATTTCTGAGATTTTCGGTTGAGTCTCCCGCGGCATAAACTACCTCCTCGGAGACACCTACGTTCTGGCTTGTGATGAGACTCTTATTTGCGAGCACCTCGTCAACGAGTCCCGACCATATCGCCGAATAGACGTCACGTCCGTCCGTCATCGGAAGCTTCGCCGCATCGAGAATGGCTATTCTCAGCCTGACACGCTCGAGAGCCTCAAGATTCTCGTTATACGTGAGGATGTCCGACTCATATTTGCCGAGAGCACTCTTGTATGCCATGTATTCGGAGTATGCGGTATTGTATTTTTCGAGATTTTCAAGGTATTCATTATATCCGTCAAGTGCCAAGGTGTACGCGGCATATTCTGCAAGATACGCATCGTATTCCCTCTTTGCATCATCGTAGAGCTTTTTCCTGACGAGATAATCATTGTATGCGGCAACGTCGGAATCGTACCTCGCAAGAGCCTCAAGATACAGATTGTAATCAATCAGCCCTGAATTATACTCACCGAGAAGTCTACCGTATTCCTCACGGTAGGCGGCGAGTCGGCTCTCCCACTCGGGAGCATCATTGTATGCCTGATTTAAGATGAGAGAAATATCCTCTCTCTTTACAGTGATTCTGAGCACGTATCTCACCTCGGCATAGAGTGAGTCGTCCTCGGATATTCCGTCGAGCTCTGCTGTATAGTAGGCATCGTTGGCTAAAAGTGCCTCTTCCCTATCCCCAACCCTTACGGAAACGGGCGTCCACACAGCATCCTGACCCGACTGAGTAGTATATACGTACGGAGCGGCATTTACGGTGAGCCTTCCGTCCTCGAATATACAAACAACGTTTCCCGTCGATATAGAGTCATCGTATCTTACGGTAACGCTGCCGTATTCTGCAAGATATGCCCTTTCCTCATCCGATATCTCATCGCCAAGATACGCTTCCAGAAGCATATCCGAGCTTATTTGCCTGTTGTTGACGGCCGAGGGGTTCGAATAGTCATACGATTCATCGTCCGCCGCCCCGAGAATAGATAAAGAGGAGGAAAAGATCACGGTTATTACTATAATAATCGCAAAAAGCGACAATATGATCCTTTTCAAGTAGAGATGCACCTCCACAAAAATACATTTTTTCAGTATAATTTTATCATAAATATACGTCAAATTCAATACGTCACCCGAAAATTCAGAAAAAAAGTGTTGACATCGTGATTTTTGTCTACTATAATATTAGTACCCTGATATGGGGCCGTAAGGGTTTCGACAGGGGTGCCGAGATATGATAAGCGTAGCGGGCCGGATAATCCCGTCAAAATGTCCAACCTAAATAATAAACGACAACAACACTGTTGCTCTTGCAGCGTAAGCTGTGACGCGGTTATAAAACCGCCCGTACCGCGGGAGAGGACTACGGCTCCCGCCGTGCGTCAAATCAGTAGTGAACATGAACCGAGATTTCGCCCTTGTATCGGTCATGCATTAAAGGGCTACCCGAGAGGAAGCCTGTCGCTCGGCTAACCTAGAGGGGAATCTCAAAAGATCGACTGCCTACGGAGAAGGTTATATCAAAGAGCCTTTGGACACGGGTTCAACTCCCGTCGGTTCCACCAACAAAAAACGCACTTTTGTCTACCGACAAAGGTGCGTTTTTTGAATGATGTTTGCCTCCGGCAAATGATGACGTCTACGCCTAATGATGTTCGCTACGCGAATGATGTGTGCCTGCGGGCACATAGGGGCAAACATCGCATCATTGCGAAACGAAGTGGAGCAACATCATATTTGCGAAGCAAATGCATCATATCGCCGCAAGGCGATGCATCATTTAAAGATATACAAGGCTACGCCTTGATTTCGGGTAGAGTTTGTAATATAATATAAAACATCTTAAATGAAAATTGATGAGGTTAGAAATGTTAGGAAAAGTTGTTAAAGTGGTGGTTGACCGTCCTTTAGGAACATATCATCCGAAATATAAAGACTTATTTTATTCGGTTAATTATGGATATGTAGAAGGGATAGTACTACCTCACTCCCTCATTTTGATATGATCACACTAGCTCAAAGACGGTGAAGGAGCTTCTCGGATATATGGCAAGGCATCGTGAGGAGTGCGAAAAGATCCTCACGTTTTTCTGCAAAAAATATTGATTGATGGCACAAAGTGTGCTATCATACAACTAAACAAAATAAAAAAATTAGCTGTAACGGGCGAATTCAAGCAAAGGGAGAGCGTTATGAAGGAACTGAAGGAATTAAGATTTCAAGATCTCACAGTAAAACAAAAGCTTGGCATAGTGCACACCCCACTTCTACAAATAGGTGTCGTAGACGGCGGCGTGGATTACGTCATCGAGCAGATTAAAGCACACTCCGTCGGCATCGTGTGGGTACAATGGGGTACCACTCCCGAGGCTGTCTCCTTCTGCGAGGATATCATCGGAAGGCTGCGTGCCGCGGCTGACTATCCCCTTGTCATCGTTACCGATGCAGAGGATGGAATGTCCCCCTACCGCATAGGTCAGCATTCAGCACTAGGCACTACCGACACTATCGAGCATGCCTACGCTTTTGGCAAGGCGACCGCCATTGTAGCTAAGAGCCACGGCTATGATATGGTCTGCAACCCCATTCTGGACGGAAGAAAGAGCGGTTGGACACGCGGATACGGCGAGGATAAGCACCGGATTGCAAGGCTGGCGATGGCAGAAACGAGAGGTATGAAGGACGGCGGTCTACTCACTATGGCAAAGCACTACCCCAGCGTAAGGTATGACGTTGAGGTAGATACGCATATGGTAGAGGGCATCTCCTCGCAGACTAAAGAGGAGCTCATAAACGAGAGTTTATACCCCTATACCGAGCTTATGAAAGAGGGCCTGCTTGACGCCGTTATGTCCGCCCACGAAAAGCTTCCGAATATTGATCCCGACGCCCCCGCAAGCATGTCGAAGAAGTGCATCGATATCATAAGAGAGCTTGGATTTGACGGCCTTATCATGACGGATGCACTCTGTATGATGGGTATCCGTGCACGCTACGGACGCAAGGAGTGCTTCGGCTACGCCCTGGAAGCGGGTAACGATATTCCCCTCTACTATGCAAATGACCCGAAATTTGATCAGGAAGCACTGTATGAGTGCTATGAAAAGGGGTTGATCTCGGATGCCGCTCTTGATTCAGCGGTAAAGAGAATTCTTGCACTTCAGCATAAGGCGCTTCTTAACCGCACTCCCAAATATACCTCGCTCACCGACGAGGAGGAAAGACTTGTAAAGTCTATTAATAAAGACGGCATTTACGCCATTCTGGACGAGGGCACGTCCCTCTCTATTGATCGGAACGGAAGATACTTCTTCGCCTTAATGGTCAGTAACGATTACACCTCGGGTGTAAAAGACGGTCTTATTGTTGACACGTTTTCCAACGGCTGGTACTATCCTGCGAAGATTACAGAGAAGATAAAGGAGCTTTTCCCCAACTCTCACGTCGAGCAGTTCTGCGAGTTTCCGACCCAGGGGCAGAACGGCAGAATTCTCACACGTTCGCTGGATTACGACGGTATAATTTTTATCACCTTCTCGGAATTCATCGCATATATGGGCATTGAGCACTATACCCACCGAGTTGTCACCTTGGTTGATGCTATGCAGCATACGGGTAGAATCGGCACGCTGATTCACTGCGGCAACCCCAAGATAGTTGAGGAGCTGGCACACATCCCACGCCGTATCTTTGCAGGCAGGGCCGAGGAGGCTACCTATGCGGCAATAGAGGTTCTGGCCGGCAAGCACGAGCCGAAAGGCAAGCCGAATTACACGCTTAATCTTAAGTAGTATACATCTTTTTAGCGATACTTTTTATTTTTCCTTGCTTTTTCGGCATCGCTTCAAGAAAAACGTCGTTCAGAGGTTTTTTAAGCGTCCAAGGTCGGTGCGATGCCGAAATGCTTGGTGTATGCACGGTAGAAGGATGAGTAGTCACGGAAGCCGCATTCCTCTGCGGCAGACTGTGCGGTAGCTCCTGCACGAATTTTTTCTCTTGCGACACTGAGTCTCTTTTTAGTGACATACACCCAAGGGGATGCACCCGTTGCGAGCTTGAAAACTCGGCTGAACTGAGAGGAGCTCAGATAAAAATGCTTGGCAAGGCGAGGCACGGATATATCGTCAAGCAGATGAGTGTTGACGTAAGTAACCATACGCTCGCCGAGGCTCTCAAGATCGTTTTCTGTGTTTTCTCTTTTTGAATAAGCACGCATGAGGATATCGAGCATGTATACGAGGTGCGTTTTTATCGCGAGCTGCATCTCCGCCTCTTCCCTCTCCTTACACATTTCACAAAACAGGCTCTTAATCAGCTTCATATCCACTTCCGATGAACGGAACAAATTATTCTTACCGAGAGTCTTCTCGACAAACATCTCGGTCAGCCTGCCGTCGGGGTCGATAGAGCGTGCGAAGTCGATGGGAAAGTTTACAGTGAAGCGTTCATACCTCTCCCCTGTGAGTATCTTAGGCTTATGCACCTCGGAGGGACGCAGGATTAGGAGCGAATTATTGTCGAGCATATATTCCGAGCCCTCAACAAGATACTTCACGTCGCCCGACACAAAGAAATATATTTCACACACCTGATGGATGTGCATTGTAAAATCACGGTCGCAGGGCTCCTCGTCGATCGCATGCCTTACGTAAAAATCGCCAAAACTGTACGAATAGATCATTTATTCAACCCTCCTCAGCAGTATTTTATCACACAATGCACGAATTTGCAATATAGAAGAAGAAAAAATGCAATTGAAATGCAAAAACATAAATGGTAAAATAAAGTTAGATGCTCTTTATAATATACAATATAAGTCAAGACAAGGTTTCATTTTATACGGAGCAAAAAAAGAAACTAATGCATCTTGCTTTTGATGAGACAGAGAACTAGTTCAGCTGACCGACAACACGCTCTTCACCCCCGACACGGGACTTACTAACCTTGCTGAAACCTATATCTTTTTCAATCACAATGAGGGTGACGTAGAGAACTTTCACAAAGCTTAATACTACCGAATAAAACGAAAATGGAGCTGAGTCACGACTCAGCTCCTTAAAATATCCTATTAAAACATAAGACCCTGCCTATTTTGTTCTTCTATTGTCAAATGATTAAGCATTTCCCATTGACTACCGTTTTTCTTTGTGCTATTATTAGTAAAGGAGGGGTGCCGTATGCTTGAGAGAATGAGTGAATTTTTTGAAAAGAGAATAGACGGATATGACGAGCATATGCTGACAGAGATAGAGTCGGCGGGTGAATTCTACCCATTCACGGCGAGGCTTCTGCCAACGGTGAGTGGCTCTTCCGTGCTTGATCTCGGATGCGGCACGGGACTTGAGCTCGAGGAATATTTCCGTCTGAATCCGACGGCAAAGGTTACGGGCATCGACCTCTCTACCCTGATGCTCGAGCGTCTTTTCGAGAAGCTCGGGGATTATAACCTCACGCTTATCCACGGCTCGTATTTCGACCTGCCTCTCGGTGAGGGTGTATACGATGCCGCAGTATCGGTTGAGAGCCTGCACCATTTCACAAAGGATGAGAAGATCGCCCTATATAAAAGGCTGCACGCATCTCTGAAGGAGGGCGGATATTTCGTCCTGACAGACTACTTCTCGCTTAGTGACAGCGAGGAGGCGGAGCACAGAAACGAATATCTGGCTCTGCAAGCAAGCGAGGGGCTCACAGAGGGAGAGCTATATCACTACGACACACCTCTGACGGTCTCTCACGAGGCTGAGGCACTCATTGAGGCGGGATTTTCATCCGTCGAGGTGTCGGGAAGCTGGGGACAGACGTTCACCCTGCTTGCTACCTATTGATAACGTGGATAATACATAGAAAAGAGGATAAAATAATGACAAGAAGCTTTATGAGATGGCCGGGCTTTAAGCTCAAGGCTCTTACCCTTTCCTACGATGACGGCACTGTATTTGACAAGAAGCTGATGGAGATACTCGATGCGAGCGGAATCAAGTGTACCTTCAATCTCAACAGCGGAAGGTTCGAGAAGGATCGCCGTATGTCGAAGGAGGAGTCGAAGGACTTCTACACAGACTCGGGGCACGAGGTTGCCGTACACGGTGTATGCCATCTGCCTCTTGACAAGGTAGCGGCACCGCTCGTTATGAATGACGTTCTCAATGACAGAATCGCACTCGAGGAGATGTTCGGCACTCTCATTCAGGGTATGGCGTACGCCTTCGGAACCTACACGGACGAGGTTATGGAGGTGCTTCGCCTCTGCGGTATCAAGTATGCGAGAACGATCAAGAAGACCGAGAAATTCGATCTCCCCGAGAACTGGCTATGCTGGGATCCCACCTGCTCACACGCCCATCCAAAGCTTATGGAGCTGTTAAAAGAGTTCCTCAGCTACAATGGCGGCTCATCCTACATCGGTACAGACCCCAAGGTCTTCTATCTCTGGGGACACAGCTACTCGTTCAACGATCAGGACAACTGGCACGTGATCGAGGAGTTTGCACGTGAGGCGGGCGGTCACGATGACGTATGGTACGCAACGAATATCGACATTTACAGATATACCGAGGCGTATGACAGACTCGAGTTCTCTGCCGACGGCTCTATGGTCTATAACCCGTCCGATATTGACGTGTACATAGGTTATTATTTCAATGAATATCTTGTACCCGCAGGCAAGACGGTTAAGATCGAGCCGAAAAGATAACTAAAAAATGAGGAAGAGTCAGGTAAAGCCTGCTCCTCCTCTTTTTTATGCCTTAAAATGATATACCGACACTCTGCCCTCCGAGGTTGGAATGGGGAGTGTGATGCCCGAGAGAAGATCATCCCCCGAGTAGTCTCCTCCGCCAAGGGTATCCTTGTATATTTTCTCTGCATTTACGGGCAATTTGATGTTATTTGTAAATGTTAGTTTACATTTTTCGTCTGCAACAACAGTCAGCAAGACCTCATCTCCGTCGGGCATGGCGTAGAAGAATGCCGAGTATCCCGAGCGTGACGGCGTATCAACACGGTAATATTCACCGAGTCTTATGACGTGCTCGATGCCCTTATATTCGACTATCTGCCTCTTTATCTCCTCGTTTATCTCATCCGACATCTCGAGGATATCGAGCTCATAGCCGAGCATACCGCCTATGGCGACTCTGTATCTGTGTATCAGCTTATCCACTGAGCCATACGGGTATGATACGTGGCAGGACATAGTCACCGCAGGGTAGCCGAGAAGAGCACCTCTCTGTATTCTCGTTCTGTCATAGGGGTTAGTACGGTCACTCGTCCATATCTGCATACCGTAGCTCATCATGCCGAGGTCATAGCGTCCTCCGCCTCCCGAGCAGGTCTCGAGGAAAGCATTTGGGAATCTCTCACGTAGCCACGTGAGGAGTCTGTACACTCCCTTCATATATCTGAAGGAGACCTCGCACTGTCTCTCGGGCGGTAGTGCCGACGAGCCGACCCCCGTCATGTGACGGTTCATATCCCACTTGAAGTAGTCGGGAGAGACGTCGCCGAAGACTCTCTCGAAGGAGTCTATCAGGTAATCGACAACCTTCTCTTGCGACATATCAAGCGTCAGCTGATTTCTCGATAAAAGAGGCTCTCTTCCCTCCGCGTGCAGAGCCCACTCGGGGTGGAGTCGGTAGAGGTCGGAGTCCGGATTCACCATCTCGGGCTCGATCCATATACCGAAGCCGAGTCCGCGTGCCCTGAGGTCACGTGCAAACTGAGAAAGTCCCCTCGGGAATTTTCTCTTATTCGGATACCAGTCACCGAGTCCCGCTCTGTCGTGATCACGCTCGCCGAACCAGCCGTCGTCGACAACGAGCATATCGAAGCCCATATCCGATGCCTTATCGGCGAAGGTGAGGAGCTTCTCCTCGTCAATATTAAAGTAACACGCCTCCCAGGTATTCAGCACAACGGGGTGCGGTCTCCCGACCGACTCCGGAGGTAGAATACAGCTTTTTACAAAGCGGTGGAAATTGCGTGACATACCGCCGATGCCCTGACAGGAATAGGTAAGGACAGCCTCGGGAGAGTCAAAGCTCTCGCCTCCCTCGAGCACGTAGCCGAAGTCCTCGGTGCCGAGTCCGAGATGGACTACCGTCTTTCTACACTGATCGACCTCGACCTCGCCGAGGAACGAGCCTGAATATACGAGGTTGAAGCCCCATGCCTCGCCCTTATTCTCTGTCGCACCGTGGCTTGCGAGTGCGAAATGCGGGTTATACTGATGTGACGATGCACCTCTCCTCGAGGATATCGCCTGAATACCGTGGTGGGTCGGCACTCTCTGGTAATTAAATTCATTTGCGTGCTTGCCGAAGAGAGTTATCATATCGAGTCCCTCCCTATCGAGAACAAGCTCGAGGGGCATACAGCTCTCGATCCTCACGCTCCCGTCGCCTCTGTTGGTAACGGTCATATATCTCGATATGACGTCGGACTCGGGGAAGGTTGTGTAATATAGGTGAAGGTCAAGCTTCGAAACAGTGTCCGTCATCAGTATCTCGAGAGTCTCGCTTCCCTCCTCTATTCTCGCAGAGGGGAGTCCGTCAATGACCCTTCTTCCCCTTCGGATGCGATGAGACACGTAGCGGAAATCGGTAACTCCCGTCCCGTCCTTACCTCGAATACGGAGGGCTGTACGGCGGTAGCTTCCCGAGCCATAGAAGGATATATCGTTCGACAGCTCGTCAGGACAGCACTTATTGCCGTATTCCTCACTGTATGCACCGTAGCCGAGCCACACGGGCTCTCTTTTCTTCACTCTCTTACCCTTTTTGCCATAATGGAGATTTACAAGGTATCTGTCTCCGATGAGTTCCAGGACGTATGAGGTTTTCTCGGTTTCGAGGATAAAGATTCTGTCCTTCTCTACATATTTTATCACAGTGACACCTCCCTTTTTTCTCTATTTTACCATTTCCTCTCGGATTATTCAATCCCCACCCTCGAAAACGCCATTATTTGACAAACAAATCGTAGTATAGTACATAGATATATTCATTTTTTGCCTTTTCTTAGCATTTTTTCGTTATTTTCCCGAAAATGATTGACTTTGCTCCAATATTATAATATTATAAATTTACAGTTCAATTCAGTAAGGAGAAAGCATGCTTAACCTCTCAATAATGCCGCTCAACCTCGAGCACATTGATGAAGTAACAAATGACATAATTGAACAGCAAAGGCTCGGCGTATCCACCCACGCCATGATGATAATGTATTTTTCTCCCGTCGGCACACCTGCCGAGGACAGAGCCGAGCTTCAGTGTCAAAAATATGATAAATACAGAGAGATTCTCGACCGTGCGGGTGCTAAGCACGGCGTGCTCGTTCAGTCGACTCTCGGACATATCACCGCTCCCCCGAGACCTCATCCCTTCAGGAATACGGTGAGCCTCATTAACGGCGAGCCCACGGTCAGCACCTGCTGTCCGCTCGACGAGGGCTTCCGTGCGTATATAAAGGGACAGATGAGGACTCTTGCGAAGCACCGTCCCTCTCTCGTAATGATAGACGATGACGTTGGAATTATGTACAGAGAAACCAAGGGCTGTGCCTGCCCCCTCCATATGGCGGAGTTTAACAGACGTGCAGGCACGAGCATTACACGTGAGGAGCTATACCGCCACACTCAGGGCGACAGTGCTGAGGATAAGAGGCTGACTGACATTTACGTTGAGCTTCAGCGTGACGGTCTTGTCGGAGCGGTTAAGGCTATGCGTGAGGGTCTCGACGAGATCGACCCCACGATCCAGGGTATTGTCTCGGGCATCTACGTCACCACCTTCTGTGAGTTCTCGGGCGATATCGCCGAGGCTTTCGCAGGCAAGGGCAACCCGAGAATAGCGAGAATGAATAACGGTATGTACACTGCCCCCGGCCCTCGCAACTTCTCGAAGCAGATGTACCGTGCATGCATGCTTAAGGAAAACGTCAAGGGCAAGATCGATATCTTCCTCGCAGAGACCGACACCTGCCCGCAGAACAGGTATTCCACCTCCGCAGCCCTTCTCCACGCTCACTTCACGGGTACGGTACTCGAGGGTGCTACGGGTGCGAAGCACTGGATAACAAGGCTTAGGGCATTCGAGCCTCGCTCGGGTGCGGCGTACCGCAAGAAGCTCGCAAAATACTCGAAATTCTATGAGAAGCTCACGGAATATGCCAAGGACTTAAAGCCCTTCGGATGCAGAATCCCCCTACCTACCGAGCAGAGATACGGATTTATCCCCCAGAGCTCGGGTAAGAACCTCTCACCCTGGTCTACCTGCGTTATTGAACGCTTCGGTCTGCCCCTCTACTTCAGCAACGGTGAGGGCGGTGCGGTCTTCCTCGACGGAATATCCGCTAAGAGATTCTCGGACGGTGATATTCTGAGCTTCCTCAGGGGGACGCTGGTACTCTCATCTGATGCGGCGGAGGAGCTTATCTCCCGCGGCTTCGGAGAATATATCGGAGTCACGCTTCACACACCGTCGGTCAAGCCCTCGTATGAGCTTATATCGGGTACCCACTCCGCTCTTCAGATAGGGCTTCGTGAGCTCCGCCCGACCTCCGACTCCGTGAAGGCACTCTCATATGCAGTGAAGGAGTATGCATCGGGTGAGAAGCAGAGCCTCTTCCCCGCGGTTACAAGCTATAAGAATTCTCTTGGCGGTGTTGCGGTGACCTTCTCGGGCACGCCCGACACTGAGTTCAACTATTATTCCGCTTTTTCAATGCTGAACGAGTCGAGAAAGAAGCAGTTTATCGATTTTCTCACAGAGGAGGGACACCTCCCCGTATACTATCCCGATGACACCGACATGTACATGAGGGCGGGTATGCTCCCCTCGGGCGAGATGATGGTGGCCGTATTCAATATTTCGCTTGACGAGCTTGATGATATTCCGCTTGTATTCGAGCGTGAGCCGAGTAGCATCGAGATGCTCGGAGCGGATGGAGAAAGAATTCCCCTCACCTTCAGGTGTGATGATGGAAGAGTGGTAATTGACAAGAGGCTCGCAGTTCTCGAGCCCGCAATACTTTTTATAAAGTAAAGGAGATACGTATTATGAAAAGAAGCTTTATGAGATGGCCCGGCTTCAGAAGAAAGGCACTCACCCTCTCCTACGATGACGGAGTTGTATTTGATAAAAAGCTTATTGAAATAATGCTGAAGCACGGCATTAAGGGCACGTTTAATATCAACAGCGGTCTTTTCGCCAAGGAGACGGGCGGCCGCAGAATGACTTCTGACGAGGCATACAAGCTCTATACCGAGTCGGGCATGGAGGTAGCGGTGCACGGTGTCCGCCATCTCGCACTTGATGAGATAAGCGAGGCCGCCGCTATAAACGATATTATCAATGACAGACGTGCACTTGAAAATATGTTCGGTACTCTCATCGAGGGTATGGCGTACGCATACGGCACGTATGATGACAGCGTTGTCGAGTCGATGAGAAAATGCGGCATCAAATACGCAAGAACCACCGATAAGACGGAAAAATTCGACCTTCCTACCGACTGGCTCCGCTGGCATCCCACCTATCACCACAGACTTCCCCGACTTATGGAGCTGGCTGGTGAGTTCGTAGAGAACAAGGGTGGCACATCCTTCTGGACCTCTCGTCCGATGCTCTTCTATCTCTGGGGACACAGCTACGAGTTCAACGACTCGGACAACTGGAATATAATCGAGGAGTTCGCAGAGTATATGGGTGGACGTGACGATATCTGGTACGCGACCAACGGCGAGATATACAACTACGTTACAGCCTTCGACAGCCTGAGATATTCGGCCGACGGCTTCCTTGTACATAACCCCACGGTCATCGACGTATACGTTGCATATAACGATAGAGAGTACGTGATCCCTGCGGGAAAGACGGTGTCGGTAATCCCTGCAAACTGTAAATAAACCAATAAAAAGAGAGGTATTGTGAAGCACAGTACCTCTTTTGTATTTTATTGCCAGAGCTGATTTTTGCGGTATCTCACGGGGGAGACGCCGTACTTCGACTTGAATATACGGCTGAAATAGAACTGATCGGGGACTCCGACCGCCGCCGCTACCTCGCCTATCTGCAGATCGGTATGGCAGAGCATTCCGCAGGCGACCGAGAGGCGGTAATCGTTTAAGAATCTGACGGGGGATTCACCCGTCGCACGCTTGAAGAACGAGAAGAGATTGGACTCCGACATATTCATTATCGATGCCATATCCTTAACGGTGATATCGTTCATATAATTCGAGTGAATGTACTCAACAAGGGGATAGATCTCAACGTTTCTGTATATTCCCTTCTCATGCCCGATGGCGAGAAGGATATCTATTATGCCGTACAGTGCCTGCATTCTCGCACAGAGCGTCGGTGCATTCTCATAGGAGTCCATTGCGAGCGACAGCCTCTCCGACTCCTCCGCACTCGGCAATACGGGAAACTCGAACACGTCGTCAAGGCGGTATTTCTTATTAAGTATAACGTCAATAAAAAGATACCGTGCCGCAAATCTGCCCTCGGATCTGTAATGCTTGAGGCTCTGAGGTGTAAACGATGGGGCTACGTAAAAACGCCCCTCGGGAATTTTCAATTCCCCTTCCGTATCGAGGGTAAGACCGTACACACCCCTATCCGCCTGAACAACAGACAGAAAAGGAAGGTTCTGCTTCTGTATGCTGTCCGAGTCAAGTGGGCGGTCAAATCGTGCAAAATGGTATCTGCTGATATCAATGCTCTCTATATCCATAACACACCTCCTGATAGTATTGTACATATTTTCTGTCTCTCTGTCAATATCTTTTGGGAAACTTATAGGAGAAAAAAGAAAAGGACCGTCACGCTACACATTTACGTAAAGTGGCAGTCCCCATCTTTGATTATCAAGGTTTTTCTTTATTTTGTTATAGAATCGGCAAAGTTTTTCTCTTCCAAAGACACACCTTCCCTATCACGGCGTGAAACCGTAATAACGTAATTCATAAGCACGAAGATCGCGGCGATAATTCCTATGCTGATAAATATCCATAAATTATAGCTGCCCGTAACATCAAATATAAGGTTCGCTATCGGGCCTCCGACAGCATAACCCGCAGTGTTGACCGAGACGGCGATACCGAGTGCCTTATTGAAGCTCTCCTCCCCGTAAATCTCACGGGCGAAGATGGGGAGCATAATGGTCTCGAGAGGCAGAGCCACGGACGAGAGCACCGAATAGACGAAGGCACAGCCCGTGCCGAAAACAGAGCCGTTCACCATAGAAAGAGCTATCATGGCAGTAAGTGCGGCTATATAGCATATTCCCGATGCGACCCTTACACCCGCTCTGTCATAGATGAAGCCCGTGAGGAACTTGGACGTCGAGAGCACGAGCGAATTGAGCGAGAGCACAACCGTTATCAGTGCGAGGTCTACTCCCGTATCGTCGAAGTGCGGCTCTGCAATACCCGTAACACTCTGAAGGACAAGTCCCGTCAGGAAAATGCAGATAAGCGAGAGGAAGAAATAGGGCTTACGAAGCACTGCACGCTCGAGGGCGGTGGAGGCTCTTTTCTCCTTTTTTACTCTCTTCTTCTCCTCCCCCTTCGGGTCATTTCGGAAGAGGACGGCAATTATGAGGGCAACGAATGCGAGAATGAGTATGACGAGTCTGTATGCGTCACGGTAGCCGAAGGGATCGCCTGATTGAATGATAGGAGTCAGGATGAGGCGTGCGAGCACCGCACCGACACCGTTGGAGGCGAGGGCGATACCCATAACAGTACCCTTATTTTTCTCACACCATCTGTTGAGCACCGAGCCGACCATAGTTGTAGTGGTGAACGAAAGACCTATTCCGAGAAAAAGACTGCCTATCGAGAAGACGAGCACCGTCTCGGCTATCGAATATATGAAGGTCGATATGATAAGAGACGAAAATCCCGCAACTATCATATTCTTATATCCGAAGCGGAAAACGAGTATACCGAAGAAGAGGTTCATGACTGCAGTGCCTACGTAGCGGACGCTTGTCGTGACCGAGTAGGAGCTGCGTGATATGTCAAGGGCATCCGTGATGGGCTTTATGTACATGCTGTTAGCCGAGGAGCAGAAGCCGAGGACGGTGAATACCATAAGACAGCTGACGAATATTATCACCCATTTATAGTCGAATTTCTTTTTTGTATCTTCCATTTTATATCCTTTAATAAAACTACTTGACTTGTTTTCTTAATTATATTATAATAAAACGGTATCAAAATCAAGGCAATTATGACCAAAAATATCAAAATCGGATAAGGAATCAGAAGATGCTGAAAACAGAAGCTCCTCCGAGGGCGGGCGAATTCATAATCGATCATATGAGATCGCACGTTGAACGCTCGAGCACCAACAGAATACACAATCACCCTTACGCCGAGCTTGTTATCGTGGACAAGGGCGATATCGTCTACACCGCAGGAGGAAGCCTCAAGCACCTGGGAGACAAGACGGTTATATACAATCCTCCGCACGCAATACACAACCCCTTCGTTCAGTATTCACGCCTTTATGAGAGATATAAGATCAAGTTCTACCCTGGCGATCTTGGCCTTTTCGAGTCCCGCAGTATACTCGACACCCCGTTTGCCAAGGAGATAGACGAGGCGGCTCTCGATGAAATATATATCAGTGCAAGGGGGCTTTTCAGGGAGTCACGAGAAGGCTCCGCACCTATCGGAGAGATGGAGAGAGCGGCTCTCATCTACATAATGATGAGGGCGGCGAATGCCGAGGAGAGGACAAACGGACGGGAGAACCAATATATAGACGACGTGACCGAATATATTTCGAGGCATCTGTCGCAAAAGCTTGTCGCAGAGGATATCGCGGCTCATCACTTCGTCAGTAAGAGTAAGCTAAACTATGACTTCAAGGCTTATACTAACATGACAGTGAACGAGTATATCACCCTCGCACGTGTTGAGCGGGCGAAGGAGCTTCTCGCATCGGGCAGGTCGGTCTCACGCACTGCCGAGGAATGCGGCTTCTCGACGGCGAGCTACTTCATCAAGGTGTTCTCGGAAACAACAGGCACAACACCCCTCAAATATCAGTTAACCAAAGTAAGGACAGAAAGAAAATGACGTTTAATTTTCATACACATACAAAATACTGTCACCACGCCTCGGGCGAGATGGAGGACTACGTCCTCTCGGCAATCGAGGGAGGTATCAAACACCTCGGCTTTTCCGATCACGTTCCGAGAGTCTTTCCCGATGGCTACGAACGCTCATGGAAGGTGCAATCGGGGGACGCCTCGAGCTACCTCAGCGAGGCGAAGCGGCTCTCCGAGAAATATAAGGAAAAAATCAAAATTTACGTAGGCTTCGAGGCAGAATATTACCCCGAGTGCGGTGTGGGCTTCCGTGAGAAAATGATAGAATACGGAGCGGAGTATCTCATACTCGGTGAGCATTTCGTCTCTGCGGAGGACGAGCGTGACGAGGGCAACAACCGGCACACAGTACTGCCGACAACAAGCGAGGAGAAGCTGAAAAAATACGCATCCGCACTCGAGTCTGCAATGGCAACGGGGCTCTTCACCTACGTGGCTCATCCCGATATTATAGGCTTCAGGGGCGACTCTGAGGTATACAGACGTGAGGTTAAGAGAATATGCGAGGCATCTCTACGCTACTCCGTCCCTCTCGAGATCAACCTCCTCGGAATACGTGAGGGGCGTAAGTACCCGAGGCGAGAATTCTGGGAGATTGCCGCCGAGACAGGCTCACCCGTGACTGTCGGATGCGATGCACACAGAGCGGTCGACGTATGCGATACCTCCTCCGAGCGAGTGGCTCTATCCATGATCGGGGAGCTTTCGCTTAACTATATAGGTATGCCGACACTTCGCCTATTAAAATAAAGAAAATGAATTGTGCCTATCGGCACATTGGTTAAAGTTCAATTCATGGAGCGAAGCGAGAATTCACGGTGAAGCCAATTCATGAGGCGTTAATCAATTCATCTATAAAAACAAAAGGAGCAAGAATATAAGGATTTTTTCCTTGTACTCTTGCTCTTTTTCCGTTGTGTAAGGGTCTCGGGGCTTCGCCCTTTTGCATTTGTTCGACAAATGCGGTGCTTGCACCTTAGTCAAAGTGAAAATTCTCCGCTAAGAGCATCACCCATTCCTTACTCGGCTTTTTATTTATGCTGTGACCTGTTGCTCCTTTTGCTTAGGTGCTAATCCCTTTTTCTTATAGTAGATAAGGGTGATGACCGACGAGAGCAGCCATCCTAAGGGGAACGAGAGTGCTATCGCTACGGGTGAATCGCTGATAAAGTTCGCCATAACGTAGAGATACACCTGCCTGAACGCCACGAAGGACGAGAGCATTATTATCATCGGTACGAGGGTGTTGCCCGTACCCTGAAGGGCTCCCGCATATACCATATTTATACACCAGACGAGGTAGAACGGTGTGAGCAGGCGGAGGAAGAGAGCACCGTATTCGATAATATCGGGGTTGGAATTAAAGATGGATACGAAGAATCCCGGGAATATGATTATAGGCACGATAAGAGCACCCGTGGCAACGAGAGACGCCGCGAGAGCTACGTTAGCACCCTTCTCCGCTCTCTTGATCTGTCCGAGGCCTACGTTCTGTCCGACGAAGGTCGTAGCGGCAAGAGAGAGCGACTGCATGGGCAGAAGCACTACCATATCTATCTTGTTATAAGCAGACCAGCCTCCCATTCCCGCCTTGCCGAAGCCGTTGATGTAGCTTTGTACAAATATGTTCGAGAACGAGGTGATCGCCATACGGAGTGCAGTAGGAACGCCTATCTTTATAATAGTCTTCTGTATCTTCCAATCATACTTAAAATATTTCTTCTCGATCTTCACTGCCGATTCGGTGGTGAAAAGAAGGATAACGACAAGGAGTGCGGAAATGCCCTGAGCTATTATCGTAGCGAGAGCCACGCCCTCAACGCCCATACCGAACACAAGCACGAAGACGAGGTCGAGCAACGTGTTGACGATCGCACAGACAACGAGCATTATGAAGGGGCGGCGTGAATCACCAACCGCACGCATCAGTGCCGAGCCAACGTTGTATATCATAAGACCCGCAATACCCGCATACCAGATGGTAAGGTAGGTGCGTGCCTCCGCCTCAACGTCAGACGGCATATCAAGAATATTAAGGAAAGGCTCTACGAGAAGAAGTCCGAGCCCCGTGAAGAGAACCGCAACTACGGCCGTCATAACTACCGTGGTGCTGACCGTCTTCTTCACGTTCTCGATATCGTGAGCACCGAAATATTTGGAAACAAGAACGCCCGCACCGCTCGAAAAGCCCATAAAGAAGCCTATCATAAGGTTGGTGACGGGGCCGAGCGAGCCAACTGCGGCGAATGCCTCGTCGCTTACAAACTGACCGACAACAAGCGTATCGACCATATTGTAAAGCATCTGGAAAAGGTTGCCTATGAGAAGCGGAAAGGCGAAGACTATGAGATGCTTAAGTATAGCACCCTCGGTCATATCGACGTCAATGCTTCTCTTTCTTTTAACAGAAATCATTTTTTGCCTCACGCCCATGTGGGCATTGTTATTTTGTCATTTCCGAAAAAGCGACTCTCGCCGCCTCGGGATCCATATTACATCCGAGCGAGACAAGCCTCACCGATCGTGCAAGCCTGTCGATAAGCTTCAGCGTCCTGATAGCCCCTATCGGATCGTGGGGCATATAGACCTGGGTCGCCAGGAACGTGTCGATCTCGGTGGGCTCGACCGTCCTCGCAGTATTCTTCTCTGCCCTTCTGAGGAATGCGATAGCACGAAGGGGGAGCGACTCGTTGACACCGTAGCCCTCCTTACCTCGGAACGGTGTGCCGCATGCAACGGGTACGCCGTCAAGGAAGCGTATAATGGGCTTATCACCGTTGAGATAGTGCACGTCTCCACCTATCTCGGACATCCAGAGTCTCGTATGCGTGGTCTTACCCGTACCGCTCTTAGCGGTAAAGAGATACGCATCTCCCGAGTAGCCAACCACGGCACCGTGAAGAACGAAGGCATCGTATTCGGGCAATCTCTCAGCTATTTTCCTGTATGCGGCAATCGCCTCAAGATATCCGTCGGGAAAATTATCCTCGGATGCCTTACGCTCCGCCTCGATATCCTCATCCGTTACCTTAACGGTAAAGACGGGCTCCTCATCGGTAAGATAATCATGGGCAAGACGAGGAAGATATCCGTATCTCACGTCGACGCCGATAGCAAGCCCTGCAAGCTTAAGAGTAATCATATGTGCCTCCCTTCCTAAAAAGTACCAAAGCAATTATACACCACGAAAAAGGAAAGGTCAAGTCAAAAGGGAAATAATTTTATATTTATTAACACCCCCGTGGGCAATTCACGGAAATCGCACGTTTTCATCAACCTCACGTATAAATCCCTGCTCCTTGCTAAAAATAGATTAAAAAGGAAAAAGGGGTAAAGATATGAAAAAAATTCTCGCACTTACACTCGCCGTCATCATGGCACTGACACTCTTCGGTCTTGAGGCATCGGCACTCTTCGGCACGGGCATCGAGGTGCTCGCACGCGACGCCAAAATGATCAAGACGGGGCTTCTCGGTAAAAAGCTCACCTTCTCGGACAGTGACTTCAAGAGTGCGTTCGCAATAACCGACTTCGACAGCATCACCGTGACGAAGCTTCCAAGCTCTACCGAGGGCACTCTCCTCCTGGCCGGCAGACGTGTCAAGGAGGGGCAGAGGATCAAAAGAAAGAGCATCGCATCTCTCGTCTTCGTTCCGCTCTCGAATGAGGTAGAGGAGGCATCCTTCAGCTTTATTTTAAACGGAGGCGTCGGATGTGAGACGGTCTGCCTTATGCGATTTTTAGACCGTGTCAACTACGCACCGAGGATCGGCGGGTCACGCTCCTCCGTCACGACTCAGGCAGAGATCACCGCACACGGCAGGCTCACCGCCATCGACCCCGAGGGAGATAATATCGAATATATCATCGTCTCCTACCCAAAAAGAGGTTATCTCACACTGGACGGTGACACCTACCGCTACACCCCGACTCAGGGCTTCACGGGCTATGACCGCTTCTCCTACGTCGCACGTGATGAGTACGGCAACTACTCCGAGGTAGAAACAGTAGGCATCCGTATAATCGAAAGGATGACCGACGAGGTGTTCTTGGATATGCGGGACAGAGGAGAATACAACGCCGCAGTTGCACTCAGTGCAGTCGGAATTATGGGTGGAGAGAGAATGGGAGACGGACTCTATTTCCGCCCCGACACAGCCGTCAGCCGTGCCGAGTTTGTCGCTATGGCTATGAAGGCATACGGAATAAGGAGTGACAGCACTCTCACGTCGAGCTTCTTCGACGACAACTCGGATATTCCCGAGGCACTCATCTCCTACGTTGCGACCGCCGAGAGGATGGGAATTGTAGACGGTGCACTCAAGGACGGCTCCCTGCTCTTCGAGCCGAACAGACCCATAACCAAGTACGAGGCGGCGATGATAATGGCCAGACTCATCGGTGACGGAGGTGATAGCGAGGACTCGGTCTACCTATCCCTCGAGGACGTGCCCGTATTCGCAAGATCGAGCATCGGAGCTATGGTCACGCTCGGTATCTTCGATTCATACGAGGCGGCATTCGCATCAAGCGTGACGAGGGCTGAGGCTGCGGAATATCTCTACCGCTTAATGTCGGTCTAGGAGACGTCACAGATCAAAAAACAAAAACGGCAGAGGCACTCAAAAAAACAGTGCTTCTGTCGTTCTTTTATATGAATTAAACCGTTATCACTTTTTAAAATTCACAAAATGCTCCTTCAGAGCGGCGAATGACTCGTCACTGATCACGTGCTCGATACGGCAGGCATCCTCAGCAGCGGTTTCTTCGCCAACTCCGAGAGCCATCAGCATATTCGTAAGCACGGTATGACGCTCATAGAGCTGCTCTGCGATCGCCCTGCCCGACTCGGTCATGGATATATAACCGTCGGAATCAACCGTGATATACTCGCCCTTCTTCAGAATACCGACGGCACGGCTGACCGATGGCTTCGTATATCCGAGATAGGCTCCGACGTCTATCGCACGTATTTTATCCTTCCTTTTCGAGAGGACGTGTATCGCCTCAAGATACATCTGCCCCGATTCGTAAAGTGCCATTTATATTTTCTCCTTATGCATAGTCTTATGTGAATAATACCTCATATCGGTATATTTAATTCTCTCAGTACAATTATATCACAAAATATTTTCTATTGCAAGTGCGGTAAAAAAATAATTGATAAACCCCTTTGTGCAAAATGCCCTCTAATAAGTTAGCAATTGCTAACTGTTTTTGTGAAAGCTTACGAAAATTTAAAAAAACTCATGCAAATCCTTGACAAAATACGGAAAATTTCATATAATGGTATCGGTTAGCAATGGCTTACCGATAAAAAACAATACGTTTTTCTAAGAAAGGATAAGGGATATGAGTCTCAAAGACGCAGAGCCTCACGCAAAATATACGGTCAAGAGGATCGAAACCGATGATGAGGAGCTCAAATCCTTCCTCTTTTCTCTAGGCTGTTACAGCGGTGAGAGCATCAGAGTGATACGCCACCTTCGAGGCGGAGCGATCATCATGATCAAGGACGGAAGATACAATATAGATAATCAGCTTGCCGAAGCTATTATAATCTGATTTTGTGCATATAATCAAGAAAAGGCAACCTAGGCGGGCTGATAATTTTTCGCACAAACGGTTAGCAATGACTAACCGAGTGATCTAAGCAGTAAAAGGAGAAAGAAATGAGAATAGCCTTAGCAGGCAACCCAAACTCAGGCAAGACCACGATGTTCAATGCCCTGACAGGCAGAAACGAGAAGGTCGGAAACTGGGCGGGAGTTACCGTTGACAAAAAGGAGCACAGAATAAAAAACAAATATGCACACGGGCGTGAGCTTGTGGCGGTTGACCTCCCGGGAGCATACTCGATGTCCCCCTTCACGAGCGAGGAGAGCATCACACAGTCGTACGTGAAGGACGAATCCCCCGACGTCATAATCAACATTGTGGACTCTACCAATCTCAGCCGCAGTCTCTTCTTCACAACGGAGCTATTCGAGCTCGGGATCCCCGTGGTTGTCGCACTCAATAAGGAAGATATAAACGAAAAGAGAGAGACGAGAATAGATACCGAGCTCCTCTCAAAGAAGCTCGGGTGCCCCGTCATCAGCACGGTGTCCACCTCACGTGAGGGACTCTACGAGGTAGTGAATGCCGCAGTGTCGGAAATCGGCAGAGCGACACCTCCTCCCTTCACCGACTCCTCAGTTGATCCCTCCGACAGAAAATCGGTCGAGGCTTCTGACAGAAGAAGATTTGATTTCGTCAATCAGATAGTCAGAGAGGTCGAGGTGAAAAGACCCGAGTACGAAAAAATCACGGTCGGCGATAAAATCGACGCAGTTCTTACTAACAGATGGCTTGGCATCCCCATCTTCGGTCTTGTAATGCTGCTTGTATTCTACATATCTCAGGCGGAGGGCCCCCTCGGTCTCGGAAAATGGCTCGAGGGTCATCTTACGGGCTTCATAGATAAATTCGGCGAGTCCGTAGCAGAGCTTCTCTCGGGAGCAAATCCTCTTCTCTCGGCAATAGTAGTCGACGGTATCATCGGAGGCATCAGTGCCGTCCTGGGCTTCCTCCCCCTCGTTATGATAATGTATTTCCTTATCGCCCTGCTTGAGGATATGGGTTATATGGCACGTGTGGCGGTAGTCCTCGATCCTATTTTCAAGAAGGTCGGACTCTCGGGCAGATCCGTCATCCCCTTCGTGATCACCGTGGGCTGTGCCGTTCCCGGAATTATGGCGAGCCGTACCGTACGTGACGAGCGTGAGAGGAGAGCTACCGCAATGCTCGCACCCTTCATGCCCTGCGGTGCGAAGATTCCCGTTATCGCCCTCTTCGCAGGAGCATTCTTTGATAACGCATGGTGGGTGAGTGCCCTTGCCTACTTCCTGGGAATTGCCCTGATCTTCGTCAGTGCTCTTCTTATAAATCTGATTACCGCTTACCGTGCGAAGAGATCCTTCTTCATAATAGAGCTGCCCGATTACAAGAGACCCTCTCTTAGCGGTGCACTAAAATCCATGCTGAGCCGCGGCTGGTCATACATCGTCAAGGCGGCAACAATCATCCTTCTTTGCAACATGGCAGTCCAGCTGATGCAGTCCTTCACCTGGGGTCTTTCCGTCGCAGAGAGTGCGGATGAGTCCATTCTGGCGAGCATTGCGACTCCCTTCGCATACCTCCTCGTCCCGATCGTGGGCGTCCTCTCCTGGCAGCTCGCAGCAGCGGCTATCACCGGCTTCATCGCTAAGGAGAACGTAGTAGGCACGCTTGCCGTGGCATTCGTAGGGCTCGAGAATCTTATCGATACAGAAGAGCTTGCCATGCTCGAGGGTGCAGGTGCCGAGGCTGCGGGAATCATGGCTATCTCGAAGCTTGCCGCCCTCTCATATCTTCTCTTCAATCTCTACACGCCCCCCTGCTTCGCCGCAATCGGTGCTATGAACGCAGAGATGAAGAGTAAAAAATGGCTCTTCGGTGCCATCGCCTTCCAGTTCGCCGTAGGCTTCACCGTATCGTATCTCATATACACCGTAGGCACTCTTATCACGTCCCCCGCAGTCTTGAACGTTGGTGCGGCGATCGGCGGACTTATTGCAGTATCGGTCGCTACGGGAGTAATTATCTACCTCATTCTGACCGCTGAGAAAAGAGCGGTTTAAAAGATCTTAAGGAGGCTTTCACTTATGGAAAACTTCATCATAATATTTTCACTTGTGGCAATCGCCTCCCTTATCATAGCATACCTTCTCGGGCAGAAGAAAAGAGGCGTAAGGTGCATCGGCTGTCCCTATGCGAGGGAGTGTGCAAAGAGGCACTGCGAAAGCCTCGGGAGCACGAAAAAACGCAACACCCCCGACACTTCCCCGCAAAAATAAGAAAAAGGCTGTCCCGAGAACAAAATGGGGCAGCCCTTACTTTTTTATTTCTTTTTCTGTCCGTCGGATATGCATCTCGCAATCTCGCGGGGGAGATCGGACGGCGTGACTCCGAAGACGGAGAGCTCGTCAGCGAGAATATCGGCGGCAAGTCCGTGATAGTATACAGCACAAGCGGATGCATCGGTAATATCCGTACCCGAGGCAATCAGCGAGGCTACTATTCCCGCAAGAACGTCTCCCGTGCCCGCCTTGGAAAGAGCGGATGAGCCGGTGGAGTTGATATATATTCTATCCCTCGATGCGACAACGGTGCCCGCTCCCTTCAAAATAAGGGTACAGCCGAACTCATCTGCGAACTCGTGAGCCGCACCGATCCTGCCCGACTGAACCTTAGCAACCGTTGTTCCCGTAAGCCTTGCAAACTCGAGAGGATGAGGTGTAAGAACAACACGTCTGTTTGTATTCTTAAGAAGCATAAGAGCCTCTTCCCTATGGTCGGTCATGGCGTTTATAGCATCGGCATCGAGTATGAGAGGTGCTCCGTCCGTCCGTAAAAGTGATGCGACAAGGGTGTATAGCTCCTCCGTCACTGACGAGCCGGAGCCGATGAGAATCGCACTCACTCCCGAGGAGAGCTCCATAGCACGGACAACGTCCCTCTCCGTGAGGCTCTTGCTCTCCGTACGCTCAAATACGATCTCGGGGAACTTCATCGACAGATCGTGCACCAGCGAGTCCGTACCGAAATATAAGGCGTACCCTACTCCGCCGCGAAGTGCCGCCTCCGCACTGAGATGAGCCGCACCGCGGTATTTCTCCGAGCCGGTTATCATAAGGAGCTTACCGAACGAGCCCTTACTGCCGTTCTCCTCACGCTCGGGCAGAAGCTCACGTGCGAGCTCTCCGTCCGTCATCAGATACTTGAAGCTGAATTTCTCAAGAAGCCTATCGAGAGGAAGTCCTAAATCGTCATAAACTATCTTACCTACAAACGAGCGTGCGGGATAGGAGACAAGACCCGGCTTAATGAAGCAAAGAGACACCGTGAGATTGACCGCACAGGCGTACGCCTTGGATATAGTGCCGTCATCTGCGTTTACTCCGAGGGGCACGTCGATTGCGATCTTGAAGGCGTGGTGGGATGAGTTGACCGTGGCAATGAGCTTGCCTACTACCTCGGGCATCTCACCGACGAAGCCTGTTCCGAACACCGCATCAATGATACAGTCGGCATTCTTTATTCCGTCGAGGGTCTCGGGGTCTACCGTAAGAGGAGTGATATCGGCTCCCTTCTCCTTTAAGATCGAGAGAAAATAATTACCCTCATCGGTTGACTGTCCCTTGTCAAAGATGTCGTATATTTTCACCTTATAATCGTCTATGATCATTGTGGCAAGGGCGTAGCCGTCACCGCCGTTATTTCCGCTTCCTGCGAGGATAACGACGCTCGAGCCTGCGGGCACGTTCTCCCTCAGCGACCTCGCAACCGCTCTTCCGCTACGCTCCATAAGAGCTCTCCTCGGTATGCCGAGGACGCTCTCCGAATATTCATCTATTTCTACTATCTTTTTGGATAAAGCAAGATACATATGAAAAACCGCCTTTCTTCCCCCTTATTTTAGCACAAAAGGTGTGTAAATTCAAGTAAGAATATGACCCTTTCAAAAATTATATTTACAAATTCCCGAAAATCGGGTATAATATATATAGAAAAACGCAAGAAGGAGGGACGTTTTATGTCAAAAAAGCTGATAATCACCATCGCACGCCAGTACGGCAGCGGAGGCAGAGAGATAGGAGAGAGAGTCGCCTCGGCACTCGGTATTCCGCTCTACGATAAGGAGATCATCACCGAGGCGGCAGGTCGAGGAAATATCAGCGAAGAGCTGTCGAAGGAGATAGACGAATCGAGCACCAACAGTCTTCTCTACACGCTCGCTATGGGCTCGAATTTCCTTGGTACAGCTATGCATTTCGGCTACAGGATGCCGATAAACGACCGTCTTTTCATCCTTCAGTCCGAGCTTATAAAGGAGTATGCCTCCGAGGGCAGTGCCGTTATCATAGGCAGATGTGCCGACTACGTTCTCAGGAATGAGGAGAATATCCTCCGCATTTTCATATACGGCGACCTCGAGCATAGAGAAAAGAGGGTCAAGGAAAGGCACCCCGAGACCAAGCCCTCGCAGATAATCGACATTATCAACAAGACCGATAAAAGAAGGGCGACCTATTATAATTTCTACACGGGTAACAAATGGGGCAAGTACGATAACTACGACCTCGCCGTCAACTCCTCCACCCTCGGCATCGAGGGCACCGCTGAGTTGATAATTGCATACGCGAAGAGGATGATGGAATAATTTTTTCCGCTTATGAGGCTCAGCTCGAGCACAGCTATTATCCGGAATATTTAAACTCCACAAGTCACATATTATCTATCATTCTCACATAAAAACAGAGAGTTAAGATCGGTAAACGTGCCGAAATTAACTCTCTGTTTTAGTTAACTAAAGCTTAGAAATCAGAGGGATAGACGCCGTCAGCCATAAGCTCACGGAACGCCTCGACTACCTTAACCTTATCCTCCTTGTAGGTAACGCCGTACCACTTATCTTCGTTGTCGAGCATACGGACGTCAGCCTTGCCCTCGGAGATGAGGTTGGAGACAACGGTGGGAAGGAAGAACTCGCACTTCTCGGGATTCTTCGGAAGGTTCTCGTCAAGGAATGCGGGAAATCTCTTCGCACACTCCTCGAGATAGGAGGGAGTAAGTCCCCAAAGGTTCATGGAAACGAGGGTCTCGGGATCGAGATCGTAGTCTACTCCGTCCTCGGTATAGTATATATTGCCGTCTCTGGTGCCGATCTTAGTACGCTCTACCACCTCGGTAAGCATACCGTCCTCGACCTTGCATACGCCGCGGGAGACTGTTCCCTGCTCGGTAACGGTATTCTTAATGCGGTAGCCGACCATGGCATAGTGGTACTTCGAGTCGTCCTCGGAATTCTTAAGGAAATTATAGATCTTCTCAAATGCGTGTGCACCGTAGTAGTCATCGGCATTGATAACGGCAAAGGGGCCTTCAACAGTGCCAAGACAGCAAAGAAGAGCGTGTGCTGTACCCCAGGGCTTACGTCTGCCGTCGGGAACCGAATATCCCTCGGGAAGCTTATCTATCTCCTGATATACGTACTTAACGTTAATATCCTTACCTTCGAGGTGGGCGTCCATAACCTCGCGGAAATCCTTTTCTATTTCCTTTTTGATGATGAACGTAACGTCGCGGAAGCCTGCGCGCATAGCATCGTAAATAGAAAAGTCGATG
>JAZQYD010000032.1:0-5748 GCA_045633405.1 Eubacteriales bacterium | reverse complement strand
CAGCTGTCTGACCTTCTCCTGAACGCAGGGGACACGTGTGGAACCGCCGACCAGCAGGACTTTGCCGATATCGGAATTGTTGAGGCCTGCATCACGTTCACACCCATCCCCCGTGAGGAGGAGAGGAGCGAGGACGAGCCCATAGCCGAGATCGACAGAGGCAGTAAGGGTAACTCCCGTGAATTCAAGACCTCGATCGAGAGGGATGCTGTCAAGGATAAATTCATAGATACCCTTATTTCTATAAGGATAAGGATAGCTTTCGCTATAATCGTAGCCCTCGGAGCACTTCTTCTTGAGTGCCTCATCCGCTTTGAGAGCAGTATACTCGACTCCCTCGGTATGATCGGACGCACCGAGGCTGTTGTTGATATTCTTATCGTTACGGCTCTGTCGCTTATCGCTCTGCCCGAGATATTCAGGGCATTTAGTGCACTCTTCAGAGGCAGACCCGCCCCCGAGCTTATCCTTCCCGTATCCTATCTTATGCTTGTCGGATATTCTGCGACGGTTCTTGCCGCAGGGGAGAGCAATATACGCTTTATGACCTTCTCGCTCCTCTTCGCACTCCAGGTGACGGTTGCTCTTTTTGCATCCTATCTGAAGATGAGTGCCGCATTTTCTGCGTTTAAGATCGCCTCAAGAGGTGAGGTGAAGAGGATCGTGGAAACACGTCTTACGAGAACCCTTGTGCGTGAGAACATGGCTCTTGACGGAGTTATTGATGAATACAGCTCGAGAACCGCACGTGTGTTCAAGACTGCGTTTGTATCCGATTTCTTCTTTCACGCATCCCGTGACCGTGAGAATAAGAATAATTCCGTTCTTATCCTTGCAGCTCCGCTTCTTCTCGCTCTCATAACGGGAGCTATCACGTATTTTGTAACCGACAGCCTCTATCCCCTGACGGCGGCGTATGAGGCACTCGCTCTTGTCTTCCTTGTGACAGTGCCCGCATTTACGATGCTTACTCATAAGCTTCCCCTTAACCACACGGTCGGCGAGGCGAGAGGTGAGAGAGGTACGTTCATCGGAGAGGGAGCGATATACGATCTTTCCGATACCGACGTCGTTACGTATGACGATACCGATATGTTCGGCAAGGAGGACGTTTCCCTGAAGAAGGTTCATCTCTACGGCAAGGTCTTCAATACTGCGAAGGCGATGAAGGAGATGTATTCGCTCTTCTCGGTTGTGGGCGGGCCTCTTTGTGAGGTGTTCTCGTCCTCGCTTGACAGAAAGTGCTCTCACGCTACCGACGTCAGACTTGAGAATGACGGTATTTCGGGTGTCTTTGAGGGACATACCGTTATGGCGGGAACGGAAGAGTTTATGAGGCGTCACGGAGTTCAAATACCCGCTGACGATTATAAGACCAAGACCTTCGCCTCCGACTCGACCAAGGTTATGTACGGTGCCGAGGACGGAGAGGTGTACGTTAAATTCTTCATAAGATATTCCTTCTCGGAGGAGTTTACCATGCTCCTTCCCGAGCTTAAGAGGCAGAGGGTCACGCCTCTTATCTATACACGTGACCCCAATATCGACTGTGAGCTTCTTCGCATGCTCACTCTCGGTGACGATATTATCAGAGTTGTGAAGCTTCGTGACACTGCGAGCCGTGATAAGGTATACAGAAAGCTCACGTCGGGCACCGTTTCGCTCGGCGACAGAAACGACGTTGTCGGTACGGTTCTTCTTGCGAAGAGATACCGTGCCTTCCAGTCTCTCGTTTCGATGGCGGAGCTTATAGCGGCGGGAGTCGGTGCACTTATCGGAGTTACGCTTGCATTCGTGCTTCTCGGCAGACTTTCGGTTATACCGAGCCTTGCACTCGCACTCTGGCAGATCGCATCCTGCGTGGCACTTCATATAGGCTCACGCATCAGCTTTAAGGCTAAAACGAAGCGTAAAGGGTAGATAATAATGCTAACAGGACAGAAAAATGTATCCTCCGTACTGAAGTCGGTTGAGAAGCCGGGCAGATATATCGGAGGAGAATACAACAGGGTTATGAAAAATAAAGAGGAGGTAAAGTGCCGCTTTGCCTTCTGCTTCCCGGATACTTATGAGATCGGAATGTCCAATCTCGGAGTCAGGATTCTTTACGACGTTCTCAATAAGGACCCCGACGTATGGTGCGAGCGTGTCTATGCACCCTGGGAGGATATGAAAAAACGGATGGAGGAGATGAGCATTCCTCTTTCCGCACTCGAGAGCGGAGATGCACTCTCCGAGTTTGATCTCGTCGCCTTCTCGCTTCAGTACGAGCTCTGCTATACCACGGCTCTTTCTATGCTGAAGCTTGCGGGCTTCCCCATATGGGCACGTGACAGAGGCGAGGATATACCCATCATCGTCGGCGGAGGCCCCTGCGTCTTCAATGCCGAGCCCGTTGCCGAGTTCTTCGATCTTATCAACGTGGGCGAGGGTGAGGAGGTGCTCCTCGAGATTTGTCATCTCTATAACGAAATGAAGGAGAAGGGAACCTACTCAAGGTCGGCGTTCCTCCGTGAGGCATCGCACATCGAGGGCGTGTATATCCCCTCTCTCTATGACGTCAGCTACAACGGGGACGGCACTATCAAGGAATATAGACCCCTCTATCCCGACGTTCCCTCTAAAATAAGAAAGAGGATAGTCGCTGATCTTGATAAGGCTCCCTATCCCGATAAGCTTGTCATGCCCTATATCGAGACGGTTCATGACAGAATAGTTCTCGAGGTTTACAGAGGCTGTATTCGAGGATGCAGATTCTGTCAGGCGGGTATGGTTTACCGCCCGATCCGTGAGAAGTCTCCCGAGACGCTCTGTAAGACGGCTAAATGTCTCTATGAGAACACGGGCTATGATGAAATATCTCTCATTTCGCTGTCTATCAGCGATTATTCACGCCTTCGTGATTTGACCGACGGTCTTCTTTCCTGGACGGACGATGCACACGTCAGCCTCTCGCTCCCGTCCTTGCGTATTGACAGCTTCTCCGAGGAGCTTATGGAGAAGATCTCGAGCGTCAGAACGGGCGGACTCACCTTTGCACCCGAGGCAGGAACGCAGAGACTGCGTGACGTTATCAATAAGAACGTTACCGAGGACGATCTTATGCGTGCCGTCGGCATCGCCTTCAGGGGCGGTAAGAGCAGTGTAAAGCTCTACTTTATGAACGGTCTTCCCACCGAGACCCTCGAGGATATCGAGGGAATTGCCGACCTTGCGAAGAAGGTTGTCCACGCCTATTACGAGATGCCGAAGAGCGAGCGTCCGAGAGGTGTGTCGGTTACTATAAGCGTTGCTTGCTTCGTGCCGAAGCCCTTTACCCCCTTCCAGTGGGAGAGGCAGGACTCCTTTGACGAGCTTCTCCGTAAGCAGGATCATCTCAAGGGATGCATAACCGATAAGAAGATAAGATATACCTACCACGATGCGAGGGTTTCCTTCATTGAGGCTGTGCTTGCGAGGGGTGACAGACGTCTTGCTCCCGCTATCGCACTTGCTGTCGAGGAGGGTGCTATGTTCGATGCGTGGGATGAGTATTTCGACTTTGACAGATGGATCGACGTCTTCCGCAGGACGGGAGTTGACACCGCCTTCTATACCACACGCGGCTTCGGACTTGACGAGGTTTTGCCGTGGGATATCATTGACGTCGGTGTGACCAAGCAGTTCCTTCTCCGTGAGCGTGAGCGTGCCTATGAGGGTAAGACTACACCCTCTTGTATGGAGCATTGCTCAGGCTGCGGTGCAAATAAGCTCGGAGGTAAGAACAGATGGTGCAATTAACTCCGAACAAGCCCTACCTCACCGTGAGGATCAAATTCAAGAAGATGGGAAGCCTTCAGTACATCTCCCATCTCGATCTCGTCAGGACGATGCATAAGATCATTGTCAGGGCACGTCTTCCTCTCTGGTATACCGAGGGCTTTAATCCGAAGCCTAAGATGATCTTCGCCGCTCCTCTCTCCATCGGTACGGAGAGCTTAGCGGAGTATATGGATCTTCGTCTTGTCGAGGATATGGATCCCTCTCTGATAATGGACAGGCTTAACAGAAATATGACCGATGAGATGCAGGTTCTCGATGCGTACTACACCGACGAGAAGCTTACCGCCATGAGGTGGCTCTCCTACTCGATGCGTATTACCACGGACGGCTCATCGGAGGAGCTTGCCGAGAGGTGCGGGGCTCTTCTTTCGTCGGATACCGTTAACGTTGTTAAAAAGGGTAAGCCGAAGGACGAGCCGAAGGTACAGAATATCGCACCTCTTATTAAGAGTGTCGACGTACGCTACTTGGAGGGTGATATTCTCATCGACTGCGTTCTTTCTGCCGATCCGTCAGCGTTCCTTAATCCCGAGTACGTCATTAAGGCTCTTCGAGAGGGATGCGGAATACTCTCGAGCCCCGATCTTACAAGCGAGTATTATTCGATACTCCGTACCTCGGCTCACAGAGAGGATATGTCCGACTTCGGTATACACTAGAAAATTGATCTTGGGTTGAACCCCGACAGCCGCCTCGGTGCTCTTATCTTGGAGATGAGGCGGCTTTTTGCCGCCATAGCCTCGTCCTCCGAGCCGAAGAGTAGATAGTCCCTCACCTCGAGGATGGAGTATTCGATCTCGGAGAGTGTGCTGTCGGCGAGCGTCAGGGATAGGTATTTCTCCTGCCTTTCGAGCTCCTCTGCAAGCTTATCGTAGTCCTCGGCATCTTCTGCCTCCCCGATTTTTTGCAGGAGGCTGTCGAGAGCCCGTCCCGTACAAAACGCACTGACCGTGACGAAGAGTACCGATAGAAGAATCGAGAGGCTTGATAAAATGATGCTTTTCATCCCTTTTGATTTTTTCCTTCCTTTAATATAATATTAGTCTGTCCCGAGTCGGTGACGGTGAAGAGGAAGACGTCCTCCTCCCTGACTCCCTCATCACGGAGCTTTTTGTCTAATAGATAATCGGGGTAGGAGATGAGTGATGCGAGGCTTCTGTTTCTCTCCCCGTCGATTATCAGGGAGTGTGCGAGTGACTCGCCCTCCTCGGTGCGGAAGAGCGAGAGTCTGCCGTTTTGCTCGAGTATTCCGTAGGAGACGTCGGATATCGACCCGATCCCCTGCGTCCTCATCTCGGTGAGTATTTCGTTTATCGATACTCGGTTTTTTGTAAGCTCGTATTCGAGAAGTCTTCCTTTATATATTATATATACAGCCTCTCCCTCGACCGCTCTTTTGAGAGTCTTCGACCTATTCTTCGCAGCTGATACGAGAACCTCGAGCCCCGTAATGAAGATGATGGGGATCACCGCGGCGAAGAGAGGGAGATTTGTGTCGGATATCGGTATCGCCGCTATCTCGGATATTAAGAGAGTCGTGACCAGCTCGTTGACCTCCAGCTCGCCGATTTGCCTCTTTCCCATCAGCTTTAAGAGAAAGTTCAGCAGTATATATATAATTATAGTCCTTATGAATATAGAAAGCATACTAAAACCCCTCCATTTTTAGTTATTTTAACAAAAATCAAAAAAATTCAAGAAAACTTAAAAAAAACTAAAAAAAACACTTGACAATCGAGAACCTTTGTAGTATAATAGACGAGCAAGCCAAAAAACGGCATGCATTTGATCATTGAAAATTGAACAACACGAACTTCTGAGCACTGAAAAGTGCGAAAGATCTCGTTAAAACACTTTGAAAGAAAAAGAAACTCAAAAAGTAAGAAGAAGCTAGAATAAATAGCTCTAAAGAAGATGTTGAGTATC
>JAZQYD010000031.1:0-80352 GCA_045633405.1 Eubacteriales bacterium | reverse complement strand
CACCGTTAAGGGCTCTCAGTTCAAGCAGCCCCTGCTTGAATTCTCCGGCTCCTGCGCAGGATGTGCTGAAACGTCTTACGCTCGCCTTGTAACTCAGCTCTTCGGTGAGAGAATGTATATATCCAACGCTACCGGATGTTCTTCCATCTGGGGTGGTTCCGCTCCCGCAACTCCCTACACTGTAAACAAGGAGTCCGGTCACGGTCCCGCTTGGGCTAACTCCCTCTTCGAGGACAATGCAGAGCACGGTCTCGGTATGTATCTCGGTCAGAAGGCTATCCGCGAAAGACTTGTTGCCAAGGTTCGTGAGATGGTAGCTTCTGAGAAGGCTTCTGCAGAGTTCAAGGCTGCCGCTGATGAGTACCTCGCTACTCTTAACGACGGTAAGGCTAATGAGGCTGCTACAAAGGCGCTTGTTGCAGAGCTTGAGAAGGCTGCAGCACAGGGATGTCCCATTGCTCCCGCAATTCTTGCTGAAAAGCAGTACCTCTCCAAGAAGGCAGTTTGGATCTTCGGTGGAGACGGGTGGGCATATGATATCGGCTTTGGCGGTCTCGACCACGTTATCGCTTCGGGCGAGGACGTAAACATTATGGTATTCGATACCGAGGTTTACTCCAACACCGGCGGACAGGCTTCGAAGGCTTCCAATATCGGTCAGGTTGCACAGTTCGCAGCAGCAGGTAAGGCAATCGGCAAGAAGAACCTTGCAGAGATCGCTATGTCCTACGGCTACGTTTACGTTGCACAGATCGCTATGGGTGCTGATATGAACCAGACCCTTAAGGCAATCGCAGAGGCTGAGGCTTATCCCGGACCCTCTATCATCATCGGCTACGCTCCCTGTGAGATGCACTCCATCAAGGGCGGTATGGCTAACTGCCAGGCTGAGATGAAGAAGGCTGTTGAGGCTGGTTACTGGCAGATGTTCAGATTCAACCCCGCTCTTAAGGCAGAGGGCAAGAATCCCTTCACCCTTGACTCTAAGGAGCCTACCGGTTCTTACCAGGAGTTCATCGCAGGTGAGGCTAGATACACCAGACTTGCTCAGCAGTTCCCCGAGAGAGCAGAGAAGCTCTTCGCAGATGCAGAGGCTGCAGCAAAGGCTAAGTACGAGAGACTCAAGAAGCTCGTAGAGTTCTACAACTAATTTCGATGCAAATTTCCGTTTTTGACTAAGCTCGACGTAGGTTTCTACGTCTTCGGGTCAAGGAGCGAAAATTTTCCCTCGAAATAAAACTAAGTACGAGAGACTCAAGAAGCTTGTAGAGTTCTACAACTAATTTCGATGCAAATTTCCGTTTTTGACTAAGCTCGACGTAGGTTTCTACGTCTTCGGGTCAAGGAGCGAAAATTTCCCCTCGAAATAAAAGCATAAAAGCTAAATATTAGCTCCCTCATACGCAAGTGTGGGGGAGCTTTTTATATGTAAGGACTTGCTCATCAGCTCGCTGTGGCTTCTGTTTGCCGTTTTTCGGATGGTTTTAAGCATAGTTTTGCCGCCGTTTGGGCGGAAATTAGTTGAAAAGTCGGAAATTCCCTTGTGGCGTCTGGGAATTTCGGTAATTGGAGGGTGTTTTTACCCTCCTTTTTTCGTTGGTTTTTTGTAAGTTTTGCATAAGAAAAAACGTGATTTGACATTTTTCTTTGGATCCGCTTGATACTTACAAGACGGAAAAGGCGTGCTAAAATGGTCTTGTCCCGAGGCGGAGGATGCATACTCCGCTTGCCTCCTCGGACAGAGATGACAGGCTTCGGCGGTACCGGGTACGGTGCTTCTCCGAATGAGCTTCGGTCTCTTTTCGGCGGGAGATGTGTGACGACCGGAGTCACGCTGCTTGATAGGAGGATACGACAGAACGGACGGAGGAAGAGATGACAGAGGAAATCAAGGAAACGAGTGAAGAGGAAAAATCGGATATTGCTGCATCCGGGAAAATTTCGGACGGCTTCGACACGAGAAGCGACGTGGATGGCAAAGATACCGATATTTCCGATGGCGTAAGGTGCAAGGCGGAATACAGAGACGACCTTCCTCGGAGGATGTACACCTTCTTCGCTCACTACGCTGACGTGGGTGCTCCGAGCTTCTCAAAGTTTGCAAGAAGCATAGGTGTTACCTTATCCACTATTGACGTGTTCAGAGAAAATGCGGAATTTGACAGAGCGTACCGTGAATGCAGTGAAATTAGAAGGGATTACCTTATTGATGGAGCACTGACGAAAAAGCATGACGCATCATTTACCAAGTATCTTCTCACTTACGAATACGGAATGGATGAGAGCTCTACGGGTGACTCACTCATCGAGGTGACTGTTGAGGTGATCGACTGATGAGGCTGCCTATTACAGTAACTAAAAAGCAAAAGCTCTTTATTGACTCCACCGAGTCCGAGGTGCTCTTCGGAGGTGCTGCGGGCGGAGGAAAGTCATACGGTCAGGTTATTGACGCACTTCTTTTTGCACTCAAATATCCGAGATCAAAGCAGCTTATACTGAGACGTACGTTCGGTGAGCTCGGGAAATCGCTGATAAGGTGTGCTATGGAGATCTACCCAAGGGAGATATTCTCCTTCAATTCTTCATCACACATCGGCAAATTCAAAAACGGCTCGTGCATAGACTTCGGATACTGTGCGACAGAGGGGGACGTGTATCAATATCAGAGTGCGGAATATGACGTCATCCGCTTCGATGAATTGACGCATTTTACGGAAATGCAATACGTTTACCTGATCTCTCGAGTGAGAGGAGCTAACAATTATCCAAAGCAGATAAAATCGTCCACCAACCCCGGCGGTGTGGGGCATACCTGGGTGAAGGAGAGGTTTGTGGATCCCTCACCCTCGGGTATTCCGTTTTCGGGCAAGGACGGTATGACGAGGATATTTATTCCGTCTCTGCTTACAGACAACGGTCCGCTCATGCGGCGTGATCCCGAATACAGGCGGAGGCTCGAGACTCTGCCTGAGAGAGAAAAGCGTGCACTTCTCTTCGGTGATTGGGATATTTTTGAGGGTCAGTATTTTACCGAGTTTTCTCGGGATAAGCACGTGATAGCTCCCTTTAAGATACCTCGCGAGTGGAGGAAATACAGAACCCTCGATTACGGTCTTGACAGACTGGCGGTGCTGTGGATCGCTATCTCGCCCGAGCGTGTCGCCTACGTTTACAGAGAATACTGTGAGTCGGGGCTTACCATCAGCGAGGCGGCACGTGCCATTGTAGAGAGGACTCCCGAGGATGAGGATATCTATGCAACTCTGGCTCCTCCCGACTTGTTTTCGAGGACACAGGAGACGGGCAAGACCAAGGCGGGCATATTCAGAGAGTGCGGAGTGAATTTCACCAAGACCTCGAATGACAGAGAGTGCGGATGGCTTGCCGTAAAGGAGCTTCTCCGTGAGGGAGAGTGCGGAGTGGGGCTAAAGATATTCTCACAGTGCACGGAGATTATCAGGTGCCTTCCCGCCTTGACCGTTGACAAGCTGCGTCCCACCGACTGTGCGAACGAGCCCCACGAAATTACACACGCCCCCGACGCCTTGCGTGGCTTCGCCATATTCCATACATCCCCCGCAGCCGTGGTAAAGACCGAGAGGCACAGCGAGTGGACGCATGATATGTGGGAGGATTATCACGAGGCTGACGAGGCGGGCAAACAATATCTAAAAAGAAAATACGGAGAACCAATGTGAGAACAGAAAACAAAAGTAAGGCTTTAAGACTGGAGTTCTTTCGCTCACTTTATGAGGCGGGCATCCGCTCGGCTGCCGACACCTATTCCTCTCTTGAAAAATATATGAGGCAATACCGTGGCTCCTCCGAGATAGACGGCTCTGACGAGAATGCTCTCACCGTGAGAAATATCACCTATGAGATCATCGAGAGTCAGGTCTCCTCCGATATACCCTCCCCAAAGGTTGACGCTCCGTCATACAGCGTTAAGCGTGCCAGGGCGGCGGAGTCGATCGAGCGACTTTGCAGATCGGTTCATTCGAGGCTTCCCTTTGACGAGCTTAACGATCTCGACGAGCGATATACCTATATTTACGGCGGAAGCGTCTGGTATGTCGATTGGGAGAGCTCTATGGGGCGTGCGGGCGAATACGGGGACGTGCGTGTCTTTTGCCTCTCTCCCTTGTCCTTCGTCCCTCAGCCGGGCATACTTTCGGTCGAGGATATGGAATACTGCTTCTTGGTTTTCACCACTACACGGGGTGAGCTTATCAGGAAATGGGGTATTTCGTATGACGAGGCGGACATGGTTGAGTGTGAGTGCGAATACGACAGCGGTACGGTCGATACGGATACCGTTAAGATGATAGTTTGCTTCTACCGTGACGAGGACGGAGAGGTCGGCAGATATGTATTTTCGGGTGACACTGTGCTGTCGGATATCCCGAGATACTATATGCGTAAGGCAAACGTATGCACCGTTTGCGGCAAGGCCGAAGGAGAGTGCGATCACAGTGCAGGCTACCGATTCGGAGAGATGAAATACGAGGAGCTTATATCCGACGTATGTCTTTCCTCGGGTGTGGTGATCCCCTCCGAGAGCTTGAAGGTCATAGATGGCAGGATCATAAAGGACAGAACCAGGATACCCTATTACGTGCCGCGTGATTTCCCGATAGTAATAAGGAAGAACACAACTATTGAGGGCTCGCTCCTCGGCGGCTCGGACTGTGAATATATCCGCCCCGAGCAGCAGGCGGTCAACAAGGTTGAGTCGAGGATACTGAAGAAGCTTTTGCGTTCGGGAATTACACCCGTTGTGCCCGAGGATGCGAATATTACTCTTAACAATTCGGTCTTCGGTCAGGTTATAAGAATGAAGCCCGGCGAGAGTGCCGCTCAGTACGGAAAGGTTGACACGACCCCCGACATATCGCAGGATATAGCTGAGGCGGAGCGTCTTTACGATCATGCAAAGAGAGTGATAGGTATCACAGATGCATACCAGGGCAACGACTTCCATACGGGAGAGTCGGGAGTTGCAAGACAGCTCCGAATCAGCCAGGCATCAGGCAGACTTGAGTCTAAGAAAAAGATGAAGCACACAGCATATTCAATGATCGACAAGCTCATCTTTAAGCTCTATCTCGCCTTTGCGGATGAGCCTAGACAGCTGGCCTACAAGGATGACTACGGCAGAGTACACCACGAGGAGTTTAACAGGTACGATTACCTGGAGTTTGACAAGGATACGGGAGAGTATTACTTCGATGACGATTATCTCTTCACGGTAGATCTGAACGGCGGAGCGGAATATCAGAGAGAGGCTCTCTGGCAGAGAAATCTCGATAACCTCAGAGCGGGCACTCTCGGAGACCCGACAAGCCCGATAACCCTCCTTCGCTACTGGCAGTGTCAGGAGAGAGCACATTATCCTTACGCAAGGGAGAACGTGGAATATTTCAACCGCGAATGCGGGATGGAAGGAGGTCTCTTATATGGCAAGCAAGATGCCGTCCCTCCAAAAGATACTTGAGAAGTATCTGAAAAGCGATATGAAGCCCGACAAACGCTCGAGCTTCAATGAATACAAGGCTACCCATACCGCCGATCGCTCAGCTGAATATTCGCAGGGCATAAGAGAGGCATATATCGCCTCGCGTCTCGGCGACAGAGGCCGTATCGGAAGCGAAAAGGCTTATTCCTCGGGGTATCTTGGCTCGGGATACAGCTCCTATCTTGATGACACAAGGGAGGATGATCTTGCAGAGAGGCTCGATGCGGTTAGTGACAGAATGGCACTCGATGAGAGAAGCAAGTATAACGGCTACCTCTCTTATCTCAACGAATACGAATCGCGTCAGCGTACGCTCTCCGAGGAGGTAAGCAAATCTCTTGTAAAGAGCAACGTTGCCGACCCCCGTGCTGCATACAATTATGCGATTTCGAAGGGTCTTGAGGAAGAGGCGGCCAAGACTGTGAGCTATGCCGTATACGAGCTGATGAGGGGCAAGGTTATAACCTCCATTGTCGACAAGCTTGTGGACCTCAAGATGAGCGAGAGCACTGCGGTGACTCTGGCGAAGAGCTACGGACTGATTGACGAGGACGTGGAATACATTCGTAAGCTGGCAAGGGAAAGCCACGAAAACAGGGGCTTCTATTACGCCGGTATCGAGGCTGAGGCTCCCCATCTTTACAAGGAGCTTTTCGGAAGCAACGAGGAGCTTTCGGATTATTTGAAAAAGCTTGAAAATTTTGCGGATAAATTACATCCCCAAGAGTAAAAAACGAAAGGAAACAATATGAAAAACAAAAACAATTCATCCGATAAGAGTGCCGCATACCGTGCACTTGGTTTTGGTAAGATCACCGCACCTGCATCCGGTGCAAAGAGCGGTGTGAAGAACTCCAAGATCACCGGCAAGGGTGATCTCAGAGGAGGTAAGGGCTAATGGATGAGATGATCACGGACACCTCCTTAACAGTGGAGGATGATCTTAGCGAAGAGCAGGAAGAGATTGAAGGTGTGACCGAAGAGAACGCGGAGGCCACCGAGGAGTCAGAGCCCGATATAGGAGAAATGCTCGGCGAGGAGCTTTCACAGCTCAAGGAGACCTTCCCCGAGCTTGCGGGTGTCAGTGATATCACTGAGATTAAGAACCCCTTACGATATGCGGCACTTCGTGATCTCGGGCTTTCCCCCTGCGAGGCTTATCTTGCGGCAAGAGGACCCGTTCGCACGAGTGATAACCGCTCTCATCTCTCTTCATCCGCACCCAAGGTGACGGGGAGAGGAGCATCAATGCCGAAGGATGAGCTTATTCGTATGAGAGAGCTCTTCTACGGCATGAGTGACTCGGAAATTCAACGCCTTTGGCGTAGGGTAAACAATTAACGAAAGGAATTTTAAAATGTTCAAACTTGTAAAAAGCGAAAACAGCAGAATGACCGCTCCCGAGGTGGAGCGTATTGCTCTCGAGAACTTCGAATATATGAATGTATTTGCAGGTGATGCTGTCGAGAGAAGCCCCGAGGGCTTGTGGGTAAAGGCACAGGACTATCCCAAATATATCATTGCCTTAACTGCCACCGAAGACGAGGAGTATACTTACGTATACAGAGTAACCCCCGATATGATCTTCCAGACGGAGTTTCTCGACGAAAAAACAACTCCTTATCCGGGAAACGTCGTCGGTTTAGAGACGGTAAAGCATTATCCCAGCGGCGTCAAGCCCTCCGAAACGGGCTATGGCAGAATAATCGAGGTAACTCCCGATAAGAAGTACGTATATGTAAAATTTGATAGAATAGGAGAAGTATAATGGTAGTTTATTCTAAAACGCTCGGCTCGGGCGACAGTGCAATAGGCAAGCTCGAGACACCTATAAGAATGGTGATTGAGCACGAAAGTGACCTTCTTGCTAAGAAGGGCGGTATTTGTGATTGGCTTTTCAACGTTGAAAAGAGCAACAGATTCGGCGAAACCATTGTTGGTCAGAGCGAGTTCGGCACGTTCCGTGCAGCCACTGAGGGCAGTGGCAGCTCCATTGATAGCGTCAATGAAACCTATAAGAAATTCATTGAGCACATTCAGTTTATGAAGGAGTTCGTTATTACTGCGGAGATGATGGAGGATGCTGTCTACGGTATAGCTGCCGATGCGAAGCGTAGAGCAGAGAGCTTCACAAGAGCATATTACAGAACCATGCATAAAATCTGCGAGCTTGCTCTTGTAAGAGGTATTTATTCGAACGGAGTCTTCGGCGGTGCGGAGCTTGATCTGACCACCTCCGACGGTCTTCCTCTCTTCCACCGCGGACACAAGTGGGGCGGTGAGTTCGGCATTAACGGTGCTCAGTCCAATTACTTCTACGGAAGCATTTTCACGGATGAGGACGGCAACTATTCGACTTCGAAGTTCGAGAGAAGCCTCTACGAGCTTTCCTGCAAGCTCAGAAATATGAAGGATGAAAACGGTGAGGTTCTCGGCTACACCGCCGACACCATCATTCTTCCCGGCAACCGTCCCGTCATTGAGTCCATCGCCAAGAAGGTGTGCGGCTCCGACGGTGCTCTCGGTAACGGCTACAACGATATTAACCTCCATTACGGAAACTGGAATATTGTAATTATGCCCGATTGGCAGTCGGAGGATGACAGAGTTATGATTATGTCCAGCGAGGCGAATAAGAACCTTGCGGGTAATATGTTCTTTAACCGTGTTCCTCTTACTGTGACTAACTGGATCGACCATCATACCGGTAATTATATCTGGAACGGAAGATGCAGATTCGGTGTAGGCTTCGGTACCTACAAGCATATTCTTCTCGCCGTTGACTCGGATACAGAGATAAGTAACGCTGAGTTCTTCCAGTAAAGGGCTAAAGGGTGCAGGCAGGCTCGCTGCGGTAAGGACTATTCTTTGCCGTAATGCGGGAGCCTGCACCGTATTTGAGCAAAAAGGAGAGATATATGAAAGTTGAACAGTTAAGAGAGAGCGTAGCCGCACTCTTCTTTGAGAGCGGAATATATGATGAGAGGCTCTTTATTCTCTCTTCCAACAGAGCCCTTGGGCTTATCTTTACCGACAGAGAGGTTACCTCCGAGGCTATTCTTGACGTTGATAGACCTACCCCCAGGATGGTTTTTGATTCCTACGTTCACGGAGGTCATGATGCGGAGAGCTTCCCGATTGAGGGCGTGGCTTATTCCTTCCGTGCCTCGGGAAGAGGCTTGTATACCGTCAAGGATAAAAGCGGCAGTATCACCCGTGAGATCTCGGGAGACGGCGGAATTTACCGAGGCTTCATTTCCGGAGAGGGAAGCATTAGCTTCCATGGAGATTACAGATACACGGTCTATTCTCTTGCACTCTTCGATTCCTTAGTCAGCCCCGATGCAGCTGATATCCCGATAGCATATCCCGAATATGAGATCGATCTGCCGGGACGTATACCCAACTTCCTCGCCATTGCATCTCTTCCGTACGGTAAGGACGGACGTGCCGTCAGGGGTGCGAGAATAGTGGGCTCAAAGCTTTATTTACCGCGTGACGTAACCGGCGAGATACGGCTCCTTTACCGAAGGTCCCCGAAGCGAATAGTCTCCGACTCGAAGGAGGATATTGACGTGCCTCGTGAATGCGAGTGCCTCCTTCCTCTTTTGACGGCATCATTTATGTGGATCGATGACGATGCGGAGGTCGCACAGTATTATATGGCATTATATAAGAATGCCCTGGCAACGGTGAGGGGCGAGCTGACCTACCGCCTTGATCAGGGATATACCACGAACGGATGGGCTTGATATGGGATTTAACAAACAATCTATAAAGAAATACACCCGTACCTATTCATACTTTTTGGGCGTGGACAGAGACGGTGTGGGCAGTGAAATAAACGCACGCCGTCTGGCTTATTCCGAGAACGTGTACCGTGATTACAGCGGAGAAGGCGGGGTAATAGAGAGTGTACCGGGCTATCGCAGGCTGGCAAGGCTCGGAAAGAAAATAAACGGTCTTTTTATACAAAAGGGCGACAGTGCGGATTATCTGATAATTCACTCGGGTGATAGCATTTACAGAATATCCACTGACCTCATCGATGAGATGGAGCCGAAAAAGATAGGAGAAGCGGCCGACAGAAGGAGCAGTGCGTTTTCCTATTACGGAGAGCTCTTCCTTCTTGATGGCGAGAGGATACACAACGTTAACAAGTACGGCGAGCATAGAATTATTGATAAGGATGATTATTCGCTGTACGTTCCCATCACCTACGTTGGTGGCGAAAGATGTGAGACGAGAAATCTCTTTACAGACAAATTCATCGAGCAGATGCCTATTTCGGATCCTTATGAATTTTTGGAGGAGACTGACGGTCTCATCTATGAGGTATCCGACGAGGGGCTTGGACACTGCACCGTAGCAGGAGCCGAGGGGAGCATCGAGGGCACGCTTAACATACCGAAATATAAGGTTATAGCGGGTGTGAAATACAGCGTATACAGTATAGCCGACGATGCATTCTCAGGACAGTCGGGGATCGTTCATCTGAAAATTGCACAGGGAGTCAGATATATCGGCAACAGAGCCTTCTTTGGATGCGATGGGCTGAAAACCGTCAGAATTCCGAAGACTGTAATGGAGATCGGAGATATGGCATTCAAGGCTTGCCTGAACCTTGAGGAGGTTCGTCTCGGAGGCGGCTGTGAGCGGATCGGAGATGGAGCTTTTTCTCTTACCGCACTGAAGAACGTCTATTTCGGCGGAACCGAGGCACAGTTTCTCTCACTGGAGGGAGCATCCCAAGCCTTTGCTAACGTAGAGACGGAGGTAGACGTGCCCGATCTGCCGTCATCAATTAAGGTGCCGATCTACTCGGACGTGCTGACGGTCGACCGAGTTACACTTGACGAGGAGGAGATCCCTTATGATATCGAGGAGAACGGAGAAAAAACGTTTGCCGTGATACTGTGGGAGTACGGTGACGAATTCAAGCCAAGAATGCTTGAGGTTCGGGGAAGCCAGAAGGAATTCCGATCTTATTTCCGCAAGGAGGGATACGGCTTTTATCCCGAGGTTGACGGATGGGGACGCGAGGGCTTTGCGTCGGTAAGCTCTGCTAAGATATGCGAGATGTTTGACGGAAGAATCTTTTATGCGGGCTGTGACAGCCTTCCCGGAGTGGTATTTTATAGCGAGCGTACACGTACGGGTCAGAACGATCCTCTCTACGTCGGAGCATACAGCTATTTCCGTGACGGCTTCTACGAGACTGCGTCGCTTTTATCCGTCAGAGATAGGCTCGCTCATTTTAAGAAGGGCGACAGCGGAGAGGGAAGTATTTTCTACCACGTGCCCATGGAGACGGGCGATCCCGTGATGCCTAAGATATACCCCGTGTCGAGTGTTCATTCGGGTGTCAGCTCATCGGGAGGGGCTGTATCCTTCTATGACGATCCCGTTTTTCTTACTTCTCACGGGCTATCCGCTCTGCGTATGACGAATATCGAGTATGAAAGAAGCGTTGACTGCGTATCTCATAACGTAAATTCCGATCTTCTCGCAGAGGATCTTTCCTCGTCCTCCCTTGCAATATGGGAGGGATATCTCGCAATAGCAACAAGAGGAAATATATACCTAGCCGACTCACGTGCGAAATTCAGGCACATGACCGGTGTATACGAGTATGAGTGGTTCATAATGAAGGGCGTCGGCACGTGGGACGGAGACTATCGGGTATACAGATACTCATCAGCCCCTCACGCAGGCTATGCACTTCACCCGTCCCCCGATTCTATGGCAGATGACGTAATTTACAGTGAGATCACGGACGGCACGCTCATTCATTTCACCGAGGAGAGCGGAGTTAAATATGAGGTGTACCCGACGGATGAATTAACGGGAGGCACGTTTGATCCTGCGATAATGCTCGTTTCATCCGAGGAGCTTCTTTTCTTCGGCACGGAGGGAGGAGACCTGTGTGTCTTCAATAATGATAAGAGGGGCATCCCGCCCGATAGAATAAAGGAGATGGATGATTTCTCTCCACAGGAATATTCAGAGTCGATGGGCAGAGCGATACACCCTGACTTCTATTCATTCATGGGACACTCGCCAAGGTATGCTATCAAGACAAAGCTTGATAATTGCGACGTACCGCATATGACCAAGGATACCGTGAAGGGCTCGCTTGTGATAAGGTGTAAAAGCTCTTCGGGAAGCAAGCTTCACGTTGAGGTCGGTACCGACAGAAAGGGATACGGTGAGATCGCATACTTCCCGACTCACAGCATGGACTTCTCGAGCCTTTCGTTCTCCGATATTTCTCTTGATACGGGAACGTATATTTCCATTCCCATCTCGGAGAGGGAGCGTGGGTGGTGCGAGAAGCAGATCGCCGTTTATTCGGATGAATATGCATCCCCTCTTGCCATTTCCTCGATCTCATACAGATACACCTTAAACGGAAAAATTAAGAAAAGGTAAAGGATAAATTGATGTTGACAACAAAAATAACCGATGAAGAAATAAGGGAGCTGAGGGTTGCATCATTGCCCACCCGTCCTACCGCTCCCTCCTCCTTTGGGGGACGTGGATATACCGCAGGGGAGATGAAGGAGGCATTTGATCGCCTTCCTCTTTACATTATGGATAGACTGAACAGTCTTCTCGATGATATCAATTCGACGGGCGATACCTCACTTGCAGGGGCGGTCAAGACGGATATTTATGAGGGGCACACCCTCTCCCGTCTCTTCTCCGATCTTGTGAACGGTGAGGCGGCAGGATACGTAAAGGTTCTCGGGATGAGCCTCGCAGAGTGTATTGCGGAGCTCCGTGATAATATTAAAGAGATCCGTCAAATTATCGAGGAGGTAGATAAATGACAAGAATTGTTTACAAAATTATAGGCAACAGAGCAGAGATGCGTTCCTTTGATGCAGATAGCAGCTTGATTGCCGATATCGAGATCTTGCCCCATTCGGACGGCTATCTTGCCATTGGAGGCGAGGTGGTACACGTCAGTGATGGGCGTGCGACTGTGGATCTCTCGGGTGCCGGAATAGGGGAGCATACTCCGATATTCTACTCCGATTCGGTAGTGACCCTCGAGCCTATAAGACGTGACAGATCTTCTCTCTCGTTCCCCCATACTCCCGAGTCGACCTTGCGAGCTATGCTTGTACGCTGTGAGTGTCTTGAGGAGGAGACGAAGAGGCTCTCGAGGCTCATCCTTGAGCTTGCCTCCCGTGTAGGACGAGAGATAATATTCTAAATTAAAAGAAAGGAAATGACGTATGAAAAAGTTAATATTCGTTTTTGCTGCTGTACTTTGCTGTCTTTTCCCGATCAGTGCCATGGCACAGACGGAGTCGGAAGCACCCGAGCTTGACGGAGCGGTCGAGGAGAGCACAAAGGAAGACGGTGAATACGAAAACGTATTTGATACCTTATTTGATAAGGTATGTGAATATCTGCCCGAGATTCTCTCGGTGATCACTCTCACCTCGTCACTTATTCTGGCATACGCATACAAGCGTGGTCTTCTGCCGTTTGTATCCGGGTCTCTTGGAGCTATCGGCGATGCCATAGGGAATATAAAGGACAAGGGAGAAGAGGACGGAGGAGTGCTCGAGTCCATCGATAAGGCTGTGCTCGAGGGCTTCGGCAGGATAAACTCAGCGGTAGAAGAGATGAGTCAGCGTTTGGAGTCTGTGATTGAGGCTCTTCGTCTCGCTGAGAGCCGTGCTGGCGACAGAGAAAAGCTTATTACGGTAATCAACGGGCAGATCGATATGCTCTATGAGGTGTTTATGTCATCGAGCCTCCCGCATTTCCAGAAGGAGGCCGTCGGTGAGCGAATTGCCGAGATGAGGGAGGCTATCGCAGGAGATGACGGGGAATAAGCTTACAATCAGATATGCGTGCCGTACCCTCGGGCTTGCGGTTTGCATAATTCCGCCCGTGATTGCAATACTCTCTTATTTTCCTCTTTGGAGATGCGGCGGTAGAGGGCAGGTGCTATCGGGCGGAGCGGTTTTGCTATTAGCCATCGCCCACGCACCTCTTATCAAATGGCTGAAGCTAAGGCTCGAGTCTCCCGCCTCATATACGGTATGGCTTGCTTTGTTCATTGCATTTATGATAATTGCGTCGATTGCGGAACAAATGAAGGTCATATCGCTTGTCGGATTCATTTCAAATCTTGCGGGGGCACTTATTATGAAGCTGTCTTCGAGGATAGGAGGATGCGAGAATGAGCGAGATGAGGGGGCTTGATTCGGCTATCTTCTCGGGCCCGTCGCTCGTGAAGCGTGGATATACCTACGCACTCGCCAATATCGGTAAGACGGTAGCACTCATAACCTCGATTGCAGTTTTGCTCGTTACCTTCGGCGAGATCGGATTCATTGAATTTGGACGTGACGATTTTACAGCAAGCGTCCTTGTGATGCTTGTAGCCTCGTATATCATCTATTTTTCGCTTCACGATGCGGGTGAGGGAGCGGGCAGAGAAACTGATCTTTACCGCAATTCGGAAAAGAAATATCTCGACGTCCGAGGCAGAATAACCGATGCAGACGTCAGGCAGGTGCGTGAGTTTTTGAGCAAATACACCCGTGATGAGCTTGAATACAGAAGGAAAAACTACATCACCTCAAGGGGAGTCTCCTTGTCCGACTATGAGAGATACCTTGGGGGTGAGAGCTTCGGGGGACGTGACGGTCGTATCTTCAGACGTGCTTCAAGGATGAAGGCAATATCCTTAACTCCGCGTGACCTCATAGAGAGACGGAGGGGCGAGAGACGGGGCGAGCTCGTTAACCCCGCATCGGGGAAGGCTTTACGAATGATCCTTCGGATGATACCAACCACGGTCGGCACGGTGTTCACCGTTTCGCTGATGCTGGGATTTAAGGAGGGGCTGACCGTGGGGGGAGTAATAGAGAGCTTAGTCAGGCTGTCGGCTCTGCCGATAGTAGCTCTCCGTGCTTACGCCCACGGCTACTCCTACGCAAGCGAGGAGCTATCATCCTGGATCGAGACCAAGACGGGGCTTATCGAGGCATTCCTGAAGGAGGAGAAGATCGTCGCAAGGGCTGAGGCGTAACTCATTTTGATGAAAATCACATGCTGATGAGCGGTGGCGGCGGAATATAAAAAATCCTTGACAATCTCTCTCTTTTAGTATATAATCATTATATTATTCAAAAATCCAACTAAACGGAGGCGGAAAATGGATACGAAAGAGAGAATATCCGATATATTTGCCTCGCAGGTCTTCAGTGAGGACGTGATGCGGGAGAGACTCCCGAAGGAGGTCTATAAATCCCTCCTTAACACCATTGCGACCGGCAAGGAGATCGATGCGAGCATTGCGGACGTCGTAGCGGGAGCTATGAAGGACTGGGCCGTCGAGCACGGTGCCACACACTTTACCCATTGGTTCCAGCCTCTGACGGGTGTTGCCGCTGAGAAGCACGACGCCTTCCTCACCCCCGTGGGCGGCGGCAAGGCTATAATGGAGTTCTCGGGCAAGGAGCTTATCAAGGGCGAGCCCGATGCATCCAGCTTCCCCTCGGGCGGACTCCGTGCTACCTTCGAGGCACGCGGATATACCGCATGGGATCCCGCATCCTATGCCTTCATCAAGGACGGCTCGCTTTATATTCCCACCGCCTTTTGCTCATACACGGGTGAGGCACTTGATACGAAAACACCTCTTCTTCGCTCGATGGATGCGATATCGGCAGAGGGTCTTCGAATAGTCCGCCTCTTCGGTGATACTACTGCCAAGAGAGTAACCACCACGGTAGGAGCGGAGCAGGAGTATTTCCTCATCGACGAGGAGGACTTTAAGTCCAGACGTGATCTCTTCTACTGCGGACGCACGCTCTTCGGAGCACCCGCCGTGAAGGGTCAGGAGCTCGAGGATCACTATTTCGGTGTCCTTCGTCCGAGAGTCTCCAAGTTCATGCACGAGCTCGACCTTGAGCTCTGGCGTCTCGGCATCAGTGCCAAGACCAAGCATAACGAGGCGGCTCCCGCTCAGCATGAGCTCGCTCCCATATACTGTACCACCAACATAGCCGTTGACAATAACCTTCTCACGATGGAGTTTATGAAGACGCTCGCACCGAAGTTCGGTATGGCGTGCCTTCTCGCCGAGAAGCCCTTCGCAGGTATCAATGGCTCGGGTAAGCATAACAACTGGTCTCTCGGCACCGATACGGGCATCAATCTTCTGAAGCCCGGCAAGACCCCTGCCGAGAACAAGCAGTTCCTCCTCATCTTGGCCGCAGTTGTCAGAGCGGTGGATGAGTATCAGGATCTTCTCCGTATTTCTGCCGCAACTGCAGGAAACGATTGCCGTCTCGGCGGCGGTGAGGCTCCCCCCTCGATAGTATCTATCTTCCTCGGTGACGAGCTTGATATGATAGTCGATGCGATAGCCTCGGGAATCGCATATTCGGACAAGCACGGCAGTAAATACATGTCTCTCGGAATCCCCTCTGTGCCTAATATCAGAAAGGATACCGCTGACAGAAACAGAACCTCGCCTTTTGCCTTCACGGGTAATAAGTTCGAGTTCAGAATGGTCGGCTCCTCGCAGAATATCGCACTTGCGAATATCGTAATAAACACCGCTGTTGCAAATTCTCTTCGTGATTTTGCCGATACCCTTGAGGCGGCGGATGATTTTGATAAGACTCTCACCGAGCTTATCGCAAAAACCTTCCGTGAGCATAAGAGAATACTCTTCTCGGGTAACTCCTATTCCGAGGAGTGGGTGAAGGAGGCGGAGAGCCGCGGTCTTTCCAACTTCAGAACCTCTCCCGAGGCGTATGAGCATTTCACCGATAAGAAGAACGTTGAGCTCTTCGGCCGCTTTGGAGTTATGTCCGAGACCGAGATGCGTTCCCGCCGTGAGATCTTCTTTGAGAATTACAGGAAGATCAAGAACATTGAGGCGAGAACGATGCTTGAGATGACCATGCGTGACTATATCCCCGCAGTTGCCTCGTATATTGCGAAGCTGGCGGAGGGCGTTGCGAACAAGAAGATGGCCATCCCCGGCCTAGCATCCGTGACCGAGTGCGATCTCATAGAGAAGCTCTCAGGACTCCTCGATAAGACCTATTCTGCATATTCGGAGCTCTACCGTGTCGAGAATATCGCAGTTAAGAAGGCATCCGATGAGGAGGCTGCATTCTACTACAAGACGAGCGTTATCCCCAAGATGGACGCACTTCGTAAGGTGGTAGATGAGATGGAGGTGCTGACCGCCCGTGAGGCGTGGCCCGTGCCCACCTATGGAGATATAACCTTCAGAGTTTAAAAATAAGAAAAGGCCCACCCCGTGTGACGATTTTATCGGGTGTGAGCCTTTTTTATTTGATTTTGTCAGATATTCAGGAATACAATTGACGTAGCACCGAGGATGACGGCGAAGGTTTGCTTTTTGTCAAGCTTTTCCTTGTAGTAGGAAATAGAGACTATGTAGCTGAGGATTATTCCTCCTGCACTCTGTATGGGGAACATCAGTGACTTGTTGACGTTTAGTCCGACTACTACCATGACGAGGAGATTCGCAGATGCGTTGACTATACCCCTTGCCGCTATGAGATGAGAGCCCCTCGTCAGACAGTCCTTGATATCATCCTTCTCGGTGAAGACGGTCAGAACAGCTGTAACGATTACAACGATTCCAAGACCGATTATCATACAGGTATCGTCGTATACTCCCGAGAAGCGGTCGGATTGCTCGGACTGTGCGGTGGAGCAGGTACCGTTGCCGACAAGGGCAAGGAAGGCGAGAATCGCCCACTTCAGGCTGACCTTCGTCTCCTCCTTCTTCGAGTTGATGAGGAAGAGGCTGACTGCGAGTATCGAGATTCCGACATAGAAGGTCCAGCCTACATCGTCTCCGTCGAAGATGATGCCCCAGCCCGTAGGGACGAGCAGGGAGTAGGAGATAACAAGAGAGGTTAGAGATAGGGGGCCTGCGTTTATCGCCATGAGCATAAAGATGGATGCCATCGAATATCCGATACCGAAGAGCACCGCATAGGGTATCAGCTCTGCCGAGGGCATTACAAGAGCATCTCTTATGATGGCACGTGTGCCGAAGAAGATGAGTGACACGAGGGCGGAGAAGGTGCAGAAGGTCAAAGCACCCTTGCCCGAAAATTTATTTGTATAAGTTTTTTGAACAATGCTCTGCAGTGAGCAGAGGATTATTATCAGTACAATATAGCTTCCCGATATGATATCCATAGTAGCCTCGCATATACCAAAGTGATCTTGAAAAATGCTGATGGGAGAAGGGAATTCCGTCATCTCGCCCGCACATCCCGTGCTATTATAACACGGAAAAATAGAAAAGTAAAGGGGAAAATTTTTTTCTTTGAAGATACCTCCCGCTTCGGGAGCGTCTTTTTTTGCTAAAAAGGGGTTGCAAAATATTTTATAAGGTGCTATAATGTAAAAGTCAATCTATATTATACTTTGTAGAGCATAATTAAAAAATATTTGGAGGAAGAAATGAAAAGAAGCATACTTTCATGCCTTATGAGTGTTCTGATACTTGTGTTCGGCATGTTTGCCTTCACCGCCTGCGGAAGCGATGACGGTGATGACGATGGCGTCGATACTCCCAAGGAGTGCGAGCACACCTACGGCGAGTGGCAGGAGAAGACTCCCGCTACCTGTTCTGACGAGGGTGTGAGCGAGCGTATCTGCTCAGCCTGCGGTGAATCCGAGACAGCTCCGATCGAGAAGCTTTCACACACTGCAGAGGATGACGATAACGATTGTACCACTCCCGTATTATGCAGTGGCTGCGGAGTGACGCTGGTAGAGGGTAAGGATCACGAGGGCGAGGTCATCTGGTTTAAGACTCTCACATCTCATTACAAGGTTTACTCCTGCTGCTATACACACGCAACCGAGGCGGAAGATCATGAGAAGAATAAGGGCGTCTGCACTGTGTGCGGATTTGTTCCCACCGTCACGGTTGAGTCTAAGGAGGCATCTGCCGGTGACACCGAGGTCAGAATTGCGATATCCTTGAAGGATAACCCCGGTATTGCAGGCATTATGATCAACGTTACGTTTAATTCGGACGCCCTTGCTCTTGTGGGGGCAGAGTCGGGAGACGCCTTCAGTGCACTTTACTTTACAGCACGCGAGGAGATCGTAAACGGCGGCACCTTCATCTGGGATTCTGCCAATTTGAAGGAGAAGGACGTAAAGGACGGAGAGATCCTTATCCTCACCTTCAAGGTCAAGAATCTTGCAAACGTCGGCGAATATCCCATAGTTATAAGCATAAAAGCATACGATAACAATCTTACTCCCTTCGAGCTTCTCATCGAGAACGGTAGGATCACGGTCGTAAGTGAAGAATAAGGAAGGAGACGGTGAAAGTGATGAATAACGGTAACAATAAAGGCTTTGCTCTTAAGCGTTCGGTGGCTATGCTGCTCGTTGTGTGTATAATGTCGGCGGCACTCCTCCCCTTTACGTCTCTTGTATCTCATGCAGACGGCTTGGACGTATCGGTTGACACGCACGTGCATAATGCGTCGGCCTCTATTCCTACTAACGCACTTGTAGTAAATGCCGCGGGCGGAACAACCTATTCTATCTTTAACAGCGGTGCAACAACGAGTGGTGGATATGAAAAGTACAAGGATCCCAATCCTGCTCCCGCGACACATAACAATAATGGATATGATCTGTACGGATATGTTTACAAAAACAGCGGAACCAACCGAGTTAGAATGGGTCTTTCGTTCTACGTAGATATCGACATTACAGAGAAGGCTAACCTCAGCGTTAAGGCGTGGGACGTCGATGAGTCAACGAAAGGCTGTTCTTACGGTTATGAGTGGGACTACGTATATCTCGTAGACGAGACAACCGGCACCGCTACTAAATTGACTCCCTATCTTTCGGGTCAGGATAACACCTGGAACACCTCTAGGCTAACCCTTGCCCCCTCTCTCTTCACCAAGGGACACGTCTATCACTTCGAGCTTCAGATGACCTGCTCGGGTCATACCAATTGTAGCTTCTATTCGGTAACGGTCAGAAGCGTCGACCTCACTATTAACGGCTCAGGCGATGGTGCACCCGTTACTCCTACTACGGGAATTGAGAGTGCGGATGTCACAGCCTCCATTTCGTCGAGCAGATACGTATCGACGGCACTTACGGCGAAGGCGTACAAGAGTGCGAATTACAGACTTGAGTATAAGGCTGTATCTCTCTCTAATAACGCTCAGTACGGCGGTACTACCTCCACTATGACGATCGGTCAGACGCCCACGACCGGCAATATCGGCTTCTATCTCGATTCTAACGCTCCGAGAGGAACGTATGAGATAACCGTATTCATTGTTGACAGCTCCACAGGAAACGTGGTTGCGACCCGCTCCGCTATCGCCAGCTACGGCTACGTTGCGGTTTCGTATAACTCCAACGGCGGCTCTCAGAACGTTCCCGTTGATTCCACCGCATATTCGAATGGAAACACAGTAAACGTTAAGTTTGATTACATTCCCTCTCTCTACGGCTATAATTTCCTCGGCTGGTCTACCGACAAATATGCTACCGTCCCCACCTATACCAAGGACGGTGTAAACACGTTCACCATCGGCTCGAGCGACGTAACTCTTTACGCAGTATGGGCTCCCGATGTGTGTGAGCACAGCTGGATCGAGGGTGAATTCTCGTATAGCGAGACCTGCACGAGAAACGGTCTTCGCACGGGATACTGCGAATACTGTAACGAGACTCTTCACGAGATCATCCCCTCCACAGGTCACGACTATAAGATGATCGACATAGAGTACGCTACCTGCACCGAGGATGGATTCATCCTCTCTAAGTGTGAGAACTGCTTCGCCATCAAGCGTCAGACTGTCCAGAGGCTTGAGCACGATATCGCCGACGGTAAGTGTGCACGCTGTGACTTCACTGTAACCGATCATACACACGAATATAACTCCAAAATCGTAGAGGCTACGTGCAAGTCTATGGGATACACCGAGTATACCTGCTTCTGCGGTTACGGATACAGAGACTCCATAGTTGAGCCCCATCCTCACGATTGGAATGAGGGATACGTTGAATATGAGGCAACCTGCGAGATGGACGGCCTTAAGATTTATTATTGCAAGAATTGTGAGGCACATAAGGATATAATCCTCCCTGCGGAGCACGACTGGATCGAGGAGGTTACGGCTGAAAAGACCTGTACCGCGGACGGCTCTGTCACCAAGACCTGTGATGCTTGCGGAGCGAGTGAGACTGTGGTTATCCCTGCGGGGCATACCTTCGATGAGGGTCTTGCTACCGAGGATGCTTACTGTGAGATCCCGGGCTCGAAGCTGTGCACGTGTCTTGAGTGTCAGGCGACCGAGGTAGTTGAGATACCCGTGCTCGGACACGCCTACCGTGACGGTATCTGCGAGAGATGCGGCGAAAGGTTTATAGATAACGTTACCGTTTCCGAGCATCCTATCTACGGTATGTACTTCGAGCTTGATGCAATACTCTCCGACTACGGCCCCAGCCTCGTAGATGAGTACGGTCTTCTTCTTGATTACAACAAGGATGCGGTTATCGAGAAGGTCGCTGTATATCTCGTTCAGGACGGCACTATGTGGAGAAGATGCATTGCAGTGAAGGGAACCAACATCCAATATGCGACCTACGTTCCTTACCTCTCCTATCAGTCCGATATTAAGTATACCGGTATTAACCACGAGTGGATCAATACATTCCCTCTTGCAGAAAATTCTGACGGCATCTGGTGTTACAGCAGCTATGCGACCATCGGAGTAAATCTCCAGGATGCATACGGCAACCTTCTCCTCTCCGTATACGATATCGGCGAGGCGGGTGCCAAGACCAGAATCTTCGACGATCTCGACGAGATGATAGCCTGGCTGAAGGGCGAGTGCGACGGTCACGTCGAGGGCGATTGGGAGGTTGTACTCGAGCCCTCCTGCTATGCAGGTATGAAGCAGAAGTCTTGTACCAAGTGCCAGACCGTGCTTGAGTCTGAGGAGATCGCTCCTACCGAGGATCACGCTCTCTCTGATTGGTACCAGGATCAGAATCCCGCTGCTGACAGAACCGGATATATGTACCAGAAGTGTACTCTTTGCGATAAGGTTATCAATACTGTGGTTACTCCCGTTGTTCCTACCATCTCGGTAAAGTATGGAGCTGTATCGGCCGGACATACTCTCAGAGTGACCGTTGATATGACTAACAACCCCGGAATTCTCGGAGCGACGCTTTCCTTCGAATACGACGGTGAGGGGCTTGTGCTCGTAGGCTACGAGAACGGTACTGCGTGGGGTAATCTTTCACTCACTGCTCCCTCTGATTTCTCGAGTGGATGCGTATTCGTATGGGACGGTGTCGGTGAGGCATCTGCAAGTGACGGTGCGGTAATCGTGCTTATCTTCGAGGTTTCCGCGGATGCTGATTATGGTAGCACATATGCCATCAACGTCAAGTATGAGGACGGCAACCTTGTTGATGAAAATCTCGCCCCTGTTTTTGCGAATATCTCTTTGGGATTGGTTGAGGTTACGAATTCGTACCGTGACGTAAATATGGACGGTGTGTTCGATATTGCTGACATCGTAACTCTCAGGCGTTATCTTGCAGGAGGTAACGAGGGCGAAATGTCTATCGATACCGAGGCCGCAGACGCTAACGGTGACGGCAATATTAACGTTGCTGACGTAATACTGCTTCGTAGCGAGCTTTGTTGGCAATAATAAAAGCAGAATTATACAGAGCGGAGACCGCAGTGTCTCCGCTCGTTTTTTTAAAAAAGAGCCACGGTATCATTCGCCGTGGCTCTTAGTATGGGTGCGTGTTGCGTTTTTTATTGCATTACTATCTCGTATAGTCCGAGAAGCTCCTCCTCGATCTCCGCCTTGCGTGTCTCTATCTCGGCAGCACGTACGTAATCTGTCGCCGCCTCGCCGAAGAGCTCTTTATCCAGTGCCGTGAGCTCCGCCTCCAGCTCCTCTATCTTTTTCTTGGAACGCTCGATGAGCCTCTCCGCCTTCTGACGGTCACGCTCACGCTGACGGCGTTCCTCGTAGTCGGTCTTGCTGTCCTGGGGCTTAGATGACGCACCCTCTGAGATAGCGTTTGCCTTCCTGATCTCACGAAGACGCATATATTCGGAGAATGCATCGTCATACTCCTCGAGTGAGTAGTCGATCATACCACGCTCACGTTCGGGTGCAAGCTCGATGATCCTGGTTGCTATGCTGTTCATGAAGTATCTGTCGTGTGATACGGCGATTATAGTACCAGGGAATGCTATGAGTGCATTCTCGAGTGCCTCGCACGAGCCTATGTCGAGATGGTTGGTGGGCTCGTCCATTATAAGTAGATTAACCTTCTTTAATATAAGCTTAGATAGAGTAAGACGTGCACGCTCGCCTCCCGAGAGAGTGGATATCGGCTTGTCAATGTCATCCGCTCCGAAGAGGAATAGTGCAAGCGTTGAGCGTAGCTCGAGATCCGTCTTGTCGGGATACTCGCTCCTCATCTCCTCGAAGACGGTATTACTCTCGGTGAGTCCTCTGTTCTCCTGGTCGTAGTAGCCTATCTTTATATTGTATCCGAGGGTGATCTTGCCCTCATTGGGGATAAGGCGGGAGTTCATAAGCTTCATAAGAGTCGATTTTCCCGAGCCGTTCGGGCCGAGGAACATTACTCTTTCATATCTTCTGATAAGGAAAGATAGATTCTTTATAAGGGGTCTTTCCGAATAGGAGAAGGAGAGATCCTTCACCTCCATAACGTCGCCCGCACTCTCCTCCTCGGCGAGGAAGGACATGCGGATGGTCTTCGGATCCTTCGGTGCGAGCTCGATCCTCTCCATCCTTGCGAGCTGCTTTTCCTTCGAGCGGATGGTGACGAAGTTGTGCTCCCTGTTACACCGCCTTTGAAATTCAATATTCGCACGGATGCGTGCGATCTCCTTCTGTTGCTCCTTGTATTTCTTCTCTAGCTCCGCCGCCTCCTTGGCACGTGCCTCCTTGCAGGCGGTGTATGAGCCCGGCCAGAGTCTGGCACGGGTTCTCAGTATCTCGAGTGTTTTAGTGGTGGTTTTATCGAGGAAGTAACGGTCGTGCGAGATTATTAACACCGTCTTCTTGTATGACGCAATATATCCCTCGAGCCACGAGAGTGCATCTATATCGAGGTGGTTGGTAGGCTCGTCGAGCATAAGGATATCGGGCTCGGTTGCGAGCAGTCGTGCGAGGGCAAGCCTTGTATACTGACCGCCCGAGAGGGTGGAGATGTTTCTCGATATGGTCTCATCGTCAAAGCCGAGACGCAGAAGCATGCCTCGACAGCGTGAGCGGAATTCAAGTCCGCCGCCCTCTTGAAATACACGGTTCTCCTCCTTCAGCCTCTCGCTGAGGAGATTGATCTCATCGTCATCACCGCTTGACGCTGCTCTTGCAAGTGCGTCCTCGGTCGATTTGATCTTTTCTTCAAGTGCCATCAGGGCGGGGAAGGCGGTGTACATATATTCAAGGCAGCTGACCCCTGCGGGAAGAAGCGAGAGGTCGGGATTCTGCTCAAGCATACCGACGGTATGCCCCTTACCGATGAAGACCTCGCCCGAGTCGGAGGAGTATTCGCCCGCTATTATGCGGAAGAGTGAGGTCTTGCCCGCTCCGTTGACACCGATTATTCCTATTTTGTCACCGTCGTTCGCTGAGAATGAGACGTCCTTGAGTATTACGTCAGCACCAAACGACAGAGTAATATCCTGACAAGATAATGCTATCATTATATTTCCTTTTGATTTTTCTAAGTAGTAGATGGCGGCGGTTTCCCTATAAGTATCGGGGTGACGGCCATACCCCATTATTTTAACATTTTTCTCCCTCACTGTCAAGCGTGGCTAAAAAATGAATAAATGCATAATTATGCATAAAAATGCGGTGAGAAATGAATAACCGCCACTAAAACAAAATATTTCAGGCCTTTTAAATAATAAAAATACTTGACTTTAAAAGTCTTTTAAAATATATGATTGGCGACGTTATGTGCAAAGTGCACAAAAAAACGAGATCAGCCTTTGTGAATGCATAAAAATGCAATAAAAATGAATTATTTTTCAAAAAAGTGTTGACTTTATGCATCCGTGAGTGTATAATTTAGTCATTCAATAATTCTTTGGAGGCAGAAATGGATAAGAAATCAATTAAAAAGGTCGTTCTCGCATACTCGGGAGGTCTCGACACGTCAATTATAATTCCGTGGCTTAAGGAAAACTACAACAACTGCGAGGTCATCGCAGTATCGGGTAACGTCGGTCAGGCTGACGAGCTCGAGGGTCTTGAGGAGAAGGCTATCAAGACAGGTGCATCCAAGATCTACATCGAGGATCTTACGGATGAGTTCGTTGACGATTACGTGATCCCCACCGTTAAGGCGGGAGCACTTTATGAGGAATATATGCTCGGTACGTCCTTCGCACGTCCCGTTATCGCTAAGAGAATCGCCGAGATCGCTCTCGCCGAGGGTGCAGATGCTATCTGCCACGGCTGTACCGGTAAGGGTAACGATCAGGTAAGATTCGAGCTTACAATCAAGGCTTATGCACCCGATATGCCCATAATCGCTCCTTGGAGAGAGTGGGACATCAAGTCGCGTGAGGAGGAGATTGAATACGCTGAGGCACACAACGTACCTCTTAAGATAAACAGAGAGACCAACTACTCGAAGGATAAGAACCTCTGGCACCTCTCTCACGAGGGACTCGACCTCGAGGATGCAGGAAACGAGCCTCTTTACGATAAGCCCGGCTTCCTTGAGATGGGCGTATCTCCCATCATGGCACCCGACACTCCCACCTACGTGGAGCTCGACTTCGAGGAGGGCGTACCCGTTGCTCTAGACGGTGTTAAGATGAAGGCTAAGGACATCATCCTCAAGCTTAACGAGCTTGGCGGAAAGAACGGTATCGGACTTCTTGATATCGTTGAGAACAGACTCGTCGGCATGAAGTGCCGCGGTGTATACGAGACTCCCGGCGGAGCGATCCTCTATGCCGCTCACAACTACCTCGAGACTGTTTGTCTTGACAAGATGACGATGCACGAGAAGCAGAAGCTCTCCATCACCTTTGCGGAGCTTGTATATAACGGTCAGTGGTTCACTCCCCTGAGAGAGGCTCTCTCCGCATTCGTTGATAAAACTCAAGAGACTGTTACCGGTAAGGTAAGGCTCAAGCTCTATAAGGGCAACATCATCAAGGCGGGCGTATGGAGCGACTACTCGCTCTACTCCGAGGAGATCGCTACCTTCGGTGAGGATAACGTATACAATCAGGCTGACTCTGCAGGATTCATCAACCTCTTCGGTCTTCCGATCAAGGTTGCCGCTCAGGTCAAGGCCAAGAATGCTAAGAAATAAACCGGAGATCCGATATGGAAAAAATGTGGGCGGGAAGAACCGCCGGTGCACTTGACAAGGTAGCCGATGACTTCAACTCCTCGATACACGTCGACTCGAGGATGTACAAGGAGGACGTCCTCGGCTCCATTGCACACTGTACAATGCTGGCAGAGGAGGGGATCATCTCCGATGCAGATGCTGACGTCATAATCTCCGCTCTCAGCGGTATTGCGGACGATATCACCTCGGGTGAAATTCAGATTCCCGATGATGCTGAGGACATTCACATGTTCGTTGAGGGTGTACTCACCGAGAGAGTCGGGGACGTTGGCAAGAGACTCCATACCGCGAGGTCGAGAAACGATCAGGTTGCGGTTGACACAAGACTTTATACAAGATCGAAATGCGAGGAGATAACCGAGCTTCTCATTGAGCTTATCGATGCGATAGCCTTCGTGGCGGAGGAGCATAAGACGGATATTATGCCGGGCTACACTCACCTCCAGAGAGCACAGCCGATAGTTTTCGCCCATCACCTTCTTGCCTATGCCGAGATGTTCAAGAGAGATATCACCCGTATTTCCGATGCGGTGAAGAGAATGAACGTCTCGCCCCTCGGTGCGGCGGCTCTTGCGGGAACAACCTACCCCATCAACCGACGACGTACCGCAGAGCTTCTCTCGTTTGATGCTCCTGCGGCCAACAGCATCGACGCAGTGTCCGACAGAGATTTTGCAGTCGAGCTTCTCTCGGCATTTTCGATAATAATGATGCACCTCTCCCGCTTCTCCGAGGAGATCATCCTTTGGTCGAGCTGGGAATTCAGGTTCATCGAGCTTGACGATGCCTACACCACGGGCTCCTCGATAATGCCCCAGAAGAAGAACTCGGATATGGCCGAGCTCACAAGAGGTAAGTGCGGCAGAGTCTACGGCGACCTTATCGGCACGCTCACAATGCTTAAGGGACTACCCCTTGCATACAACAAGGATATGCAGGAGGATAAGGAGTCGCTCTTCGACGGTATCGATACCGTGATCGCTTGCCTCGAGGTGTTCGCCCCGATGGTTCGCACGATGAAGGTCAAGAGCGAGAATATGTACAAGGCGGCGGGTAAGGGCTTTATTAACGCCACCGACCTCGCCGATTATATGACTAAGCGTGGTATCCCCTTCCGTACCGCATACAAGATCACGGGAACCATCGTTTCCGAATGCGTGAAGCGAGGAATAGTGCTTGACGAGATACCGCTTAGTGAATATCAAAAATACTCCGACGTTATATCCGAGGACGTCTTCGAGGAAATATCTCTCGAGACCTGCGTTAAGAAGAGAATTTCCGAGGGCGGAACGGGATACGCATCGGTTGAAAAGCAAATAGATGAATTAAAGAAATTCTTGAATGAAAGAAAGGAAAAATGAAAATGAAAAAGCTTTTAGCTTTTGTTCTTGCTCTTACGATGATCGTCGGAGCTATGTTCACTCTTGCATCCTGCGGAAATAACGACGACAAGGATGACGATAAGAAATGTAAGGACGTCCACACCTTCGAGGACGGTGTATGCACCGTTTGCGGTGCTAAGGAGGAAGACGACACTCCCGCTACCAAGACCCTTAAGATCGCTACCTCTCCCGACTTCCCTCCCTTCGAGGAGCTTGTTGACGGCGAGATCGTAGGTATTGAGGTTGATATTATCAAGATCATCTGCGAGAGACTCGGATATCAGATCGAGTTCGTATCGATTGCGTTCGAGAACGTTATCCCCGGTGTTAAGGCAGGCAAGTACGACGTCGGTATGTCCGGTATCTCCGTAACTCCCGACCGTGAGCTTAACGTTTGCTTCACCGCTCCCTACTGCCTTGCCGCACAGTGCATCGTAGTAAGAGCTGACAGCAATATCTCCTCCAAGGCAGATCTTGCAGGAAAGAAGATCTCCGTTCAGACCGGTACCACCGCTGAGGAGTTCTGTCTCTCCGAGGGATATACCATTGAGGGATACGAAGGAAACCCCGAGGCAAAGACCGCTCTCACCACCGGTAAGGTTGATGCGTGGGTAGTTGATGACCTCACAGCCGCTGAGATGTGCAAGGATGATCCTTCCGTTAAGATCCTCAGCGAGCATATGACCACGGAGCCCTATGCATTTGCCTTCAACTTTGAGGATGAGGCACTTGCACTTCTCTTCGACGACGTTCTTGCAGAGCTCATCGAGGACGGTACTATTGCACAGATCTTTGCAAAGTACGACGCTCCCTATACCTCTCCCGAGGCAAAGTAAGGGTATAATAAGCAGGGTGTGAATACCACACCCTTGCTTTTAATTTAGGAGAATTCTATGAAATCAAAAAAGATACTCGGTTTACTGCTTCTTGTGGCAGTGCTGATGACGGTTGCCCTCACTCTTGCATCTTGCGGCAAGAAGATAGGGGCAGACGATATTGCTCTGCCGAAGCAGACTACCGCCAATCTCGACTTCAATTACTACGAGACCGATAACCTCGACAGAAAGACCTTTGGGGACTTTGACGGATCGAAGTATTTCCTTGACGGTTCGGATGCGGAGAAATTTCCCGAAGAGGATCTTTCTGCAAATCTCAGATATCTCGTTGCGGGAAAGAAAAACGATGAGAGAATAATTATTTTCTACTGCAAAAATGAAAAGGCTGCCTCTGATATTTACGCAAGGCTTGAAGAAATAAAGGACGGAAACAGCGACTATAAGAAATACGTCCTTGACACGGCTACCTACGTTGATAAGGAGTACGGTCTTACGATAAAGATCGTTTGCTTTGCTACTCAGAACGCCTTGGATGCTACCGTAGAGAGACCTTGGACCTCTCAGGTCAAGCACACCTTCCTTGACGATAACAATTATCAGTATATGCTTAAGGGCTTCGGCAACACTATCCTTATAACCCTTTGTGCACTTCTTATAGGTGTTGTTCTCGGTGTGCTGATAGCAGTTGCAAAATATTATGCCGAGGGCAACCCGAGGCTTCGCTGGCTCAATCTGCTTTGCGATATTTACACCACTGTCATAAGGGGAATACCGATAACGGTGCTTCTTCTTATATTCTTCTTCATAATCTTAGTCAGTGCAGACGGAGTGCTTGTCGCAATAATTGCCTTCGGTATCAACTCGGGTGCATATATGGCGGAGCTTGTAAGAAGCGGTATCAATGCGGTCGATTCGGGACAGATGGAGGCGGCAAGGTCGCTTGGTATGTCGAAGTGGCAGGCCATGAGAACCATCATCTTCCCCCAGGCTATAAAGAACGTTCTTCCCGCTATCGGTAACGAGTGTATTGCACTTCTGAAGGAAACGTCGGTCGCAGGATACGTTGCCGTGATCGATCTGACACGTGGTGCCAACCTTATAAGAAACCTCACTTACGATCCCTTCAACCCGCTTATTTTGTCAGCACTTATTTACCTTACCCTCGTTGTTTTAATGACCTGGCTTCTCGGAAGACTTGAAAGGAGGCTCGCAAAGAGTGAAAGACGTACAAGAAAATAAAGAAGTTCTCATCTCTGTAAAAGACCTCAAAAAGTCCTTTGAGCAGGTTGACGTCTTAAAGGGAATAGATATCGATATCAAGAAGGGCGACGTGCTCTGTGTAATCGGTGCGTCAGGCTCGGGCAAGTCGACATTCCTCCGTTGTCTTAACCTTCTTGAGAAGGCGGACTCGGGCAGTATTATCTTCGGCGGTGAGAACCTTATGGATGCTAAGGTCAACCTTAACCTCCACAGACAGAAGATGGGAATGGTATTCCAGCAGTTCAACCTCTTCCCGCACCTCACAATCCTCAAGAATCTCACGATAGCACCTACTATGCTTAAGGGAGTATCCGAGGAGGACGCCGAGCGTGAGGCTCTCGCTCTTCTTGACAGAGTAGGTCTCAAGGATAGGGCTAACGATTATCCCTCCATGCTCTCGGGCGGACAGAAGCAGAGAGTAGCTATCGTCAGAGCTCTTGCGATGAACCCCGAGGTGATGCTCTTTGACGAGCCTACCTCCGCACTCGACCCCGAGATGGTCGGCGAGGTTCTCGACGTTATGAAGGAGCTTGCGAAGGAGGGAATGACGATGATAGTCGTCACCCACGAGATGGGCTTTGCCCGTGAGGTTGCCAACCGAGTGATGTTCCTTGACGAGGGCGTCATATCCGAGGAGGGCTCTCCCGAGGAGGTCTTCGGCAACCCGAAGGCCGAGAGACTCAAGACCTTCCTGTCCAAGGTGCTTTAATAAAGCCCCTATACGTGTTAAATTATTCGCATTTTTGGAGTTGTTATGGTAAATTTAAAGAATAGAGATCTCCTTAAGCTTCTCGATTATACACCCGAGGAGGTTGAGTATCTTCTCGACCTCTCCCAAGAGCTTAAGGATAAGAAGAAAAAGGGTATACCTCACAAGCTCTGTGAGGGCAAGAACGTTGTTCTCCTCTTCGAGAAGGACAGCACCCGTACACGCTGTGCATTTGAGGTTGCGGCGGCTGATCTCGGCATGTCCTCCACCTATCTCGGACCTACCGGCTCGCAGATGGGCAAGAAGGAGAGCATTGCCGACACTGCACGTGTGCTCGCATCCATGTATGACGGTATTGAGTACCGCGGATTTGCTCAGACGATAGTCGAGGAGCTTGCGGAGTACTCGAAGGTACCCGTGTGGAACGGTCTTACGAATGAATTCCACCCTACCCAGATACTCGCGGATCTGCTCACCATCAGGGAGCATTTCGGTTATCTCAAGGGTATAAACTTTGTTTATATGGGTGATGCCCGCTACAATATGGGTAACTCTCTCATGGTGGGATGTGCTCTTATGGGACTTAATTTCACAGCATCAGCACCCGAGAAGTATTTCCCCGACAAGGAGCTTGTGGCTAAGTGCCGTGCCCTCGCAGAGAAGAGCGGCTCGACTATTACCTTTGAGTCCGATCCTATGAAGGCTACCCGTGATGCTGACGTTATCTGCACCGACGTATGGGTGTCTATGGGTGAGCCCGCCGAGGTATGGGAGGAGCGTATTCGTGACCTTTCCCCCTATGCTGTTACCTCTGAGATAATGAAGAATGCAGGTGACCGTGCGATCTTTATGCACTGTCTTCCTTCCTTCCACGATCTTGGCACGGTGATAGGCCTTGAGATTGGCGAGAAGTTCGGCATCTCCTCCATGGAGGTTACCGACGAAGTATTCGAGAGTGAGGCTTCTAAAGTTTTTGAAGAGGCTGAGAACAGGATGCATACTATTAAGGCCGTAATGGCTGCCACTCTTTCTTGATGGTGGATTTTTGGTATAAATCGCCGTTCGTCGGTTTGACGTAGGTTTTCTACGCCTGCACCTCCGAGCCGACGATTTCTCCTCAAAAATCCACTCATCAGTGTGAATGGTATTTTGGTATAAATCGCCGTTTGTCGGTTTGACGTAGGGTTTCTTTTGCCTGCACCTCCAATCTGACGATTTCTCCTCAGAAATCCACTCATCAGTGTGAATGGTATTTTGGTATAAATCGCCGTTTGTCGGTTTGACGTAGGCTTCTTTTGCCTGCACCTCCGATCTGGCGATTTCTCCTCAAAAATCCACTCATCAGTGTGAATGGTATTTTGGTATAAATCACCGTTCGTCGGTTTGACGTAGGTTTCTTTTGCCTGCACCTCCGAGCCGACGATTTCTCCTCAAAAATCCCCTCATCAGTGTGACTTCGTTTTTAATACTATCTATTTAAAGTGAAAAAGCCTCCCGAGCGGGAGGCTTTTTCTGTTATTCGGCGGCTCTTCTCTCGAGGATATCGAGCAGCTTTTTGAAATTATCAGGCAGGTCGCATTCGAACTCGACCTTTTCCTCGGTATCCGGGTGGATGAACGACAGCCTTTTTGCATGGAGCATTTGACCGTCAAGGAGGGGGGCGTGTCGCTTTTCGAAGGGGGTATTGGTGCTTCCGTAGACCTCATCACCGATGAGCGGGTGTCCGATGGAGGACATATGCACTCTTATCTGGTGGGTTCTGCCCGTTTCGAGCATGAGCTTCAGATACGTGATGTCACCGTACGATCTTATGACCTCGTAGTGCGTCACGGCGTTGCGGGCCGAGGGGTCGCCTATGGCGACAGCCATCCTCTTCCTGTCGACGGGGTGGCGTGCTATCGGCTTATCAACCGTGCCTCGCTCCTCTCGGAATCCGCCCTTAACAAGTGCGTGATATTCTCTTACCACTCCGTGGTACTCGAGCTGACGCGAGAGATGGGCGTGTGCACTGTCGCACTTGGCTACAACGAGAAGTCCCGAGGTGTCCTTATCAATTCTATGCACTATACCGGGACGCATAACTCCGCCGATACCCGAGAGCGAGTCTCTTGCGTGGTGGAGCAGGGCATTGACGAGCGTGCCCGAATAGTTGCCCGGGGCGGGGTGTACTACCATTCCCGACGGCTTGTTTACAACGATAATGCTTCCGTCCTCAAATACTACGTCGAGGGGGATATCCTCGGGGAGGACGTCATATTCCTCGGGCTCGGGGATCTCTACCGATACGGTGTCACCCTCCCTCAGCTTATCTTTTTTTTGACACGGCTTGCCATTAACGGTGACTGCACCCTCGTCACAGAGCTTAGCTGCGGCGGTGCGGGACAGCTCGGTCATCGAGGATAGATAGGCATCGAGTCTCTCACCTTCACGGTCCTTCTCAACAGTGAGGATCATTCCTTGCCGTCCTCTCTGTCAGCAGGGACGGAGGCCTCATCATTACAATCGGGGGTGGCCTTTTTTATCTTTTCCTTCTTATATTCATCCTTAATCTCAAGTATGAGAGCAAGGACAAGAAGACCCGCTCCGACACAGACGAAGCTGTCTGCACCGTTGAAGATAGCGAAGTCTATAAGCTCGAAATAAATGAAATCCGTTACCTCTCCGAAGAAAGTGCGGTCTATCATGTTTCCGATACCGCCCGAGGCAATCATTGCACACGCGATTCCCGAGAGAGTGGTTTCGGCGTGTCCGAGATAGAGATAAAGGAGCATCACAACGATGATAGTTACTGAGAGTGTGTTGAAGATGTAGGGCTTATCTGCAAAGGAGCCGAAGGCCGCTCCGGGATTGAGATGGTACTGCAAGGCCAGGACGTCCTCGATAATCGGAACCTTCATAACGGGCTCTAGATATTTGTTCGCCAGGAACTTCGTCAGCTGATCGAGAAACACTCCCACGAGAATAACGAGAGAGTAAATAATATAATCGCGTGCCGATCTTTTTTTAACCAGGCTTTTTAATGTATTTTTCATATTTCCTCATATAACGGGCAGAAACATTCTTATCAGTGATATTCCGAAGCATGCTGTAATAAAGGAAATATCAAGGGGAGAGTTCTGTCCTATGTTGAATTTTGCAAGAAGGAGTCTGAAGGGAAGTATCAGGGGTTCGGTTACCATAAATAAAAGGGCGTAGAGCCTGCTCTCCTCGGGATTAGCAAAGAACTGCAGGAGCACACGCCCAAGCATGGCGTAAGTCGCAAGGTTTAGGTAAATTGCGACGGATTTTGCCAAAATGTAAAGTATAGTTATCAAAATTCAGCTCCGAAGAGACTTGATTACATGTCGGAGATGTCAACGTTGCCGTGGGGGGTGACAATGAAGGTGTTGGGGGCGACCTTCTTGATCTCACCGTCAGAGCAATATGTAACTCCGTTTAAGAAATCAAGCATTCTGAGAATAACGGGGCGTTCGAGAGCCTCGAGATTGAGCACTACCGTGCTGCCTGCGAGAAGATGATCGGCAACAATGCTGGCCTCCTCGTACGACTCGGGTCTTATTACCTTGAGCTCGACGCTGTCGGCACTTCTCGGTGCATGGTCATCTGCAACAGCTCTTGCCTCAGTGCTCTCCTGAGGTGCTGCGAGAGCCTCACGCTTATCAAGCTCCTCGATGGTCTTGAACTCCATCTCGTCATCGGCTTGGCGATCACGTCCCCTGAATTTTTCCAAAAACTTTTCAAACATATCTATTCCCCTTCCTTTTTAAACAAACGTCTTCCCACACGAACGAGGGTGGATCCCTCCTCGATAGCTACACGGTAGCTGTCGGACATACCCATAGAGAGCACTCCTCCGTCCGAAAAGCCGTATTTTTTACCTAAATTATCGTAGAGCTCCTTTGTCAGCCTGAAATACGGACGCATTACCTCGGCATCATCGTCGGGCGGACCCATAGTCATAAGTCCCTTCAGCTGAAGTCCCTCGAGTGAGGATATGTATGCACACAGCTTATCCGCATCCTCGGGGAAAGCACCGCTCTTATTCTCCTCCTTGGCGGAGTTGATCTCTGCGAGAACGGGCACCTTAATACCGAGTGCCAACGCCTGACGGTTGATCTCGTCTGCCAATGACTCCTTACCCACCGAGTGGATAAGATGAGCCGAGCTTACGACAAGCTTCACCTTGTTTCTCTGGAGGTTGCCTATCTCATGCAGTCTCGGCGAGTATCCGTGCGAGAGAAGTAATTCGCCTCTCCTCTTCAGCTCTCCGGGTCTGTTCTCACCGATATCCGAAATGCCGTACTCGGCGAGTGCGATAAGCTCCTCGTCCGTAGCACTCTTCGTCACTGCGACAAGGGTGACGTCTCTTCCGTATTTCTCGGCGAGAGCGGATATTTCCGCATTCACTTCCTCGAGATTTTTCTTAATGTAACTGAAATCTGACATATAGCAAGCTTCTTTTCAAAGGAAATCTGTTTATTCAAAATAATTATATCATACACCCACCCACAATTCAAGTATTTTTCAAAAAATATTTACGCACGCACTATACTCCCCATACTTGACAAATACTTAAAGATTTTATATAATAATTATGATTACCCAAATTTTAAATTCTCATGGCCATGCCAAAGGAGACTGTATGAAAAAACTACTCAAAAATCCTAAATTCCGATTTGCCTTATTCATCTCTGCTGCTGTCATCCTCGTCCTCTCTCTCGTTTTGACAGTGGGACTTGATAAGATGCGTCAGAGAAAAGAAGACGAAAGGCTTGTGAAATTTGAGGAGGAGACCCGAGATCTTCAGGTAAGGAAGCAGAATCTTCTCGTTGAATATGCCAACGTGGAGAAGTATTATCTCAGAAAGATCGCTGACGGCAGCTTCACGGGTGTTATCGTGACCGAGCTTAACCCACAGCTTTATAACGATATCTTCCCGATGTTTTTAAGAAAAACAAGCGGAGCCTTCAGGGAGATCAAGATCTTCGGATATATGGCTCTCTATGAGGGAAATATGCCCGGTGACGAGGGCTGTATTACCAGAGAGCAGTTCGATGATATGGTTGATGCAGGCTGGCGTTACGTTCTTTATTGGGACGGCGAGGGCGACCTTCAGGAATATATTCCGCGTATGAGGGAGCGTTTCAGCGAGGAGGGGCTCACCTTCCCGAATGCTCTTATGTTCAAGGGAATGACGTACTCGCTCGATTACGATGAATATCTGAAGAGCGAGGGAATAGTCCACGCACTCCACCACGGTGAGGACGAGCTTCCCTTTATTGAGAAGAACGTTACGGGAGACGTATGGCATCCCGGTGTCGTAGGCTGGAATATGAGAGGCTACGCTAATGCTATGCTCAATGAGATTCTCGGCGATGGCGGTGCAGGCTTCTACGAGGTTAACTTCACCGATACGACCGGCGACATCCTCTTTGATTACGAGGACTATGACAGAGCGTCCGCATTCGGACGAATGATCGACGTTTTCGAGAAGCTTATGGGCACGGACGAGCTTGACGTTACCGACTTCGACAGTGCGTGGGAGGGACGCAAGCAATACGTTGACCTAAGAGAAGAGGTTCTCGATGACGTTGAAAAGCGTAGGAGAGAGATCGTTCTCGAGATCGAAGAAATCGATAAGGAAATAAACGAGATCTACTTGAAATATTACAGAGATTGAGGATAGAAAATTGCACGAAAAGGTATTGGGAACCGAGCTGCCGTCGGTGGCCGCTCTTGCGTATCTCGGTGATGCGAGACATTCGCTCTACGTCAGACGTATGCTCGTAGGGCGTGGGATATCCAAGGCGGGAGAGCTTAACCGACTGTCGCTATCATACGTTACCGCCGAGGCTCAGGCGGATATGTACAGAAGAATAGAGCCTGAGCTTACCGATGACGAGAGGGACGTCTTCAGACGTGCGTCAAACTCGGGACACCTCAATAAGCCGAAGCATGCATCCGTAGCTGATTACAGACACGCGACCGGCTTCGAGGCGGTTATCGGAATGCTGACGTGGCTCGGCGATGAGGAAAGAATAGAGGAGCTGCTTACGCTCGCACATAAGGAGGTTTTGAAAAATGATACAGAAGATTAAAGGAACGATGGATATTCTCCCCGATGAGACCCCGCTGTTCCGCTATATAGAGGGAATAATGAGAGAGGAGGCGGAGAAGTACGGCTACGGTGAGATACGTACTCCCACCTTCGAGAATACCGAGCTCTTTGTAAGAGGCGTCGGAGATACCACGGACGTTGTGCAGAAGGAGATGTACACCTTCGCTGACAGAGACGAGAACCGTTCTATATCGCTTCGTCCCGAGGGAACCGCATCGGTAGCACGTGCGATCATTGAGAACGGTAAGTGCTCTGATCCCATGCCCCTCAAGTACTACTATATAATCTCGTGCTTCCGTCACGAGAAGCCCCAGGCGGGCAGAAGCCGTGAGTTCTTCCAGTTCGGTACCGAGATGTTCGGCTCGGAGAGCCCTGCCGCTGATGCTACTGCTATCGCTCTCGCCGCATCGGTGCTGAAGAGACTCGGTCTTAAGAACGTTAAGCTTCACCTTAATTCCATCGGATGTCCCGAGTGCCGTCCCGTATACAGACAGACTCTTGTCGATCACTTCAAGAGAAGCGAGAGCTGCCTCTGCGAGACCTGCAGATCCCGTCTTGATAAGAACCCCCTTCGTCTTCTCGACTGTAAGGTAGAGGCGTGTAAGAGGATCGCCGCTGATGCTCCCCGTACGGTAGAGCACCTTTGCGAGAAGTGTGAAGCTAACTTCGATATGCTTAAGCGTTCGCTTGACGCTATGGGAATAGAATACGTTGTTGATACCTCCATCGTACGCGGACTCGACTATTATACGGGTGCCGTGTTCGAGTTCATCGCAGAGGGCATCGGTGCTCAGTCCACCGTTTGCGGAGGCGGAAGATATGACGGACTCGTTAAGTCGCTCGGCGGACCCGAGCTCTCGGGTATCGGCTTCGGTATGGGTATCACGAGACTTATTCTCGCCATGCGTGAAGCTGGCACGGATAAGATCGACGTGAAGCTCCCCGAGCTTTATATTGCTTCTCTCGGCGACAGAGCGGCAGTCGAGGCTCTTGGTATTGCCGAGAGACTCAGAAGTGGCGGCCACATAGTTGAATGTGACATTGTCGGCAGAAGCCTCAAGGCACAGATGAAATACGCTAACAAAATTGGAGCACGCTACACTCTCATTATCGGAGACTCCGAGTGTGAGTGCGGAAGGGCTCAGATACGTGATATGCAAAACGGCGAGCAGAGAGAGGTAGAGCTTTCAACCTTCACTCTTTGATAATTTTTGGAGGAAGCTATGACAAGAGACGGTTTTCTTCCCGTATGTCGTGATGACGTAAGGGAGAGAGGTTGGCAGGACGTTGACTTTGTATACGTAACGGGCGACGCATACGTCGATCACCCGTCTTTTGGCGTTTCCATTATTTCCCGTGTGCTCGAGGCCGAGGGCTTCCGTGTTGCGATTCTCTCACAGCCCGATTATAAAGGGGTCTCGGATTTCAAAAAATTCGGACGTCCCCGTCTCGGCTTCCTCGTCACCGGCGGAAATATCGACAGTATGGTCGCTCACTATACCGTCTCAAAGAAAAAGAGAAGCTACGACTATTATTCACCCGGCGGTAAGATGGGTGCACGCCCCGACCGTGCGGTGATAGTTTACTGTAACAGAATACGTGAGGCATACGGTGACGTGCCTATTATTATAGGCGGTCTTGAGGCGTCTCTTCGCCGATTTGCCCATTACGATTACTGGGATGATAAGGTCAGGAGAAGTATCCTCGTTGACTCACGTGCCGACCTCCTCACCTACGGTATGGGTGAGAACATTTTAACGAGGATTGCACGCCTTCTCGATAAGGGTGTGCCCGTGAAGAAGATACGTGACGTCAGGGGTACTGTCTTTATGGCATCGCCCGAGGAGAAGATACACTATGAGTATATCAACCTCGGCGACTACGATACCCTGAAGACGGATAAGCAGGCTTATGCACGTGCCTTCGCTACTCAGTATAAGAATATTGACGCAGTGTCGGGCAAGGCTCTTGTTGAACATTATGACGATAAGCTCTTGGTGCAGAATCCCCCTATGCCTCCCCTCACAAGAGAGGAGCTCGACAGGGTATATTCGCTCCCCTATATGCGTGACTACCATCCCGACTACGAGCCCCTCGGCGGTGTTCCCGCTATACAGGAGGTCAAATTCTCGATCACGCACAACAGAGGCTGCTTCGGCGGATGTAACTTCTGTGCTCTCGCCTTCCATCAGGGACGCACGGTCACCTCACGCTCCGAGCGGAGTGTTGTCGAGGAGGCGAGAAAGATAACTGCCCTCGACGGCTTCAAGGGATATATCAACGACGTAGGAGGACCTACCGCCAACTTCAGGTATCCTTCCTGCGACAAGCAGGAGAGGACGGGCGTATGCCCTTCACGCAAGTGCTTGGCTCCTACTCCTTGCAAGAATTTAAAGGTCGATCACTCCGAGTATATGCATATGCTCGAGGAAATAGAGAAGATAGACGGTATAAAGAAGGTATTTATTCGCTCGGGAATCAGGTTTGATTACCTTATTCTTGATAAGGATGACAGCTTCTTCCGCCGTCTTGTCACACACCACACCTCGGGTCAGCTCAAGGTAGCACCCGAGCACTGCTCCCCTAACGCCCTCTCCATGATGGGCAAGCCTCCGTGTGAGGTGTTTGAGAAGTTCAAGAAGAAGTTCTTTGAGATCAGCCGTGAGGCGGGTCTTGAGCAGTACCTTGTTCCTTATCTTATGTCAAGCCACCCCGGCACGACTATGAAGGACGCCGTTGATATGGCGGTGTGGTTAAAGAAATGGGGATATTCGCCCGAGCAGGTGCAGGATTTCTATCCCACCCCCGGTACCATCTCTACCGTTATGTATTACACGGGTATACACCCGATGACGGGTAAGACGGTGTACGTTACCACGGACTACCGTGAGAAGCTTTTGCAGAGAGCTCTCCTTCAGTTCTCCCGTCCCGAGAATGCGAACCTCGTCCGTGAGGCACTGACGCTTGCGGGCAGAGAGGATCTTATCGGAAACGGTCCCGACTGCCTTGTAAGACAGGCCTTCGGCAAGGGAACCGATACACGCTATCAGCCGAAGAGCACCCCGAGAGGGAAGGGCGATAGAGGAAATACCAAGGGAAGAAAGAATCCCGCGGGCTCACGCGGTCATCAGCCGCCGAAGCGTGGCGTCTCAGCATCGCACAAAACCAAGCTTGAGAAAATATTCGGTGACGATTATCTCAGGATCTCACGTGAGGCTGACAAGCTGTCACGAAGCGGCAGCGGCAGAGTTTCTGGCGGACGCACGGGAAAAGCTCGGAAAAAGAAATAAATAACAAGAAAAACTAAAATTACGGTAAAAAACTAAAAAGCCGAGTAATTTTTACGATACAAAAATAGAGAAAAACGAAGGCAGATGACAAAAAGGCGAAAAAAGACACATCTGCCTTTTGAAATCAACAAAAATGCACAAACAACGGAAAAATGTATTTTTGCATACGGCACTGTATTTCTAACAGTATCCACATCGGGAATGTTGATAACTTGCGAAAAAATGCCCGTTAAGCTGTAATTGTCAACTGCTGTCGGGCTTTTTCGACAAAAAATTATCAACATTTTCAACAATCAAAAATGTGGAAAACTTTTTCGACCTCTTGTTCGAAGGAAGCAAAAAGCAGGAAAAGTGCAGGGCTCATACCTTTATGATATGCGTTTTTTCTTGTGGGTGACGATTGTTTTTTGTCAATTTGTTTACTATGTATGGAGTAACTTTTACGAAGAAGGACGAAATTCCCTTGTAAACTCTTGCTAAAATGCATTTTTGAGTGCGAAAACGGTGGATATCCACCACGGATAAAAACCCTAAGGTAGGAATAGAATGGATCTTAAAAGAGAATTTTCAGAGGCTAAAAGACGCCTCTTTGATAAGGTATATTCGGAAAGGCTCAATCCCGAGCAGAGAAGGGCTGTATTTACCGCGAAGGGCCCTCTTCTCGTTCTTGCGGGAGCGGGTAGCGGTAAGACTACCGTTCTTGTAAACCGAATAGCTTATATAATCAAATACGGTGATGCATACTTTGACGAGTCGCTCCCCGAGGGAGTTGACGAGGATACGGTAACGGCACTCAAGATGGCGGAGTCGATGTCGGCGGAGGAGATATCCGAGATTCTTCCGAGATTTATTACTCGTCCCTGTCCTCCGTGGGCAGTGCTGGCCATCACCTTCACCAACAAGGCGGCCAGGGAGATCAAGGACAGACTTCTCTCCGTCTTCGGAGATCAGGAGCTTGCCGAGAGCATCTGGGCGGGTACGTTCCACTCCGTGTGTCTCCGTATACTCCGTAAGCACGGCGAGCTTCTCGGATATAAGCAGGGCTTCACCATTTACGATACCGATGACTCGAAGAGACTCATCCTCGCTTGTATGAAGGAGCTTGAGATAGACGAGAAGAGACTGAATCCCAAGGTTGTGGCCGGCGAGATCAGCCGCTCGAAGGACTCTCTTATCCATTATGACGATTACGAGCTGACGCGTGACCCCCGTTCAAGGGATATAAAGGCGGTTTATAAGCTTTACACCGAGAGACTCCTTCAGTATAACGCTATGGACTTCGATGATATAATCGTGAAGACCGTAGAGCTCCTTGAGAATTTTGAGGATGTCAGGGAATACTATCAGAATAAATTCAAGTACGTGCTTGTCGACGAGTATCAGGATACCAACTACGCTCAGTTTGTACTCACCAAGATCATCGCTGACAAGAGGCGTAATATAATGGTTGTCGGAGACGACGATCAGTCCATATACCGCTTCAGAGGTGCTACGGTAGAGAACATCCTCAACTTCGATAAGACCTATCCCGATGCCACCGTGGTAAAGCTCGAGGAGAACTACCGTTCGACGGGAAATATTCTCTCTGCGGCAAATGCGGTCATCGGACATAATGAGAAAAGACACTCGAAGAAGCTCTGGTGCAAGAAGGGTGAGGGCTCGAAGATAATAGTCAGAGAGGCTATGGACCAGAATGACGAGGGTAAATATATCGTCGAGAAGATAGTGAACGGCGTGCACACAGACTCACGTCACTATTCGGACTATGCCGTGCTCTACCGTGTGAATGCACTCGGACGCTCGCTTCAGACCTCCTTTACAAAGAGCGGAATCCCCTTCAGAGTTGTCGGAGATATGGGCTTCTACGACCGTAAGGAGATCAAGGATATGATCGCCTACCTCTCCGTGCTTGCTAACCTCAACGACGATATGAGGCTGAAGAGAATAATCAACGAGCCGAAGAGGAAGATAGGCCCCGCTACCCTTGAGGCAGTAGAGAGCCTCGCATCAACCCTCGGCGTGCCTATGTATGAAATAATGAAGAGGGCTGACGAATACACCGCACTCGGTAAGACTGCGGATAAGCTTATGGCCTTCACCTCTCTCATGGATGAGATTGGCAGATCGTCCGCACTCCCCTCCGAGCTGATACGTGAGCTGTTTGAGAAAACGGGCTACCGAGATATGCTTCTCGAGGAGGGGCCCATCATCGGGGGCGGCAAGGTTGAGAACGTGGAGGAGCTTGTCTCCGCCGCTGTGGAGTATGAGACGAGAATTTCCGAAACCGGTGACGAGCCGACTCTCGGAGGCTTCCTTGAGGAGGTATTCCTCGTCAGTGACGTAGATAAATACGATGAGAATGCAGATGCGGTAGTTCTTATGACGGTGCACGCAGCGAAGGGACTCGAGTTCCCGATAGTCTTCATCGCAGGTATGGAGGAGGGAATATTCCCATCCGATAAGGACGGTGATACCGAGGACGCTATGTCCGAGGAGAGAAGACTCGCATACGTTGCTATTACAAGAGCGAAGGAGAAGCTCTACGTGACCCACGCCCGTGAGCGTATGATGTACGGAAGAACGAGACCGGGATTCCTCTCCCGCTTCGTAATGCGTGAGATACCCGCAGCCCTGATCGAGAGGGATATGCCGAGGCGTGAGCCTCCCCGTATGTCCTCCTTCACTCAGCCGAGATACCGTGAGAGGGCGGCAGAGAGTGTATCGGGCGAATTCCGCCGTGCTCCCAGCGTGGCTCAGAGACCCGAGGTGAAGAAATCCTCCGGCTACGGTATAGAGAGGATCCAACCGGGCTCGAGAGTGCGTCACGCAACCTTCGGCGAGGGCGTTATCAAGACTATGCGTGATTTGGGCGGAGACGTCCTCTATGAGGTCGAATTCGATAAGGCAGGGGTTAAGAAGCTTATGGCGACCTTTGCCAAGCTTGAAAGGATTAACTGATAAATAATGATTAAATGCTGTATATTTGACCTTGACGGTACTCTTCTTGATACGGTGACTACCATTGCCTATTACGTGAATAAAACCGTCACGGCAGAGGGGATAGCCCCTATTACAGAGGACGAGTGTCGGATATTCGTAGGCAACGGTGCACGTAAGCTGATCGAAAGAACGCTTAATTCACGCGGTGTCACGGATGCCGATGCTCTCGAGAGAATATTAAAGAAATATAACGATGATTATGACAGTGATCCTTACTATCTCACCGAGCCATACCCGGGGATACCCGAGCTTATCGACAGCCTCCGTGAGATGGGATATACAGTCGCAGTTCTCTCCAATAAGCCCGAGAGCACCGTCAAGCAGATCGTGAGCCACTATTTCGGCGACCGCTTTGCCATTGTACGAGGCGGACGTGATACGGCGAGCCTGAAGCCCCTGCCGAAATCCACACTCGAGATGCTCTCGGAGATGGGGGAGTCTTCCTCCGAGCTTGCTTTTATCGGCGACACGTCTGTCGATATCCTCACTGCAAAGAATGCGGGTGCGGCTCTTGCGATAGGAGTATCCTGGGGCTTCCGCGGCCGAGAGGAGCTTGAAGAGAGCGGAGCCGACGTGATAGCGGACAGGGCAGAGGATATCCTCCGCTTTGTCAGAGGTGGCGTATGAGAGTGAGACTCATAGCCCTCGTCCTCGCACTCGTCTCTCTTCTTACGTCCTGCTCACGTGATAAGGATGAGGAGGTCAGGATGGAGCACTGTGAGCTTGGTATTAAGCTTAGCGAGAGGTTCGAGCGTGTGGATTCCGTCGATTACGATCTGGCATATTCCGACGGAAAGCTGGTGGTGGGATTCACAAGAATATCCTTCACCGCAGCAGCTGCTGAGGAGATACCCTCGTCGCTCTCCGAGATGGCATTCGCAAGGCTTTATGCGGATAAGGTTGATATCTCGAGAGACCTTATAAAGGAATACGGAGAATTTGTATATATTACTCTCCTTCTGACTAACGGATACCGATCCACGGAGGTGTTTCTCCGTACGCATTACGCTTACTTTATAGTATCGTTTGTGCACCTTGAGGGAGGGGATTGGGATCTTGAAGAAACACTTCGTCTTACCAAAGACATATATCTTATAAACAATTGATGAGAGGAGCATACAATGAAGAAAATAAAGGCTGCACTGTTTATTCTGATCACTCTTCTTTCTCTTTCGCTACTTGCCTCGTGCGGTGGCTCGGACGGTGGATCGGGTGATAATAATGATAAGACGTACCGTGTCATGGTTTCTCTCTCGGAGGGCGTCTCGATAGAGGGTGAGAACCCCGTGAACGTCAAGCCCGGCGAGGATGCTGTATTTACCGTTAAGGTTGAGGAGGGCTACGTTTACGTTTCCTCCGAGGGAGCGGAATACGATTCGGACACGGGTAAGCTCACCGTTAAAAACGTAAAAAGAAACACTAATATTAATCTCGTCTTCAAGAAGGCTGATTACGATCTGAACGAGACGTACGTTTATATTTTTAAGCCTGCATCGAGCCTCGATACGTCCAGTATACAGGGAGGCGGCGAGATCAAGGCAGGCACACGTATTAAGCTTTATGCGGGCGATGAGTCTAGAGTATTCGTCGGCTGGACGGTCGGATATAAGCTTATCGGAGGCGGCGAGGTTATCTCGAGAAGCCGTGAATTCGAGCTTACCGCAGAGCCGAAATACCTTGTCGACGGTGTGCTTACCGTATATGCGAATTACGTCGATGCCGATAAGATCTATTACGATTCTAACGGCGGCGTGATCAACCACTCTACTCCCAATATGAAGTCCTCAGCATACTATACCACTACCGTACGCTCCACCACCCTTGAGGTTAAATACGGTAAGGATTATCTTGCATATTTCGAGTGTGCATCCGGCTTCTACGATGACGGAACCTTTACAAGAGAGGGATACGTCCTCACTGAATACAATACACGTCCCGACGGTAAGGGTACCTCCTACAGCTTAGGCTCTAAGGTGCCGATCACCACAGATGGGGCAATCACAACACTTTACTGCATCTGGAGCGAGGCGACGCCCTCGAGTGATTTCACCTACTCCGACTATACCTACTCCATCCCTGCGGGCATTGTCGCATCAAACGTACCCCATTGGGTTGAAAACGGAATAATAATCACAGGCTACACGGGAGATGCCGAGAAGGTAGTTATACCCGAGTCGATAGACGGTAAATACGTTATCGCTATCGCAAGCGGTGCCTTCCATAATAAGAAGCTCGAGACTCTTGTAATGGGCAGACATATGCTCCGTGTCGAGGACGGTGCATTCACGAATTGTCCCTACATAACCACGGTCTACTATCCCGACGGCATCTATTCGATGAACGATGCGGCGTTTGACGAGGCGAGCTACACAAGCTTCCGCAACTTCTACGTCAATGCGACTACACCTCCGAGATTTTCGGGTGTCGACGTCGGCGGTCTTGCCGTAAAGCTTTCGAGACTTCTCGCATCCGAGAACAAGAACAGAGTCATCGTCATCGCCGGCTCCTCCTCTCTTATGGGTCTTGGAAGTGAGTATCTTGAGAAGCTTCTTGACGACAGCATGAGAGTTATCAACTTCGGTACGACGAGAACCACCCACGGTGCACTTTACCTTGAGGCTATGAGTGCACTCGCACACGAGGGAGATATTATCATATACGCACCCGAGAATTCCTCTTATATGTTCGGTGAGCGAGAGCTCTACTGGAAGACCTTCCGTGACCTTGAGGGAATGGTCAACATTTACAGATACGTTGACTTCTCTAATTACAACGGAATGTTCTCCTCGATGACGGATCTCAATCAGAACTACCGATTCAAGAATACCCCCATAACGTATGAGAGCATCTGTGCCCTCGGTGATCTTCTTAACCCCAATCCCACCTACGATAAGCCTACAACCAATAAGTTTGGTGACTATCTCAACAGTAAGAAGGGCGGTCTTTCGTCCTCCTATCACCACAACACCTACTATATCACGATGAACGAGCGTGTGAAGTCAAGGTTTGAGGGAGATATCTACGGCTCTCAGCAGGAGGCCAACAAGGACTACACCGATATGTCCAATATCACCTGGGCATCTATTGATGATGCGTATTTCACCGATATTATGAACCACGCAATTAACAGGGCTAAGTCCGGCGGTGCGAAGGTTTACTTCGGCTTCTGTCCCGTTGACGCAGATTATCTCGTTGAGGGGGCTGACTCGGCTGAGTGGCTCGCAAGTTATGAGGAGCTTCTGCTCTCCATATACGATGTCGACGGACTTATGGGCTCTGCTTCCGACTTCGTATTCGATCACCACTACTTCTATGACAGTGCGTTCCACCTCAATGATTACGGCAGAACGTACAGAACTTACAGACTCTACCTCGCCCTTGCTGAGTGCCTCGGCATCGGGGACGTTAAGGGGCTCAGGGACGTCGGAGAAGACTTCGACGGCTGTCTCTTTGAGTTCGGTGCAACCGATTCGCCCCTCATCGAGTGGTCGCCTAAATAATGAAAATGAAAACTATACTTTACATTTAGGGAGGTAATATGGATTTTAATGAATTGTTTTTCGTGATCGCAATCGCCGCATTCATAGCGTGCCTTGCGACTCATATATTGCCTCTTATCTTTAAGAGACGTGAGCTGTTCGGGTATCTTGGTATAGCCCTCCATACCCTTCTTCTCATCTCACTCTTCTTAGCGGGAAGGGAGCTCTCCTTCCTCCTTCTTCTCTCTATGGCATTGTTGACGGTGCATGCCGCCGCCTCTTACGTAATATCGAGAAGGGAGAAGCAGGATGACCTTTAATTCTATTGAGTTCCTTATCTTCTTCCCCATAGTAGCCCTTCTTTACTTCGTTCTTCCGAAAAGGGCGAGATGGCCGATGCTCCTTATTGCGAGCTACTATTTCTACCTCTTCTATGAGGCGGAGCTTGTATTCCTCATATTCGGCACGACACTTATATCCTGGGTCTCCTCGCTGATCATCGAGAGATCGGAAAAGACGTTTGTCAGACGGCTCTTTCTCATTCTTACTCTTGTCGCCTGCCTGGGTACGCTCTTCGTCTATAAGTATCTCGGATTCCTCTTCGAATCCTTACTTGGAATTGCGGAGCTCTTCGGCTTCGACAGACCCGATATAGTTATCAACCTCGTTTTGCCCGTAGGAATTTCCTTCTACACCTTCCAGACTCTTTCGTACGTCATAGACGTGTACAGAGGAAATATTAAGTGCGAGAGGAATTTCTTCTTCTACGCTCTCTTCGTCTCCTTCTTCCCACAGCTTGTGGCAGGCCCCATCGAGAGACCCGATAATCTCATCCCCCAGCTCCGAGAAGGGCATAGGTTTAATAAGGATGACTTCCAAAGAGGTATCAGGGTCATGCTTCTCGGATTCTTCAAGAAGATTTGCGTCGCAGACCTTCTCTCCGTATACGTGACGGCGGTCTACAACTCCCCCGAGGAGGCTACGGGACTCGGAGTCATCATTGCGACCCTTATGTTCGCCGTACAGATCTTTTGCGACTTCTCGGGATATACCGATATCGCCACGGGATGTGCACGTATTATGGGCATCAGGCTGATGAAGAACTTCGACCACCCGTACACCGCATCCTCCATCAAGGAGTTCTGGGCGAGATGGCATATATCCCTCTCGAGCTGGTTCCGTGACTACCTCTACATACCTATGGGCGGAAACCGCACCTCACGTCCCCGTCACCTCTTTAATCTCTTCTTCGTCTTCTTGGTGTCGGGTCTGTGGCACGGAGCGAACTGGACGTTCGTTATCTGGGGAGCTCTTCACGGAGTATATCAGATAGTCGGAAATCTTACACGCCCCGCACGTGATCGCCTTATAACCAAGCTTGGCTCATCGCCGAAGGCGGGAGGGGTTATTGCGGTAAGACGTGTTATAACCTTCCTTCTTGTATGTGTTGCATGGCTCATCTTCCGTGCGAATTCCATATCCGATGCCGTCACTCTTGTAGGACGTGTTACGGGTAACTTCGGCGGTATACGTGAGACTCTCTCGCTTATGGGTCTCGGACTTACCGAGGCTCTGACTGTCGTCCTTGCGATAACCGCTCTCTTCTTCATCGACAGACTCGTCGATTATTCCGAGCGTGACTCCGCAGAGGCGATTACCGCTAACGGAGCTCTCGTTTACTACGTTTATATCATTGCACTTGTGTGGATATTCTTGCTCTCCCGCGGCGTTGAGAGCACGTTTATCTACTTCAGGTTCTGAGGAGGTGCTTTATGAAAAGATCAACTAAGATTTTACTCACCCTCCTTGTTGTAATAGCACTTATTCTTCCGCCCTTATTCGTGGTCGGTGTGGCCTTCATTCTTCCTCCACAGTATGACGATACCTTCGTCGGTGCTCTTGATGAGAAGTTCGAGAGGCTCAACAGCATAGACGGCGAGAAGATAGTCGTTGTCGGCGGCTCGTCCGTCGCATTCGGACTCGACAGTGCAGCACTTGAAGAATACACGGGTATGCCCGTTGTCAATTTCGGACTCTATGCGTCCCTCGGTACCAAGCTCATGCTTGACCTATCCCTCTCGGGTATAGGTGAGGGAGATATCGTAATAGTCGCCCCCGAGATGAATAAGGAGACACTCTCCCTCTTCTTCAATGCCGATACCACCTGGCGTGCGATAGAGAGTGACTTCTCTATGTTGAAGTATATCGGTAAAGAAAACCGTGCATCCATGCTCGGTGCCCTCTGGGGCTACTCCATCGATAAGCTCGGAGCGAAGCTCTCGGGAGGAATCGACTTCAATGATAAGATATACACGTCCGAAAACTTTAATGAGTACGGCGACTTTGCAAACTATAAGAGGATATATAACGTAATGCCCGAGTATTACGATCCTAATACCGAGGTCCTTCTCGACCCCGATAAGCTTGGTGCCGAGTTTGATGCCTTCGCCGACTATCTCAATGAGTATACTGCAAAATGTGAGAAGCTCGGAGCTAAGGTGTATTTCAGCTTTTCGCCTATGAACGAGCTTGCCTGCGAGGATGCCGATGCCGAGACGCTTGAGAGGCTCTATGATTTTCTCTCGGATGCCTTCGACTGTACGGTCATCAGCTACCCCGAGGACTATATACTTGATGCAGGCTACTTCTTCGATACCAATTTCCACCTCAATGACCCCGGTGCACTTGCACGCACCATCATTCTTGCCAATGATATCAGGCTGGAGGAGGGAATTACTGCGGGTAATATGCCCGATAAGCTTCCCGATCCCGTCTTCGTCGATCCGATAGACCCCGTCTTTGACGGCTATGACGAGAATGAAAAATATTTCACCTTCGCACTTAGGAAAAACGGCACCTACACCATCACCGGCCTTACCGAGGAGGGACGTGCCATGACTACCCTGACTATCCCTCTCGGCTACAACGGTGCCAAGGTATTTGCGGTCTCGGAGGGGGCCTTCTCAGGCTCGAAGCTCGAGACACTTATCATCACCGAGGACTCCAATCTCGTTATTCTTGAGAACGGTGCCTTCAGCGGTGCTGATAACCTCCGATCTATGTACGTCTATAAGGACAGCGGATGGGACGTTTCGCCTCCCGCATCGTTTGCAGGTGTGCATAAGAGCTTTACTGTATATATCCCCGGCGGCTCGGATTTCCCCTACCACTACTGGTGGGGTGAGCGTCAGCTCAAGTTTGAGTATATGAATTAAAGGCAATGCTTTTTTACACGTATTTTTGACACGGGGTGGGATTTCTCACCTCATGAAAGTAAATCGAGGTATTGATTATGAAATTAACAAAGATTATAGCACTCCTTCTTGCACTTGTGTGCTGCTTCGCCTCACTCGTTTCCTGCGAGGATACCGATGACGAGGAGGTCGGCGAGGCTAAGAGCTTGGTTCAGAATGCCATGGGTTATATGAATTCTCACCCCTATAAGGTGACGGGTGTGGTCATCTCCGAGATGGACGGCTATGAGCAGTCAAGCACGAGCATCGAGTATCACGACGGCTTAAACTATTCTATTTCCGACGACGGCTCGGGAATGTCCATAATTTACCATGATGGCGTCGCATACGTTATCAGCACCGCCGGAAAGAAAAAGATGACGATCGATCTCAATGATCTTTCGTCCATATTGGGTGACGGGTACAGTGATGCGGTCGGCGGTATGACGGACAGTCTTGTTACCATGTATGATAATATGAGTAACGATGATTTCAAGCTCGAGAAGAATGATGACGGCACGTCTACCGTAACACTTGCTATTAACGTGCCTTACTTAGGAGAAGTCGATTACGTTATAACTCTTGATAAGGACGGACGTATCGTTCGCATCGCATTCTCCTATGAGACTACTGTGATGGATTATACCGTTACGGCAACCTGCGAGCAGACCTTTGAGTATAGCGATGACTTTAAGATCAATCCCCCTGCAGATGCAGATGAGTATGAGCTCGCAACGGATTATTTCGATCTTATCGGATTGGGTACTTATTGATTAAAAATAAATAACGAGATCCCGCCCTGACCTATACGGTAAAAGGGGCGGGATTTTTATCTGAAAAGAATTTGATAATATTTCATAAAATATATTGCTTTCATCTATATCTTGTGTTATACTGAATACATATTTATATTTTTATACTATATCTAGCAAAAAATACAAGGCAGGCCTCTCTCGTTTCGATGACGAAAAACAGCGATTTTTCTCTACCGGGCATAAGAGGCTTGTATTATTTGAAGGGGACTTTTTATGAAGAAGACGAAAAACTCCATTTTCACAAGTGCGATCGCACTCCTCCTTTGCGTGGCAATGCTTGTCGGTACCACCTACGCTTGGTTTACCGACTCCGCTGTCTCTTCGGGAAACGTGGTCGCAACAGGTAAGCTCGACGTTGAGCTCCATTGGTCGGACAAGCTTCTGGCTTCCGATTCCGATGAGTGGATCGACGGAACTCAGAACGCGGTGTTCACGCATAATAACTGGGAGCCGGGATATACCGAGATCAGGTATATTAAGGTATCCAATGCGGGCACGCTTAATCTTAAGTGGAAGCTTACTATCGAGGCTGACGGCCCCGTAACTGCTCTTGCTGGCGTGATAGACGTGTATTACGTTAATCCCGTTGCCGGCGAGATCACCACTCTCGACGGACTCTCGAGCGTTGGTAAGATTTCCGAGGTAATGGCAGAGAAGACTAACTCAACCGGCAGACTTACTCCCGGTCAGAGTGCTATTCTTGCTATTGCATTCCATCTTGACGAGACTGCGGGCAACGAGTATCAGGGAATGTCTCTTTGCGATAACGGCTTCTCGCTCAAGCTTCTTGCTACTCAGGATATCGGTGAGAGCGATAGCTTTGGCGATAATTATGACGAGGATGCAGATTGGGACGAGGGAAGCGTGAACTTCACCGCCTCCGCCGCACTTTCCGAGGTGCCTCTTATCCACGGCACCCTTGCGAGCAACGTCACCATCGGTGATGCGAGTGGCATCAGTGCATACCTCCCCTCGGGAGTTAAGGTCGCCGAGGGTGCTACCAGCCTTGACCTCGCTATCAATAAGGTTGACCCCGATAATATCATCATAGGCGAGGGCACAGCCGCAACAAGCCTTGACGTTCACGTCTCGGGCATCGCCGCTGATAATACCGTACCTATGATCGTAAATCTCGGTGCGATCCTCCCCGCAGGCATGGATGATACCGAGCTGAAGCTCTATCATACCGAGGACGGAACACCCGTTCTTATGACGAGAGTCGCCGGTGCGGACGATTTCGCTATACATAACCAGTACACCTATAATGCCGCAACGGGCGAGGTCAGCATCTTTGTTGCCTCCTTCTCCGTATTCTCTGCGGTTCAGGCTAACGTTGACAAGTGGGACGGTACGTCGGACACCTCGTGGTATAACGAGAATGATACAGAATTCACTCTCACTACCGCTGAGCAGTTCGCAGGCTTCCGCGATCTTGTTGACGGTGGCAATACCTTTGAGGGCAAGACGGTAAAGCTTGGCGTTGACGTCGATCTTGATGGCAAGCTCTTTGACCCCATCGGATACGGATACGCTCATCTTGACGGTCAGGTATTTATGGGAACCTTTGACGGTTCGGGCTATACTGTCTACAAGCTTTATCAGAACGGCTGGGAGCTCGATTCTGAAAAATACACTTACAGCACTGCGGGCGGCGGTCTCTTCGCCTCCATCAAGGATGCTACTATCAAGAATCTTGCAGTAAGCGGAGCTAATATCGTATTCGAGTGCGTCGACATCGGTATCGTAGTCGGCTACGCTCAGGGGCAGTGCCACTTCGAGAATATCGTTGTTACTAACTCTAAGATAGCTAACTACAACCGTGCTACGGGCGGTGTTGTCGGTGAGGTCTGCTACGGCTCTTACGGCACTGATGTCTCGAAGGGTTATAGCCACACATTCAAGAACGTCGTTGTTGACTCATCCGTTAAGATATCCTCTCTCTGGGGCTCCTTCGATACCCTCTGCGGAGGCGTTATTGGCGGCAAGTGGGGCGATGCAACCGTTAAGATGGAGGACGTTATCGTTGCCGCCAAGCTTGACGTATTCAGCGACGTTACCTCTGCATACAGATGGTACGCATACCGCCGTGCAGGAATGCTCATCGGTCACACCGAGCAGAACAGCCCGAAGAAGGCACTGAATGCTGCCGCTGAATTCCTCACCTGTGAGAGAGTTAACGTTTATTACGGTGACTGGGTCAACTACACCTATTACGAGTTCGCAAATCAGGATAGTGCGACAGGTCAGAGATACCCTTGGGTACGAGCTGAGGCGGGCGAGCACAACTCAGCCTTCTCCAACCCGAGATACGGCGTGCCTACCCATGGCGGTGTAAAGGTTATCGACGGTACTAATTCAACCGCTTCTGCCAACATCACCTTCGGCCAGCTCTATGGCGGCGGCCAGGGCGTCTACGGATGTAATGAGCACGCGGGTGTAACTATAAGCGACAAAACAGCTAAGACTGTCTACTTGATTAATGATTTCGGTTGGACGGATCTGAAGCTTTATTACTGGTACACCGTTGGTGATGATGTTTGGACAACCCTCGTTGATGGTAATAAAATTACCCAAAAGGTAGACGGTGCGTATATGATCGAAATCCCTGCATTTGCACACGGATTTACGATCACGGGAACGCTTGACGGCGAGACGTATACATCCGAGGTGTACCTTGTTTCCGAGCTTGTTGACGGTGCAAGACAGCATATTGCTTCTGCATCTGTCGGAGATAAAAACTACTTAACTATCCAAGAGGCTATTGATAATACCGATAACGGAACTGTTACCGTGCTTGGTGACGTTGAGCTTTCGAAGACTATTGTTGTAAACAACGGCAAGAAGATTACTCTTGACCTTAACGGCAACACTCTTGATGCTGCATTCGATTCGACGGTAGTTGAGGTTCTCTTGGCTGAGGAAAATGCAGAGGTAATTATAACCGGTAACGGTACTATGATAGCTTCTGGTAACAATCCCGCTTTGGTTACTGTCAATAGCGAATACATCGAGGTAATTTCAGCTATCGACGGTGCAAAGGTAATGATTCAGAACGGTACGTTTATCTCTGATGGATGTACTACGATTTACGCCACCAGAGATGCTGTTGTATCGATCTATAACGGTTACTTCGTGGCGAATGATACCTACTACGGAAAGTACTATACACTTGATATTGACGAGTCTGTAGCTAACCGCGGTCAGATCAACGTATACGGTGGAACTTACGTAAACTTTAACCCCGCAAATCACACGAATGATGGTGCGAATTATACCAATAAGCTTTCCTCGTGTTCTGCTTTAACAGCAAATGGAAACGTGTATACAGTAAATAGTGAACATAACTTCTATGTCTCTGATACTTGTGACTGCGTAGCAGAGAAAGAGCTCTATACATATAGCTTTACCTTTGGTCTAAATGGTACCAACGGTCATAAAGATGGTACCGAGCTGAAAGATGCAATATCGTATACAGTTGGAGGATACACTCTCACGCTTACCGATATGAGCAAGGTGTTTGCCGGTGCATTTGATGCTCAGAATAACTCATGCCTGAAGCTCGGCACTCAGACTGATACAGCTAAATTTACATTTGTTGTTCCCGATGATGTAAAGGCTGTGACTATTTACGTTGCTAAATATAAGACCTATGCAGCAAAGGTTACAGTTAACGGTGACACATACACTTTAACGAAGGATTCTGATTCGGGAGAATATGATGAGATCATAATCGATACCGCTACCGTCAAGACGATAAACTTCACTACGGGTGCAGGCGGCGATGAACGCTGTATGATCGATGCTATCAAATTCTACGTATACGATGCCAAGGTTATTGAAGAACATTCATGTAATGCAAACTCGCCCATTTCCGCTAAAGATGCGACCTGTACCGAAAGCGGTCTTACCTCTGGTGCAAGGTGCGATATATGCGGAAAGATAACTGTTCCTCAGGATGAAACACCCAAGATCGACCACACATTTGTAGTTGACATAGCGATTGATGCTACGTGCATCTCTACCGGTCTTACAGAGGGCTCTCATTGCGAGGTATGCGGTGAGGTTGAAACCGCTCAGCAAATAACACCTATAACTGCAAATCACAGCTTCGTTGACGGAGATTGTGAATGGTGCGGTGCACTTGATCACGAGCATCAGTACAACTCTGTCGTTACTGCTCCCACATGTACTGCAGAAGGATATACGACCCATATCTGTACCGATGCTGATTGTGGATATACCTATAGAGACAATGTAACAGAAGCATTGGGTCATGCTTACGATGGAGAAATCTGTAAGCATACAGAAAATAAATATACTATGAGCGAGTATGAGGAGGGATCTCAGTATGCAAAGAATGAGGTTCACGTTCTTGATGCTAATACTACCATTGTTACAACTCAGTGTCACTTCACGACTCAGTTGAGACTCTACTCGAGCTCCACCCATAATGGAACTGCAATTATTAAGTCCGAGAGCTATATTACAGAGATCGGTATTAATGCAGGATACAAGAAGAACGTAATTGTTGTCTATGGATCTAATGACGAAGGAGCAACATGGGAAGAGGCGGCGAGAATTGACGTAGATAAGATAGCGTACGTTGATTATTCTGCTGTGCTTAACGGTTCTTATAAGTGGATAATGCTTGACGGTGAGGGCACCGACCCCACAAGAATAACCAGCATTACTCTTATAACTACTAATAATTGATTTACAGCAATGTAATGCAAATGCATAGCACGCACCTTCGGGTGCGTGCTTTTTCTTTATCGGCTTGCGAAAAAGAAAAATGTGACTCTCCTTTGGCGTGAAGCCTCGGAAAAGTCACATTTTCACAGTGGTTTATTATGTTTTTTCTTTGATATATCACATTTTTGAGAGGGAGATCACTTGCAGAACGTGTTTATATAGGAATCTATCGCTCCGTTTATAATCTTCAATGCCTCGGACCTCGGGCGTACCTCGTTGACGGCGGTGTCCTTGCCCTCAAGTGTTTTGTAGACGCTGAAGAAATGTCTCATCTCGTCGAAGATATGGGCTGGAAGCTCGTCGATATCACGGTACATATTGTAGTTGGGATCGTTGTATGGGATAGCAATGATCTTCTCATCCATCCTGCCGTTGTCTATCATCGTGATGACACCTATCGGGTAGGCTCTGACAAGCGACATGGGCTCGAGGGGCTCTGCACAGATGAGCAGAACGTCAAGCGGGTCTCCGTCATCACCGTAGGTGCGGGGGATAAATCCGTAGTTAGCGGGGTAGTGGGTGGAGGTATAGAGTATTCTGTCGAGGATAATATATCCCGTCTCCTTGTCAAGCTCGTATTTCTTCTTGCTTCCCTTCGATATTTCAATAACGGCGATGAAATCCTCTGCTGATATCCTCTTAGGCGATATATCGTGCCATATGTTGGACATTTTTAAAACCTCCTTCTTTAGGGTGATTTATATTGTAATACATTTTCCTTTCTTTGTCAAGTACGAAGGATGGCACTTTTTGGGAGCACCCTCTGAAAATTCTTGATTTCTCTATAAAATGTGTTTATAAAAAGTCGGAAACTGTATTGACTCTTACGTGCGTGCGTGATAGAATAAAGAGGAAATTGAGGAGGGCTGCAAAATGAAAAGAATGGATGAAATCGATAAGAAGCTCAAATTTAACGATATAGCGTCGGGCGAGAGCCTTGACCTCTATGATATCCCGAATGATTCCTTCGCTCTTGCCGGTATCAAGTTTTACGGTGAGGAGGGATTCCTCCGTATGCCCCCCGAGGCGGCTGAGAGGGTCAGCGAGGACGTAGCCGTCCTTAACCATCATACCACCGGCGGCAGACTTTTATTCTCGACGGACTCGTCGGTTATCGAGATACGTGTAGGCTACGATTACCTCAGCAGACTGAGAAACATCGAGCTCTCATCTCTCGGCTTTGTCCTTATCGAGAGAAAGGACGACGTCAGAGAGTACGTGAAGATCATGCCCCCAAATTATAATAATGATACTTCCTACGTCTTCTCGGTCGAGCTTCCGGGTGACCGTATGCGTGACTACGTTCTTTATTTCCCCATCGTCGGCAGAGTGAGAACTCTCACCGTCGGACTCACTGCGGGATCGACCGTAAAGCCGCTTAATCTATACACGACCCCGCCCATCGTATACTACGGATCGTCAATAACTCAGGGCTTCTGTGCCGGTAGGGGTGACAACACCTATGAGGCTTTCATCGAGAAGTGGTGTGAGAGGGACTTCATCAACCTCGGCTTCTCGGGCTCGGGCAGGGGAGAGGATGCAATGATAGAATACCTCTCGGGGCTTGATTGCAGTATATTCGTCTCGGACTATAACCATTCTGGTATCGATCTTGACATTTTCCGTACCCAGCATCCGAAGCTTTACCGTGAATTTCGCCGCACCCATCCGACTACTCCGATAATTATCTTGTCGAAAACGTGTATGTACGTCTCGCTTGACACGATAGACGAGCACGAGCGTGCCTCGGAGCAGGAGAAGATAATTTACGATACGTATCTTAAGGCGAAGGAATCGGGAGACGAGAACGTCTATTTCATCTCGGGTGTCGGTATGCTCGATATGCTCTCTCCGACTGACCGTATGAGTGCCATGAATGACTCGGATCATCCGAATGAGCTCGGCTTCTATATCATGGCTAAGAAAATTTATGAGGTAATCAAAGATCTTTTATAAAATGAAAAAGACATTTAACAAAGAAAGGATGCTCGGCATACTTCTCATCGCCTCTGCATTCCTGACCTATATAGCAATCACCACGTCACGTCTTTTATATAACTCGGAGAAGCTGACGCTCATCGAGGAGAATATCGTTACTCTCACCGATGCCGCAAACGTCTATAACGTCTTCACCATAACCTATGCTGTGGCTCAGATAGCTCTCGCATTCGTTATGAAAAGATTGAATCTGAAGAGGTATATATTCTTTACAATAGTAGGCTCCGCACTTGTCACATCGTTTATGATGTTTGCGGATGAACTTGTCAGCCACTACGTGATATTTGCCCTGATGGGTATCCTTCAGGCGGGATATTGGAGCTCGAACCTGAAGCTGTTGTCTGTATATCTGCCATCGTCAATGCTTCCTGCGGCGAGTGCCGTTATGACCACGGGCCCCGCTATTGCGGGTGCTCTCTCCTTTGGAGTCGCAGCCCTCTTCGGCAGTGATTGGCGTACACCCTTCCTTACTATGGGTATCCTCACGGTTTTGAGTGTTGTTTTATATACGCTCTCACTCTCCTCGCTTGATCACGTGAGGGAGGCGAATATGAAGCTCGGGAGTCGGAAAAAAGAGGACGAGCATCTTCTCCCCGACACCTACTCATACTTCGAGACGAAGTGGGGCGTGTTAATTTTCTACGCATTTTCTATCCTCGTTGGCTGTTCTCTTATCAGCATTTACTGTATAATAGGCAACAACCTCGACGTATATCTCAGCATGGTCGGTGAGATGGATACCGAGACTGTCAAGACGATTATGATAGTTATGCCTCTCATAGCCGCCGTCGGCCCCTTTATGACCGTACGCTCAACAGAGAATAGACGCGGAGACTTTATCCTCGTAATTGCCGAGTACGTAGCTCCCTCCTTGATATTCGTTTCAGTCGGCTTCGCACTCTTCCGCACGTGCATTGTCCCTACCTTCATTCTCTTCCTTATATTCTACGTGCTGATACACGGCTCCCGATCGATAATTCTCTCGGTCGCACCCCTCAAAATGCGACAGAAGCTTGACACGGGTGTGTACTCGATCGTTGTAAATGCCTCGAGCTCGGTAGCATCGGGCATTGTTCCCATCTTTGCCGCACGTATACTCGAAAATAATGAGATAGAGACGGGCTTCAGTAAGGTATTCCTCTGGATGCTCATATGGACCGCCGCGGTTCTCGCTATCGTCATAGCGATGAGCATATTTATCCGTACGAGGATGAAGAAGCACGCATTATCAAAAGAATCAGCATCATAAAAAAGAAAAAAGAGCAGGAGCTAAAGGTAAAAAAACCTTCGGTTCTTGCTCTTTTTATTGATGAGATCACATCGGCATAAATCTCAATCACACGGATTGTGTATCTCCCCGAATTGCATCCGTCGGCGGTGAGTTAACCGAGCCTCGGAGTTGCATTTACTTAGTATTTATAACACTTTTCAAAAGGGGGGATTTATGTACAATTAAACCTCTACAAGAATCTCGATCTTGTTGTTAAGAAGCTCGGATACGAAGTCGACAACCTCAAGAACCAAGTTACCTACACCCGTTACAAGGCCGAGGATAGCGATGATAAGAGTAGATATGTTTCCGGTCTCGGTGAATCTAAGAATTCTGTAAATTCCGCCGATCAACCAGCCGAGGAGTACGATAAGCAAGAGCTTAATGATGAGATGAAGAGATTCGAATGTCGAAATGATTTTCTTAGCCATTTTGATATTCCCCTTTCGAAAAAATATTGAGGCAGAGCCCTCTATTCATATTATATCACAGGCGTAAAAAAAATACAATAATCCGGTAAGAAAAAACAAACAAAAACTTTAAGGTGTAAACAAATTATGCATATTGCAAAAAAACACTTGCTTTTTTGAATTAAAAATGGTACAATATATATCCTGCTGTAAGATAAGCAGGATGGAATATTTCACCTGCATGGCTGAGCACGGCCAATTAGCAGGAAAATGCGGGTTGACGACTTCAGGGATCATAGCATAAAAATGATTATTCACCCGTGACGGGTGCTTTTTTATTGATAGGAGAGAAGAGATGTACGACGAGCTTACAGAGGTTGACATAAAGAAGATGGAAGAGGAGATACGCTATCGCCGTGTCGAGCTCGGTCCACGCCTTCTTGCGGAAATGAAGAGGACACGTGAGTTCGGAGACCTCTCGGAGAATGCGGAATATAAGGAAGCTAAGCGTGAGAAGAGACGCAACGAGGGACGCATTCGTTATCTCGAAAATATGATAAGAACAGCACGTATAATAGAGGAGACACGAGGCGAGGGCGAAATAGGTCTTTTTGACCGTGTACGCATTTTGAATGAAAGGAACGGTGAGGAGCGTGAAATACAGCTCGTTACCACGCTGAGGCAGAACGCCCTCCTTGGCTTTATCAGTAAGGAGTCGCCTCTCGGAGGTGCACTTATGGGCAAGCGTGTCGGGGACCGTGTCGAGATTGTTGTAAACGAGAAAATGAAATATTTCGTAAAGGTGCTGTCAGTCGAGAGGGGAGAGGACAACGAGGATCTTCCCATCAGCGGCTATTAAATTGAATGGAGCTAAGCATATGTCAGATATTGAAATTAAGGAGATAAATAAAAGAGTAAAGGAATCTCCCGAGGAGCTTGTCCTCGAGAGCGAAAAAATATATCATACAAGAGTCGCAAGGATCGCTGATGACGTTGTGTCGCACGATAAGGTGAGGATCATCCTACTTGCAGGCCCCTCGGGCTCGGGCAAGACCACCAGTGCCAACCTGATCAAGGATGCGATCATCGAGAGAGGGAAAGAGGCGATAGTTGTATCGCTTGACGATTTCTATAAGGATTCGACCGATCCTACCTATCCGAGACTTGAGTCGGGAGAGCGTGATTTTGAGTGCCCCGAGGCACTGAGGCTTGACGAGATACACCTGACCCTTCGGAATATAGCGGAAGGGCATGAGTTCGTTTTGCCGAAATATGATTTTAAGATCGGCGGCAGAGGCGGTGCAAAAATTCACTCCGCTATGCCCTCGGGTGTAGTTATTGTCGAGGGTCTGCACGCACTTAATCCCATTATTTCTGCGGGACTTCCCACAGAGAGTGTGCTGAAAATCTTCGTCAGCGTGTCAACAAATGTTAACAATTTCCGCGAAAGAATGCTTTCAGGAAGGAAAATTAGGTTTATCCGCCGCCTTGTCAGAGATAATCTTTACCGTGCTGCCGACGCCGAGAGAACACTCGGAATGTGGCATGAGGTGCTTGAGGCGGAGGATGTGTATCTCTACCCCTACAAGGCTACTGCGGATATCGCCTTCGACACCTTCCACCCCTTCGAGCTTTCCGTTATGAAAAAGTACGCACTTGAGCTTATATCCACCGAGCTTGCCGAGAGAGAATGGTATGCGGGAGTAGTCAGATGTGCTCTTCTCGCTACCGAGGAAATGGATGAGTCTCTTATCCCCGAGGAGTCGCTCATACGTGAATTTATTCCCGGCGGTAAATACGAGCAATTATATTAAATTACATAAAAATAAGGAGATCAAAAATTATGAGTACATGGGATCTTTCTCCGCTCTACACGGGACTTGACGATCCGAAATTTGCATCCGACATGGCCGCTCTTGAGCCCGCCGTGAAGAGATATGCGATTCTTGCAGGAAATAATGAAGTCTCGTCGCTTGAGCTTATCAGAGAGTATATTTCGTCTACTGTCGAGCTTCAGACTCTCGTATCCAAGCTTGCTATTTACTGTAACCTCCGTTATTCGGCAGACACACGTGACGTTGAGAGTGCATCTGCTCTCGGAAGAATTATGTCTGCACTTACCGCTACCGCGGGCCCCTCGGCGATTATTTCAGCGAGAATTTCTGCAATTGACGGCCTGGAGGAGCTTATTGACGAAAACGGGGATCTTCGCGAGTATAAGTATATGCTGATGAATATCAAGCGTGATTCGAAATATCTTCTTTCGGATGGCGAGGAGGAGGTATTCGCAAAGCTTAATCTTTCGGGTGCCGATGCCTGGAGCGATCTCCACAGCTCTCTTACAAGCGGACTTAAGGTGAAGTATGGCGATGAGGAGATCACTCTTTCTGCGGTCAGAAACCTTGCATACGATAAGGATGCGGACGTGAGACGCCGTGCCTATGAGGCAGAGCTTGCTGCATATGAATCGGTGAAGGAGTCGGTTGCATTTGCTCTTAACAGCATAAAGCTTCAGACTATCTCGGAGTGTGAGCTTCGCGGATTTGAGTCGCCTCTTGCTAAGTCGCTTTATAATTCGAGAATGAAGAAGGAGACCCTTGATGCACTTATGACCGCCATCGAGGAATACCTCCCCGCATTCAGAAGATATCTTCTTGCTAAGGCTAAGGCTCTCGGTCACGAGGGTGCTCTTCCTTGGTACGATCTCTTTGCACCTCTCGGCGAGCTTAACAAGACCTTCACTATCGAGGGTGCTAAGGATTATCTGCTCTCTGTATTCTCTAAGTTCGATATGGAAATGCACGACCTTATCAAGGGTGCGTTTGAGAACGGATGGATAGACTTCTATCCCAGAGAGGGTAAGGTTGGCGGAGCGTTTGATTGCGGCGTACCCACCCTTTGCGAGAGCCGCGTGCTTACCAACTTCGACGGTTCGTTCTCCTCCGTCCTCACTCTTGCCCACGAGCTCGGACACTCCTTCCACGACAGAATGGTATCGGGACACTCGATTATCAATCAGGATTACACGATGCCCGTCGCAGAGACCGCATCTACCTTTAACGAGGTGCTCGTTATGGAGTCCGCCATCTCCTCTGCTGAGAGCGATAGCGAGAGACTCGCTCTTCTTGAGAACGAGCTCATGGAGACCTGTCAGATCATTTGTGATATTTATTCCAGATTTAAGTTTGAGGCATCTGTGTTTGAGAACCGCCCTGCCGAGTTTATGAACGCTGACAGAATGTGCGAGCTTATGCTTGCCGCTCAGGACGTATCCTACGGCGAGGGACTTGATAAGGATCTCCGCCATCCCTTCATGTGGCTGTGCAAGGGTCACTATTACAGCGGCGGCTTCTCCTTCTATAACTACCCCTATGCATTCGGAGGTCTCTTCGCAAGAGGTCTTTATGCGAAGTACCGTAAGGAGGGTGCAGCCTTCGTTGATACCTATAAAAAGATGCTTACCGCAACGAGCCTCGGCGACGTTGAGGACACCGGTCTTATCGCAGGCATCGATCTCACCTCCCCTGACTTCTGGCGTGCCGGACTTGAGGGTGTCAAGGAGAAGATCGACGAGTTTGTCGCACTTGTAAATAAGTGATAACCCCATAGGGTGTCACGGAAAAACAAAAAAGGACGAGAATTTCTCGTCCTTTTTGTATGGTAAAAATTAAAACTCGCTCTTCAGTGCTCTCTCGAACAAGGAGGTAAGAGCCTCCTTGGGATTACGTCCGTGATAGAGAACGTCCTCGACAACCCTGGAAATAGGCATCTCGACACCGAGCTTGTCAGCGAGGGTAGTCAATGCACGTACAGTGTAATATCCCTCTGCGAGCTTGTCAAACTTCTCGCCCTTGATAAATGCCTCGCCGAAGTGGCGGTTGTGCGAGAATTTAGAGAAGACGGTCGCCTCATAGTCACCGAGATGGCATAGACCGTAGGCTGAGAGCTCGTTTCCTCCGAGTGCACCTATCAGACGTGCTACCTCGCGTGTGCCTCGTGACATAAGGGCACCCTTCAGGCTCGAGAGACCCATACCGTCGAGCATGCCCGCCGCAATTCCTACGACGTTCTTAGCCGCCGCACCGATCTCGTTACCGATAAGGTCGGTACCGTAGTAGAAGCGTATTACCTCCGAGGAAAATTCACCCACGAGAAGCTTCTTCATTTCCTCGCTTTCACTGTCGATAACCATGCAGTTGGGTACACCCCGTGTGAATTCCTGCACGTGACCGGGGCCGATCCATACCGCAGACTCAACCCTGTCGCCCATCTCGTCCTTCACGATTTCGGTTAGCCTCTTGCCCGTCTCTATCTCGAGACCCTTCATGCACAGAGTTATCCTGCCTGAGGTGAAGCCGTGCTCACGCATTTCTCCGAGGAGTCCGCGAAGCCTCTGCGAGGGGATGGAGATGATGATCACGTCCTTGTCCTTGAGAGATTCACCGAGCGACGTAGAGAGCTTCAGCTCATCGCACAGAGTGATAAGATCACTTTTTCTCGTTTCTATAAACTGTTCAATATCGGGTGCTCCCTTGGGACCGTAAAGCGTTACGTCGTGTCCGTGAGAGGCGAGGTAATTCGCTATAAAGCTGCCCCAACGTCCGCATCCGATAACCGTTACCTTTAAGCTCATATTTGTTTCCTTTCTTGGGGAAGAGTATAAGTCTGCTATCATTTTAGCACAAAAGAAGAAAAAATTCAAGAGGTATATAAAGTGACCGATAACGGTGCACCCGATGGCGTGATAGCAGGGACGTAAGATAGCTTCCTTTTTTCTCGGACAAGAAGACGAAAACGCCAATTTTTCCCCTTTGAATAAAAAAGAAAAAACGGCAACAAAATAGTTGTAAGCGAGTTGCTCGCCCCGAAAATCCCCCAAACAAAAATGTTTTTTCAAAAAAGTATTGACTTTTGAATTTTCTTATGTTATAATAGCCAAGCGAGATTAACACGGACAATATGGCGGATTAGCTCAGCTGGCTAGAGCGCCCGGTTCATACCCGGTAGGTCGTTGGTTCAAATCCGACATCCGCTACCACTATTTGGCGCGTTGGTCAAGCGGCTAAGACACGGCCCTTTCACGGCTGTAACATGGGTTCGATTCCCGTACGCGTCACCAACGAAAAAACACCACCCAGAATCGGGTGGTGTTTTTTTGTTCGTGCCCCGCACGTTAATTGAACCCACTCAAAACGCCTCGGGTTTTGAATTGAGTATTGCCACTCGCGGTAAAGTGATTGCGAAACGTTCCGCTTTTTATTTGCTTTAACCTGGCAATGCTCGTTTGGCAAGATACCGTAATTGGTATGCGAAACTCTGCCCCATCGTCTCCTGTGGAGACCTTGTCGGATGGGGCAGATTCCCGTACGCATGAATTAGTACGCACTCGACTAAGCCATACACCCAGAATCGGGTGGTGTTTTTTTGTTCGTGCCCGTACGCTATGAAGCCTTACGGCTTATACCGTTGTGAGTAAAAAGCACCCCATCTTCGAGGGGTGCTTTCCTATTGTTATTAACCTTTAAACAGTCTCCTCGCCGTCCTGACGGCAACCGCTGGGTGTGCGGTCGCTGTATCTGTATTCAAGCTCGGGGGCTTTGATTCTGACTCTTGTGTAGGGAGGGATGGATGCGGTGATGAAGGCGTTGCCTCCGACAACCGAGCCCTCGCCTATAACGGTGTCACCTCCGAGGATGGATGCTCCTGCGTAGATGGTAACTCCGCACTCGATGGTGGGGTGTCTTTTCTTGCCGTGGAGCTTCTGACCGTCTCTTGTAGAGAGAGCACCGAGGGTTACACCCTGATAAATCTTGACACGGTTGCCTATTTCGGCGGTCTCACCGATAACGATTCCGGTTCCGTGGTCAATGAAGAAATATTCGCCGATGGTCGCACCGGGATGGATATCTATACCGGTCTCGGTGTGTGCATACTCGGTCATAATTCTCGGAATGAGAGGTATATCCATCTTGTAGAGCTCGTGAGCAATTCTCGATACGGTAATAGCAAAAAGACCGGGGTAGGAGAGAATGATCTCGGGCTTGTTGAATGCAGCAGGGTCGCCGTGGAATGCCGCATCAAGGTCGGTGTCTATAAGTGCACGTATCTTGGGAAGCCTTGAGATAAATTCGAGTGCCAGCTCCTTGGAGCGTGCGGTGAGTGTCTCCCCGCTTGCATCTCTGTACTCCTCCTTGTAGACAAGGGCACGTGAGATCTCCTCGGTGAGCATATATATAACGTCCTCGAGCTGCATTGAGAGCTCCGTCCTCACGCTGTAAACGTGGTAGTCGCCCGTCTTGAAGTATGCGGGGAAGATGAGCCTTCTGAGTCTTTCTATAAGCTTGATTACCGTAGCTTTGTCAGGACGTGTAAGTCCGTCCTTTATGTCAATGTCTCTTCCGCGGCCGTAGTCCTCCTCGAGTATATCGACGAGACGCTCTACGTCCTTTGTAATTCTTTCAGACATAATACTCTCCTTTTATCTTAGGTTATGGTGTTGCCCCAAGTGGAGCTTTGCTTATTTATCAAAAAGTCCCGATGAGAGGTATCTCTCTCCCGTGTCGGGGAGAAGAACAACTACGGTCTTACCGCGGTTTTCTTCACGGCGTGCAACCTCGATGCCTGCATACAGTGCCGCTCCCGATGATATTCCCGCGAGTATTCCCTCTACTCTTGCAAGCATGCGGGACGTCTCGAAAGCAGAGCTTTCATCTACGGTTATAACCTCATCAAGTATACCCGTGTTAAGAATTTCGGGGATAAATCCCGCTCCAATGCCCTGTAAGCCGTGAGCACCCTTTCTTCCCTCGGTTATTACGGGGGAGCCGGTGGGCTCGACTCCGACTATGCGGATATACTCGTTTTTCGACTTAAGATATTCTCCGACACCGGTGATGGTGCCGCCTGTGCCGATTCCTGCGACGAATACGTCAACCTCGCCGTCGGTGTCTCTTAATATTTCGGGACCCGTCGACTCGAAATGAGCTCTCGGGTTATTCGGATTTTCAAACTGACCTGCGATGAAGCTGTCGGGGGTCGACTCTCTTATCTCCTCCGCCTTTTTTATCGCTCCCGCCATACCGTCCTTGCCGTCTGTCAGGACGAGCTCGGCTCCGTATGCTCCTATGAGAGCCATTCTTTCACGCGACATCGTGTCGGGCATAACTATGATTGCACGGTAGCCTCGGGAAGCCGCTACTGACGCAAGACCTATACCCGTGTTGCCGCTTGTAGCCTCGATGATGACCGAATGGGGCTTGAGCTTCCCCTCAGCCTCGAGAGAATCGAAGATAGCCTTCGCCACTCTGTCCTTGGCTGAGCCCTGAGGATTCATCGACTCGAGCTTGACGAGAAGACGGGCATGGAGCCCAAGCTCCCGCGTGAGCCTTCCTACCTCGACAAGAGGAGTGTTTCCTATAAGCTGATCGACTGATGAATAAATTTTAGCCATATCACGCCCCACCTTTCGTTTTTATATATTATAATTCTTTTGATTTTATATGTCAATACCTTTTTAGGGCGTTGACAAATGCACTCTTATAAGTTAAAATAGTAGTAATGACAACTGTATGGAGACCGATCGTATGAGAGCACCGCTTTTTATTGGAATAGCCGGAGGCACCGGCTCGGGAAAATCCACCTTTGCTGAGAGGATTGCCGAAATGTTCGGTAATGACGTCTCGGTTATCGCTTACGATAATTACTACAAGCCTCAGGACCATATTCCGATGTCCGAAAGAGTAAAGACGAATTATGATCATCCCTCAGCTCTTGATACGGAGCTTCTCGTCTCTCACCTAAAGTCGCTCGCAGAGGGGAGAGCTGTCGAGATACCCGTGTACGATTTCCGTATACATACACGCACCGACTCTACCGTCACGGTTGTGCCTACGCACGTTATCATTGTCGACGGTATTCTGACCTTCCATGATGAGACGCTGAGAAATATCTTTGATATCCGCATCTTTGTGGATGCCGATGCTGACGAGCGTATTTTACGCCGACTTACAAGAGACGTCAGGGAGAGGGGCAGGGACATTGACGGTGTCGTAGAGCAGTATCTCACTACCGTTAAGCCCATGCACGGTGTCTTTGTCGAGCCCACCAAGAAGTACGCCGACATCATCATAAACGGCGGTAAAAATAAGATCGCACTGGACGTTGTTGCGTCAAGGATCAAGAAGAGAATAGACGAGCTCTGCTGATCTTGCATGGAAGAAAAAACGCGTTTTTCATGCACCCCCCGGACTTTCAGCACGAAAATAAATGAATATCCCCCGCTTAAGCCTCGGTTGGGTACCGATGCACGGGGGATATTTTTTATCTTATAAAGTTGGTATAAACCTTCTTCGGTCTTTTCGGTGTGCCGTATTTTTCCTTCGCATCACGGATGGCCTTCAGAAGAAACGCCATGTTTTCTCCGAGAGAGTGCATAGTCTCGAGTCCCTCGAGGTCCTCCGATGCCTCGTCGTAGCTCTTTCCGTGCACCCCATTCCAATAATATGACGAAGCTATGGGCATGCCGCTGATGGTGAAGTACTTGTTCAAAACGTCAAAGGATGACGTGCATCCACCTCTTCTTGCTGCAACTATTGACGCACCGACCTTCATGGATTTGTCGGTTTTCGAGCTGTAAAAGAGGCGGTTGAGAAGAGCCAGGAAGGCTCCGTTTGGCCCTGCATAATACACAGGAGATGCGAGTATCACACCGTCTGCCTCCTCGAGCTCTCGGGATAGCTCATTGACAATATCGTCTATCGCACATCCCTTGTGCTCCTTACAGTATCCGCATGCAACACATCCCTTGGCCTCTATACCCCCAAGCGTGTGAATTTTAACCGCAATTCCGTGTCCTTCGAGAACGGATGCGACCTCGTCTATTGCATGTCTTGTCGTACCCTTTTCGTGAGGACTGCCGTTTAAGATCAGGACCTTAATACTGTTTTCCATATGACCCTTTCCTTTCCCTTTTTGTTCATTATATACCGAAGAGTGCAAAAATGCAACACCCGAATAAGCTTATTTATAAATAAATACGCGGAAAATTAAAAAATTTCTTGATATTGCTTTTACTTTGTGCTAAAATGTAAAATGAGAAGCTATATTAGAAAGGGCTCGCTATGGAAAATAAATTCGTAAGCCTCATTTATCCTGACAAGGATTCTCTTGAAAGACACGCCAGAGGGGAGTGTACTCCCAATATAACGGAGGACGTGTCGGATGAGCTTAATCTTGTTGAAATCTTCGATATGAAGAGTGCAGATATTTCCGATTTCTACACACGTGACAGAGAGACAATTAAATACAGACAGTCAACCATCCGTGATCTGATAGCGGTGCCTGAGGTGCTTGATACACTCTCCGAGATACATCCGATTCTTGATGATATAAGAGAGCTGAGACGTCTCGATGACGATCAGGTGTCAAGTGTAGACTCTTACCTTTACAGCATAACCGAGATAGAGCTGTACGTCAGCTGTATAGAGACTCTTAAGAGAGGGCTCTCGGGTGTAAAGGATAACCTTACGAGCCCCGCCTGCAAGAGGCTTGCGGGTTATATAGACGAGATCAGCGAGAGCGATTATTACAGAGATCTTACCAAGAGCCTCGAGAAGCTCTCCGAGAGGGTCAGCGACGTTAAGAGCATTACGATAGGCGTGAACCTCGATAGAGAAATGCGACCCGAGTCTGCGGCAGTTCTGTCGGTTAACTCCGAGAGATTTAAGTCGGGTAAGACTCTCGATAAAATAATGAGACTCTCATTTAAGAACGATGCCTTTACCGCGATAGCCGAGCTTACTCCGGTAATGAAGGGGCAGAGCGACAATAAGAGAGAGGCTCTCGTCGGAGCCTTCAACAGTGCGATCGAGGACGTGTTCCATTCCTCGGTACGCGGTTGGCGTAATATTGTTTCGGGCTACGTAATCGAGAATACCGATTTCCTTATCCGCCTTCTTCCCGAGATCGAGTTTGTATCCCGCTCGGCTGAGCTTATAAGGAAGCTTATGGCAGCAGGACTTCCGATCTCATATCCCGAGGTTGTCTCCGAGGAGGAGAGGGCATTTGATGCTATCGGTCTCTACAATCCCCGTGTGGCACTTTATACTGACGGCGAGATCGTGGATAATGATCTTAAGTTTGATGAGAATGCAGGTATATACGTCCTCTCGGGTCCCAACAGAGGCGGAAAATCGGTTATTACCGTCGCTCTCGGAGCGGCTCAGGCTATGTGCCAGCTGGGACTTCCTGTATGTGCAAGGTCGGCTGTGATATCCCCCGTGTCGGGAATCTTCACACATTTCCCCGAGGGAGCACTTGACACCATTGACAAGGGTAGACTTGGCGAGGAGTGTGCACGGCTTGGCGAGATATTCGCCTCCTGCGACGATAAGACTCTTATACTTCTTGACGAGTCTCTTTCCTCGACAGGTGCATATGAGGCATCCTATATTGCCGCTGAAATACTTGCGGCGTTCGCTTGTCTCAGAACGAGAGGAATATTCTCGACCCACCTTCACGAGCTTGCGGCATCCGTGCCCGAGATAAACGAGCGTTCACGTGAGAGGGGCGGAGTAATGATCGATACACTTGTTGCGGGTATTGAGGACGGAATCAGATCCTTTAAGATACACAGAATGAAGCCTGACGGAAGGTCTTATGCGAGAGATATTGCCAACAAATACGGACTTTCCTTCGATAATCTGATGAAAGGCAGGTAAGAGCTGTGAGCATTATTATAGGCATCGACGTTGGCGGCAGCACCACTAAGATCGTGGGATTTGCCGAGGAGGGCGGACAGAGACGTCTCATCCACCCGCAGTTCATAAGGGCTAACGACCCCGTGACGGCAACCTACGGTGCATTCGGTAAATTTACAGATGAGAATAACATTCCGATATCCGAGATCAAGAAGGTCGTTATGACGGGTGTCGGTGCATCATACGTTAAGCGTAACCTCTACGGCATAGACTGTGAGCGTGTGGAGGAGTTTAACTGTATAGGCAGAGGAGGTCTTTACCTCTCGGGACTTGAGGATGCTCTTGTTGTTAGCATGGGCACGGGTACAGCCCTTGTTCACGCCAGCAAGACGGGAGGCATGAATTACCTCGGCGGCACAGGTGTCGGCGGAGGAACTCTCGTTGGACTATCCAAGCTTCTTGTAGGGGCTGAGAGCATCGAGCATATCGTAGAGTATACAGACCTCGGAGACCTCGGACAGATAGATCTTAAGATACGTGACCTTACCGAGTGCGGTACGCACGGTGCCTTGAGGGCCGATATGACCGCTGCTAATTTCGGTAACGTATCCGACGTCGCATCGAAGAGCGATATTGCTCTCGGTGTAATGAACCTCGTGTTTGAGACGGTCGGCATGGTATCCATCTTTGCTTCTCGCCACTGCGGAACAAGGGATATCGTTCTGACGGGAAATTTGACACGTCTCGGCTTCGCTCGGACGAAGTATGAGGAGTTTAACAATCTTGGCTACGGCGTTAATTTTATTATTCCGGAGCTTTCGCAATATTCCACGGTTATAGGTTGTGCACTCAGTGCAACCGATTTGAAGTAGACAAATATTCACGAACATGGAGGACGGCATAATGGAAGATAACTCTAAGAAGCTTGAAAACGAAGCGTTAGAGGCTGTCAATACGCCCGGCGAAGAATCTCAGGCAGAGGAAGTGACCGCTGAGACGAAGAATACCACTGATGAGGTGGTAGAAAATACAGAAACAGAGGCAGCCCCCGAGGTAGTCGAGGAGCCCAAGCCCGAGGCAGCCCCCGAGGCAGTCGAGGAGCCTAAGGCAGAGGAAACCCCCGAGGTAGCCGAAGAGCCCAAGGCAGAGGCAGCTCCCGAGGTAGCCGAGGAGCCCAAGGCAGAGGAAACCCCCGAGGCAGTCGAGGGGCCTAAGGCAGAGGAAACCCCCGAGGCAGCCGAGGAGCCTAAGGCTGATGCAGTTGCAAGCAGTAAGGTTGTTGAGCGTAAGAAGAGCGAGGAATCTAAGATCGAGGCTCTCAGATACGCTGAGGAATATAGACGTAAGCTCAGTATGGAGAAGGAGGCTCGTGAGAGGGATAACGCCGATGACGAGGCTCTAAAGGCACTTCGTGAGCAGGAAGAAAAGAATAAGGAGGCCGCCCTCTTACGTGAGAAGGAGGAGGCAAGGAGCCACAGTGAGAGAATGTCGGCACTTCTCTCACGCATAGAGTCGAACGCAGAGGAGAGGGCAGAGGCGGCAAAACGCACGCCCGCACCGGTAGCTGATGAGGCTGAGACGGAAGAAGAGCCTAAGCCCGAGGCAGTGCCCGAGGTAAAGGATGAGCCCGCAGAGGAGAAGAAGGAAGAGACTCCCCCTGCAGAAGAGAAAAGCTCGGATGAGAATGATGACTCCATGGTCATCAGCGTAGATATGGATATCTCGAGCGACGTCCTTCTCATCGACGGTGTATCGGTGAATGTCGGAGAGGACAAATCTGCCGAGTCGGCAGTAGTGACTCCCGTACCTGCACCTGTACCTGCACCTGCACCTGTACCTGCACCCGCCGCACCCGTCGCACCCGCCGCACCCGCAAGCGAGCCCCTTCAGTCATCTCAGGCTGAATCGGATAAGGGTGAAGACTCCGCACCGCAAAGTAATTACATAGCACCCATGGCTGCCGCTGCCGCTATGGATGCACTGATACCCGATGATAAGGGAAGAGCTGCTGAACCTACGCCTGCACCCGCACCGGTGAAGGCAGAGGCGGAGTATCCCGACGTTGAGAGCGACATTGATATCACCGATGACGTCAGAAGACATATCGAGCAGCAGACCCCTGCAATTTCCTCCGAGCAGAGCGTTAAGAATGCCAACGCCCTCTTTGACCAGCGTGAGAAGAAGCGTATGGAAAAGGAGAGACGCAGGCTCGAGCGTGAGGAGCTCGACAGGTATTCGAAGGCACAGGAAAAGAAGCCTGAGACAGCACCCGACGAGTCCGAAATAATATATCCCGATAAGGAGCTGACAGACGAGGCTCTCCTCGCCGCAGGTATAGCCCTTACCGCAAATGAAAAAAAGAAAAAGGATAAGAAAGAAAAGAAGGCAAGAGGAGGCGATAACGCCGCTCTGTCCGAGAAGGATGCAGCAGCTGCCGCACTTCTTGCTGCGGGTATGGCAGCCAATCTTGAGAAGAAAAAGGCGAAAAAGTCAAGAAAGGCGAAAAAGGGAGAGAGCACCGACGTCTCCTACCAGCCCGAATATATTTATCCGGACGTAGAGCCTGTAAGCAACGTCTATCCCGAGACTGCTCCTGTCGCCGATAGCTATTCAAGTCAGCCCGTGAGTGAGCCCGAGACGGTTTATCCCGACAAGGAGCTTGACGACGAGGCACTTCTTGCCGCAGGACTTGCATCCAAGGCCGCTTTGCAGAAGGCCAAAAAATCGAACAAGGATAAAAGGGCAAAGAAGGACAAGAAGGCTATTAAGCGTGAGAGAGCAGCAGAGCTCGAGGCAATGATGGCCGCCGCTGCCGCTACACCCGAAATTCCTAAGGCTAAGGCTATGAGAGCTGAGGCTGTCGATACGTATCCCGACGCTCCCGAGGAGCCGCAGGCTGATAAAAGGGAAGCAAGCCGTGAGCTCGAAAATCTCGTCGCAGATAACAGTGACAGAGATAAGGTTGCCGCTTACGAGGATGCATATCTTAAGAAGGATGCGAAGAAGAGCAAGAGCGATTCCGCGGAATCCCGCAAGGTGTCCAGGCGAGAACAGAAGGAGGCAAAGAGGGAAGCCGTAATAGATGCCAAGAGGCATGCTAAGGCAGAGAGGGATGCCGCTCTTGACAAAAAGCAGCTGAAGAAGTTCATCAAGCAGGACGGTCAGATAGATATGAGGTTCATATCCGAGTATTATGACCACCTTATCCGCGAGAAGAAGCTTGAGCTTGATACTCATAATATGAAATTCAACAAGAAGGGCGGAGAAAAGAAGAAAAAGAAGTCGACCGCCGCACTTGAGTCGGAGCTTGATGCACTGCGAGAGCAGTCGAGAAGGGATATTTCCCGCGAGGAGGCTGACAACAAGCGTCTTTACGTTCCCGTTCTCACAGATTACAGAACAGCCAGAGTGAAGAGAGGTGCAGACAGAATTGAGCTTGTAGCTCTTCGCGAGAGGCTTATCAACCTTATTCACGAAAGACAGGATCTTAACACCAAGCTTATCAATCTCTATCTCGGAAACGAGGACGGAGATAACGTGTATGAGAAGAGAACTGCCGCTGAGCTGAAGGGAAGACGTAAGGCTTACAAAAAGCAGAACAAGCTCGAGCGTGAGATACGCCGTGCTCATATAAGCGTCAGCTATGCGACAAAGCTTCGTGCACTTATGGATGCATACGTTATGAAGTACGGTCTTATGGCGAACCTGAAGGTTGCTATTAAGAGTGATAGTGCAAACAAGAAGTCTAAGCGTGAATTCAAGCGTGAGCTTCACCGCATTAAGCGTGAGCTTAGGAGAATCGAGGCGGATATCAACCGTTACAGAATGAAGGCACTCCGTGAAGCACAAGACAGAAAGAGAGCCCGTGTCGGAGCGTTCTTCGGCTGGATCGTCTTTATCGGTATCTGTGCTTTCGCAGTTCTGTGCTGGGTATACTGGGACGATATTTTGAATACAGTCCTTGGATTTTTAGGAATGTAAACGAGATTGAGAGGTAATGAAAGTGGGACTTTTCAGAAAAAAAGAAAAAAAGGAAACACTCAGCATCATCGAGGCGAGAGCACTCGGTAACGATGAGAGAGCCGGACGTATTGCCGCTCTTGAGACCGCCAGAAGCCTTAAGCAGCAGGAAATCGAAGAATTGCTGTTTGAGCTCGGAAAAAAGAGCGGAAAATCCTCAATCTACAATAAAAAACGCTTAAAGCGTAAATAATCGGGCTGAAAAAGCCAAAAAAATCAAAAAAGGTATTGATTTTTTAAAATATTGTGCTATAATTATAGCATAGTGAATATGTATGAAAGTGAGAGTGACCGCAAGGTCACTCTCTGTTGTTGTAAAAGAAAGGGAGGTTTTTATGAAAAAGAACGTAAGAGATACTGTAAGGGAGCTTGTGCTTCCGACGGTAGAGGAGCTCGGCTATCAGCTCTGGGACGTCACCTACTCGAAGATCGGTGCGGACTACCATCTTGAGATCACGATCGACAGCCCCTCGGGCATCTCGATAGAGGATTGCGAGAAGGTTCACCGTGCTATTGACCCCATTATCGACGAGCACGATCCCATCGAGGGCTTCTATTATCTTGAGGTATCATCTCCCGGAACACCTCGCGAGCTTCGCACGGATGAGCATATTCTCGCCATGATCGGTGAGGAGGTCGAGGCCAAGCTCTTCGCGGCGAAGGACGGCCAGAAATCCTTTGTCGGCAATCTCGTTGCCTATGAGGGCGGCAAGGTCACGGTCGGCGAGGTTACTCTCGAGAGATCCGAGATCTCGAGACTTGAGACAGTTTATAAAGAAATAAATATATAATCTAAAAGAAAGGAAATAACCGACTCGCCCACAGCGATAGGTTATCGGTAAACCGAAAAAAATGAACGCAGAGCTTTTTAATGCTCTCGAGCTTCTTGAGAAGGAGAGCGGAATATCAAAGGAGTATATGCTCAGTAAGATTGAGGAGGCACTTGCCAACTCCTGTAAGAAGGAGATTGGCCCGACAGCGGAGGTCAGAGTAAATCTCGATCCCGTAAAGTGCGATATGAAGGTATATCAGAGACGTACGGTAGTTCCCGACGGAGAGGTTATTGATCCTAAGTGCGAGATATCTCTTTCCGAGGCGAAGGCACTCAGCCGCCGTCATAAGCTTGGCGGTGTTGTTGAGACTGAGCTTAAGACTAAGAACTTCCGCCGCTTCTCCGCACAGACCGGTAAGCAGATGATCATTCAGGCGATCCGTACAGCGGAGCGTGAGAATCAGATCAGAGCTTACGAGGAGAAGAGAGAGGAGATTATCACCGCAGTGGTTGATAAGGTTGACAGCATCAACGGAAATCTCATTCTCGATACCGGAACCGGATATGCGACGCTTCTTAAGTCGGAGCAGATTCCCGGCGAGGTTTATGACGTAGGCGACAGACTCAAGGTCTTTGTCTCCGAGGTCAACACCGGAGAGACCCGCGGTCCCATCGTAACTCTTTCCAGAGTACATCCCAACTTTGTTAAGAGACTCTTCGAGCTCGAGATTCCTGAGATTCAGGATGGCACGATACTTATTAAGGGTGTTTCCCGTGAGGCGGGAAGCAGAACCAAGATCGCAGTTCAGTCCAGAGACGAGAACGTAGATGCGGTAGGATCGTGTATCGGTCAGCGTGGTATGAGAATAGGAAATATTCTCGCTGAGCTCGGTAATGAAAAGGTAGATATAATTAAATACAGCGATACCATAGAGGAATACATCGCCGAGGCTCTCTCTCCCGCAAAGGTAATATCGGTTGTTATGGAGGGTGAACGCTCCTGCCGTGTTACCGTTTCTCCCGATCAGCTTTCGCTCGCAATAGGCAAGGAAGGCCAGAATGCGAAGCTTGTCGCGAGACTTACGGGATGTAAGATAGACATCAAGGCATAAGCATGAGTAACGTAGTTAAAGTGAGAAAGCAGCCCGAGAGAAGATGCACGGGATGCGGAGAGCATTTTCCGAAGAATACTCTTGTGAGGATACTCAGAACCCCCACAGGTGAGATCGTGCTTGACACGACGGGAAAGCTTTCCGGCAGAGGTGCTTATATATGCAAGAAGGCGGATTGTCTTAAGAAGGCACGCCGCTCACGTCGCATAGAGCAGTCTCTTGAGGCAGTGATTTCTCCCGAAATCTACGATAAGCTTGAGGAAGAGATTGGCAGAGCATAATTCCCCCGACCGCCTTCGCGGTATGCTAGGTCTTGCCATGAGAGCCGGCAAGGTCGTGATAGGGACGGAAATGGTATGCGTGTCACTTGGTAAGCGTGGCAAGGTCAAGCTTGTTTTGGTTGCATCCGATGCATCCGCCGCTACCAAGAAAAAGATTGTAACGAAATGTGAATTTTACGGTGTCGCCGTAACAGAGTCAGCTCTTGATACCTCGGAGCTTGGCCGACTTCTCGGTAAGACCTACGGTCCTGCCGCAGTCGCTATTACCGACGAGGGCTTCGCAAGGGAAATTGCGAAGTGTGGAGCGGAGAACTAACGAAAGGAGTCTCTCCCATAGAGAGATGTGTATATTATATGGCAAAGATAATGAAAATTACCGAGCTATCGAAGGATCTTGCAATGAAGACGAAGGACGTCATCGACGGCTTCCGTGCTATCAATATTGAAAAGAACAGCGGTGCGTCCGTCACTGACGGTGAATTCGAGATGCTCATTCAGCATTTGACTACGTCTCATCAAATACACAGCTTGGATGATTACAGAGACGGAAAAATAACAATAACCGGTGCTAAGAAGGTGGAGACACCCAAGAAGACCGAGGCGGCACAGAAGCCCGAGCAGGTCGAGCCCGCACAGAAGCCCGAGAGAGTAGAGGCTAAGAAGCCCGAGCAGGTCGCAAGACCCGAGCAGCAGGACAGACGTGAGGTTAAAAAGCCTATGTCTCAGCCTCAGCAGTCTCAGCCTCAGCAGTCTCAGCAGAGACCTGACAGACGTCAGCCCGAGAGACCTCAGGGTGAGCGTCGCTTTGACGACAGACGCGGCGGAGATAACCGTGACGGCCGCAGAGATAACCGCACGTATCAGCCCTACGGAGGCAGACCCTCCGATGATCCGTTTGCTAAGAAGCGTGAGAATATGAACGCTCAGGCTGGCGGTGCAAGACGTCCCTGGGAGAAGAACGACAGACCTCAAGGACGCACTCCCGAGGTTAAGCAGGATAGGCGTGACAGTGCACCCGCAGCACCTCAGCAGCCCGTACCTCAGCCCATTCCCCAGCCGATTCCTCAGCCCATCCCTCAGCCTATCGCAGTCGATAAGCAGGACACCGCACTTCGTCCCGCTCAGAGAGCTCAGGAGGAGAAGCAAAGAAGGCAGGCAGAGGCTCAGAGAAATCCTCAGCAGCCTCAGAAGCGTGAGGAAAGACGCGAGGAGAAGAAGCCTCAGAGACAGCAGTTCAAGACTATCACCCCGAGCATCGACAGAAGAGACGTGCAGGGCGGTGTAAATATCAATTCGGATTACTCGGATGACACTCGCGGAAGAAGAGTTGTCGATATGAGAACCTCCGACGTTAACCTTTCCAAGTACGACGATCATTATAACGATCAGTACTATGCGATCGCTAACGGCACCGATAACAAGAGCTCTAAGACCAAGCTTAAGAAGCAGGATAACAGAGGTCAGAACCAGAAGGGTGCTAAGGATAAGGAGAGAGCGGCTCAGGAGAAGATCAAGAGAATGGAGGCCGAGCGTGCAAGAAGCAAGCAGCTCGAGATAACCGTTCCTGATGAGATCACCGTTTCCGAGCTTGCTATAAGACTCAAGAAGACCTCCGCTGAGGTTATCAAGAAGCTCATTCTTATGGGTGAGATGAAGGGTCTTAACGACGTTATCGACTACGGTACCGCCGAGATCATCGCAGACGAGTTCGGTGCGAAGGTTACCAAGGAGGTAGTTGTTACCATCGAGGAGAAGCTCTTCACTGAGGCAGAGGATGCCGATGACGATCTTGTAGAGAGAGCTCCCGTTGTCTGTGTAATGGGACACGTTGACCACGGTAAGACCTCTATCCTTGACGCTATCAGACACACCAACGTAACCCGTGGCGAGGCAGGAGGTATCACCCAGGCAATAGGTGCATACCGTGTTAAGATAAACGATAAGGATATCACCTTCCTTGACACTCCCGGACACGAGGCCTTCACCGCTATGCGTATGAGAGGTGCTCAGTCTACCGATATCGCCATCCTCGTTGTTGCGGCGGATGACGGTGTAATGCCCCAGACCGTTGAGGCTATCAACCACGCTAAGGCGGCAGGCATTGATATTATCGTAGCAATTAACAAGATGGATAAGCCTACGGCTAATCCCGACAATATTCTTAATCAGCTCACTCAGTACGAGCTCGTTCCCGAGTCTTGGGGAGGCGACGTTATCACCGTTCCCTGTTCCGCTCTTACGGGCATGGGTATTGAGGATCTTCTCGAGAGCGTTCTGCTCGTAGCGGAGGTCAAGGAGCTTAAGGCTAACCCCAAGAAGAGAGCACGCGGACTTGTTATCGAGTCCAAGCTCGACCGCGGACGCGGTCCCGTTGCTACCGTGCTTGTACAGAACGGTACTCTTCACCAGGGCGACTACGTTATCGTAGGTAATGCAACCGGTAGAATCAGAGCAATGGTTGACGATAAGAGCAAGAACGTTAAGGCGGCAGGCCCCTCCGTTCCCGTTGAGATCATCGGTCTTGACGACGTGCCTCAGGCAGGTGACGAGATGAATGCCGTTGAGGACGAGAGAATGGCGAGAAGCCTTGCAGAGCAGAGACGTGAGAAGATGAGACAGGATATCCTCTCCGCTAACGCAAGAGTTAACCTTGACGATCTCTTCAGCCGTATCTCCGAGGGTGTTAAGACTCTTAATATCATCGTTAAGGCTGACGTTGCCGGATCTGCCGAGGCTGTAAAGGCATCGCTTATCAAGCTCTCCACCGATGAGGTTAAAGTCAACGTAATTCACGCCGCAGTAGGCGGTATTACCGAGAGTGACGTTATGCTCGCTGCTGCATCGGGTGCTATCATCACGGGCTTCAACGTACGTCCCGACAAGAACGCACTTGATTCTGCTGAGCGTAATGAGGTAGATATCCGTACTCACCGTATCATCTATGAGATCATAGACGAGGTTGAGGCGGCTATGAAGGGTATGCTTGCTCCTACGTTCAAGGAGGTTCTCCTCGGACACGCCGAGGTCAGACAGACCATTAAGGTGCCCGGCGTCGGTATTATCGCAGGATGCTACGTCAGAAGCGGTAAGATCACCCGTCAGTCCTCTATCCGTATCGTTCGTGACGGTATCGTTATCTTTGAGGATAAGATTTCCTCGCTCCGCCGTTTCAAGGACGACGTTAAGGAGGTAGCCGAGGGTTACGAGTGCGGTGTTGGCATTGAGAAGTTCAACGATATCCGCGAGGGTGATACGCTCGAGGCGTATATTATGGAAGAGGTAGCCAGATAATCTGTGCCCCCGATTTCTTGAATAAAAACATAAAAGACCGTTTGGCTTGTGAATCATTTGATTTCACTTTGCTAAAGCGGTCTTTTTTATAGAAGAGAATACCTCACGAAATAATTATATTGACAAATATTCCTGAAAATGATACAATAAAAACAGAAAGCAGAAGAGAGAGGGTGACTTTCGTGAATTACAGAATTGAGGAATCACTCTATCTGTCCGCGAGTATGCTCCATAACCGCTTTTTTAATAAAAGAGGGCAGCTTAAAATCGTAATATAAGAGCGTATGGATAGAGTCTGACCGTTCAGGACTATCTGTGCGCTTTTTTAATTGAAATTTAGTATAAGAGGTGATTTTATGAAGAAAATTATATCATTTTTGCTGATTCTCTCCTTGCTTTCGCCGTGTCTTATCGCTTGCGGTAAGAAGGATGAAGAATCGAAAGAAAGAAGCGAGCCTGTAGTTTTAGATAGCGACAGTGAGCTTGTTATTACACTTCGGGATTATTTGCGTGATTATTACCGGGGATGCGATATAATATACATACAGAGATCAACCGAAGACAAGATTGATCTTATAAAAGATTTGCAATTCGCTTTGCTTGTAGATTTTGAAGGAGCGAATTCTTACTATGTATGTGCTTATTCTAACAGTGATCATGAAGAAAAGTTTTTCTGTTGCGTGGATGACTACATTTGGGTTCAATACGAGAGCGCTTGCGATATAAAAGAAGTCTACGAAGATAAAACTTTAGTTCGTGCCATTCAGTTGGACAGATCAACATTTGTAAAAGATATTGTTTCCGGTAAAGAGAGTGAAGGTTGCGTGGAATGTTACCGTATGTTTGATACGGAATTCGTTCTTGGACTAAATGTGAATTCCAAAATACCTCTCACTCCTGAAGCTTTTCTTTATATGTGCATTCCCGAAGAGGATGAAGTATATTATATAAGTGATAAAATTGTCGAAGGTGAAAAATCAATTATACAGTGTGTTAAAAATGAGACAGGAAAATACAGGCTTAGTTTTTTAATAAATAGCGCTTCCAAGGAAGAAATAGAATACGAAGAAGATTTGCTCACCGATTTCGGCGATTATTACGACGAATTAGTGTCGGTAATGGATACACACAAAGTTATTAAGAATTTTAGACTTATCACTTACGGCTTAGTTACAATAGAGGATTTTGTCAGAATTATAAAAGATGAATAAGGAGATAGAATAAAAATGAAAAAAGAATTTTTTTAGCTTTTCTTTCTTTTTTACTTGCAGTTAATTTTACTGTTATGAAGAGAGAGGGTGACTTTCGTGAATTACAGAATTGAGGAATCACTCTATCCGTTCGCGAGTATGCTCCATAATCGCTTTTTTAATAAAAGAGGACGGCTTAAAATCGTAATATAAGAGCGTATGGATAGAGTCTGGCCGTTCAGGACTATCTGTGCGCTTTTTTAATTGAAATTTAGTATAAGAGGTGATTTTATGAAGAAAATTATATCATTTTTGCTGATTCTCTCTTTGCTTTTGCCGTGTCTTATCGCCTGCGGTAAGGAGGATGAAGAATCGAAAGAAAGAAGCGAGCCCGTAGTTTTGGATAGCGACAGTGATCTTGTCCGTACACTGGTTGCTTATTTGGAGCAATAT
>JAZQYD010000030.1:0-11852 GCA_045633405.1 Eubacteriales bacterium | reverse complement strand
TCAAGCTTATCGCCCATCCGGTCCTGAAGCTGAGATTCAAGAGAGGAGCGAAGAGTGTTCTTTTCTTCAAGCGAAACGAGAACAGTTTTCTCGGTACGCTCAATCTCGGAAATTCTTATAAGAGCATCCTTAATAAGCTCAGCGGAATGCTCATAGTTAGATTCTGCTACACGGAGGGAGTTATCGAGAGCATGAAGTCTCTCGGTAGCCTCTCTTATCTTTTCTCCGAGCTCAGCGGATTTGATCTTATTTGACTGAGATTTCATATAGAGAGACTCCGTCTGTGCCTCAAGATCAGCAACCGCCTGCTTGACAATATCAAGCTCGTGCAAAGAGAGCTTATATGCCTTATCAGCCTCTTCTATGTCGTCTCTTATTTTCTTTGTATCGAAGAGCCAGAGGGAAACGTCAGCACGCTTCTTCTCCTCATATAATGCGAGGCCCTTCCTTGCCTTTTCGGCAGCCTTCTCAAGAGGGCCGACGCGTCCCTCGAGCTCAAGGCGTATATCATTTACTCTTTCGAGGTTCTCGGTTACGTTCTTAAGCTTTCTTTCCGATTCCTCTTTTCTGTATCTGTATTTGGAGATACCTGCCGCTTCCTCAAAGAAGTTACGTCTGTCATCGCTCTTCTTAGATACTATCTCGGCAACCTTACCCTGGCCTATGATAGAATAACCCTCGCGGCCTACTCCGGTATTCATAAAGAGCATATGAATATCCTTAAGACGCTTATTCTCCTTATTGATCAGGTATTCACTCTCACCCGTACGGTAATAACGTCTGGTGATGGTAACCTCATCAAAGGGGGAATCAAGACGGCTGTCAGGATCGGTGTTATCAAAGGTAACGGAAACCTCGGCAAAGCCCATAGGACGTCTATCGTCAGTACCACCGAAGATAACGTCCTCCATTCTGGTTCCTCTGATATTTCTACTGGATAATTCACCGAGAACCCAGCGCATAGCATCGGATATATTAGATTTTCCACTTCCGTTAGGTCCCACGATAACCGTAGCACCACGCTCGAAGGTTAAAACCGTTCTATTGGGGAATGATTTAAAACCGTGAAGCACAAGTGATTTTAAGTACATCTTATATTCCTTTCAATTTCAACTATCAATATCAACGATCAGCTCGAACTCCAAAAGCTCTTCCGATTCCAAAAAGGATACCGAGGAGAGTCCATAGGATGAAATGAGCCGCTCGACATTTTTATTTTTCTGTCCGCGTGCCTTGGATGTTGCTCCGCAAGGAACGGTTATCTTGATTGACTTTCCGGACAAATCGTTAGTCTGCTTCAATTTATCTATGATATTTTTAAAATACCATTCGCCTATTATGAGTTCGCCAAGGGCAGGATGATTAGCCCCTGCAAAGAAGGTGGATTTATCAAAGATATTATCCTGAGCACATAGACCTATTCGGATCACCTGAACACCCGATTTAATAAACACATCAAGCACAGATGATGATCTGTCTATCGCTTCATCAACGGATATCGGACTATAAATACCGGATAGAGACATACCGTAAAGCTCTGTATCACGAAAAACAACAGTAGGATAAATTCGTGCGGCAGTTGCACCTGATTCGACGATAAACCTTGCTGTTGCCAGCTCGTCATCAAGAGTTGAGCACGGCAGACCTATCATCATCTGGCCTACCAGATCAAAGCCGTATTCCTTGATCAGCTTTACAGCCCTTTGTTCATCCGAGAAGGTGTGTCCCCTCTTGGTAGCGAGAAGAACTTTATCGGACGAGCTTTGTAATCCCAGCTCTATAGTCTTAACGGAATAACGCCCGAGAATATTTAATATATCCTCGTTTATGTAATCTGGGCGTGTAGAGCACCTTATCGATGCTACTCTATCGGATTTTACATATTTGTAAGCTATTTCCAGGAGATTGATCATGAGATCTCTGTCAATGCCTGTAAATGAGCCTCCGAAGAATGCGATCTCGCACTCCCTGCCATCATCAACCGTACTAAGAGCCCGTGATATTTGATCATCAACGGTTGAGATATCAAATTCAGTTACACCCGATATGGTACGCTGATTACAGAAAACGCACTGATTAGGACATCCCAAATGTGGGATGAAAATAGGTATATTAGCGTGTTTTTTCAAAATACCTACCCGCCTATCATATAATACCGAAGAGCCTGAGAGCGGCCTCCGCCGCATTCATCTCGGCCTGCCTTTTGGTTCTGCCTGTGCCAATACCAACCCTGTTATTATTGATAAAAGCAGTGGCAGTGAAGGTCTTCATATGCTCGGGACCTTCCTCGTCATACGTATACATGAGCTCGCTGCCTGCGTTCTTTTCGACGAACTGTTGAAGTGCCGTCTTATAATCGGTTACGGTAGACTTATTAACGTCCTTGATATAGCTATCAAAGAGAGAAAGAATAACCTGCCTATATACACTGCCGTCACCGTATTCGCGGTTATCAAGGTAAATGGCGGCCAACACAGCCTCCATGGCATCCGCAAGCACCTTTGGCCTTTGTCTTACGTCCGATTGCTCTTCTCCTGTGCCTACGTTAAGATAGACACCGAGATTTACGTCTCTTGCTATTTTCGCAAGCGTGCTCTCGCAGACAAGAGATTGACGCATCCTTGTAAGTATTCCCTCACCGTTTTTCGAATATCTGTTATAAAGCTCTTCCGAGATAACAAGCTCAAGAACGGCATCACCGAGGAATTCGAGCTCCTCATTACAAACGACCCTAATACCTCGAGCCTTCATTTCGTTTGCAAAAGACGAGTGAGTAAGTGCAGTCTCGAGATAGGTTATATCATGGAACTTATAACCGAGCACGTCCATAAGCTCTATAAATTCATGTCCTATCCCCATAAACCTACCCTCTAATCTGTTTGAAATATTTTATCCGCATCTGCGAGAAGCTTCTTCTCGTCATAATCCTTACCAAACTTGATTATATCCTCATTGATTCCTGTCTCAACGAAGTATATAGCCTGTCTGACAGCATTCTTAATAGCATTGGCATCCGATGATCCGTGTGCCTTGATTACAGGCTTACTGATACCAAGAATAGGAGCACCGCCGTGCTCGGACGCATCGAATTTCTGCTTGAGTTCCTTTTTCTTTTCCTTAATCGTCAAGCCGGAGACCATAGTTGCTATATTGGTGTAGAAGACGTCCTTTATGATCTTCATCATAAATTTACCCATTCCCTCAACGGTCTTCAGGAACACATTGCCCGTGAATCCATCGGAAACAAGTACGTCACATACGTTGAAGGGAATTTCCTTTCCCTCGACGTTTCCTACAAAGTTAAGTCCGGACTCGGAAAGCATCTGATAAGATTCTATCTGAAGAGCATTACCCTTATTGTACTCGGTACCGTTATTCAGCTGGCCTATTCTGGGTCTGTCGATATCATATATCTTTTCCATATACTTTGCACCCATAAATGCAAACTGACATATGTTATCCGAGGTAACGGTAAGGTTAGCACCCGAGTCCATAAGAAGAACGGGATTGGAAAGCGGAAGCACCGAAGCAATAGCCGCACGGTTAATACCGACTATCCTCTTAACAATGATCGTTGCTCCTGTAACAAGTGCACCTGTATTACCCGCACTAACGAATGCATCAACAGCACCGTTGGCAAGCGTTTTACATCCTATGCTCATTGAGGAATCCTTCTTATCCCTGATAACGCAAAGAGGGCTGTCCTCCATCGTAATTACGGAGGTCGAATTGATTATTTCAATGTCCTCGAGATCAATATCATTAGTGACCGCAACGTCGGAGATAATATTTTCATCACCGACTAATACTATCGTATGATCCTTGTATTCTTTTTTGGCAAGACTTGCACCCTTAAGTATTTCGAGAGGTGCATTGTCTCCGCTCATAGCATCAACAAGTATTCTCATAAATTATTTTTGAAAAACCCGAAATCAGACTTAATTATCTCGAGCGAACGCTCTGAATAAGCAAGATTTCTTGCGTTTTTTCCTCCTTTGATTTTCTTATCGAAGGGCTCAATTATACCGAAGTTAGCATTCATCGGCTGGAACGAAGAGGAGATGCCGCCTTCGCTTATATAGTGAGCAAGAGCACCTATTTCGGTGGTTTTCGGGAAATATATCGGATCACGGTCCAACGCCTTCATAGCGGCATTTACACCTGCTACAAAGCCCGAGGAGGTGGATTCTATATATCCCTCAACGCCCGTTATTTGTCCTGCAAAATAAACTCCCTCACGCTCACGCATCTCATAGGTAGGACTAAGAAGTCTTGGGGAATTTATATATGTGTTTCTGTGCATTACTCCGTATCTGAAGAACTCAGCCTTCTCAAGTCCGGGAATAAGTCCAAACACTCTTCTCTGCTCTGAGAAGGTAAGATGAGTCTGGAATCCGACGATGTTATACATCGTTCCCTCTTTATTCTCACGTCTGAGCTGCACGGTAGCATAAGCGTCCTCACCGGTCGACGGAACGGGAAGTCCCACAGGCTTCATAGGACCGAAGCGAAGAGTATCGTAGCCACGGGAAGCCATAACCTCAACAGGCATACATCCCTCGAAGACCGTGAGATCCTCCTGAAGCTCCTTATCGAAAGCCTTCAGGGGTGCCGCCTCGGCACTTAGAAGAGCTCTGTAAAATTCATCATATTCTTCCTTGGTCATCGGACAGTTAAGATAATCCTCGGGATTACCCTTTCCATATCTTGATGCAAAGAAGGCCTTGTCGAGATCAACAGTGGAGAAATCTATTATGGGAGCTGCGGCATCGAAGAAATGAAGCTCATCACCGCCCGTAATACCCGAGATAAACTCAGAAAGAGGCTCAGAAGTAAGCGGCCCCGAGGCAATGACGGTTATATCATCATCGCTTATCGAGGTAACCTCCTCATTGATAACGGTGATGTTGGCATCATTCCGAATTTTGTCCGTGATGTATTTGCTGAATTCGTCTCTGTTTACCGCAAGAGCACTTCCTGCGGGAACCTCGGTGGCATATGCCGCCTCAATTATAAGAGACCCGAGCTCGGAAAGCTCAGACTTCAAAAGACCGACAGCATTGTTCAATTGATTAGAGCGAAAGGAATTTGAGCAGACAAGCTCGGCAAAGCCATCGCTCTTATGAGCCGGAGAAAATTTCCTTGGCTTCATTTCATAGAGTTCAACCTTTACTCCAAGACGCGAAGCCTGATACGCAGCCTCACATCCGGCGAGACCCGCACCGATTATTTTGATCCTTTCACAAGACATTACTCAATTACCGTCTTTTCTTCCTCGCGTTTATATCCGCAAGAATCGTTTTTACAAATTACACTTTTTCTGCTCTTTCTGTAATAGAGCATATCGCCGCAATTGGGACACTTTTCCGGCAATGGCATATCCCAGGACGAAAAATCGCATTCAGGATAAGAGGGACAGCTGTAAAATACCATTTTCCCCTTTCCATGCTTCGCAACAAGCTGCTTTCCGCACTTAGGGCAAGGAACTCCAATCTCGGTCACCTTTTGCTTGGTGTGCTTGCAGATCGGATAATTCGAGCAGGCGTAGAACGTTCCGAATCTTCCGCTTCTGACAACCATTTCAGAGCCACAAAGCTCGCACTTGAATCCAGCAAGCTGTGCTGTGCTCTCCTCTTTTTTTAGAGGAGCTCCGTTCTGGTCGAGAGTCACTGTCACTTTACAGGTGGGATAGTTAGGACAAGCAAGGAAGCGTCCGAATCTACCTTCCTTATACACCATAAAGGAACCGCACTTTTCGCATTTAATATCGCTTACGTCGCTGGACAGAGCATTCTTGAATTTATCGGTCTTCTTCGCCGAAGCCTCAACGAGCTCCTTCGCGAAATCACCGTAAAATCCGCTGAGAACATCCTCCATAGATTCTTTGCCGTTCTCTATCGAATCAAGTCGCATCTCAAGAGAGGCTGTGAACTCATAGTCAATAATCTCGGGGAAATTCTCCTTCATATAGTTGACGGTGACCTCGCCAAGCGGTGTTGCTACCAAGCTTTTACCGTCACGTCTGACATATCTTCTTGTAGTCAGAATAGAAATGATGGGGGCATAAGTAGAAGGTCTTCCAATACCGTTTTCCTCAAGGAACTTGATCAAGGAAGCCTCTGTATACCTGGGGAGCGGCTCGGTAAAATGCTGCTTCTCAAGAACCGATATTTTCTCGAGAATCTCGCCCTTTTTCAAATTAGGCAATCTGTTAGCAGAAATTTCATCTCCGTCAACCATCGACTCCTCAAGAGGATCGGAATAAACGGCAAGATATCCCTGAGATGCAACTGTAAATCCACCCGTTTTGAAGATGTAGCCCGAATTCTCTATTTCCAAGGAAACGGTATCAAGAACCGCACTCTCCATCTGGCTTGCTACGAAACGTTCCCAAATGAGCTTATATATTTTGTATTGCTCGTTAGTGAGCATTCCCTTGACAAGTGTGGGAGTAAGCTTTACATTCGAGGGTCTGATAGCCTCGTGAGCATCCTGAGCGTTTGCGTTACCCTTGTAAATTCGAGATGTCTTGGGAAGATAATCTTCACCGTACTCGGATGCGATAAACTCCTTAGCCATATCCATGGCAGCGGTGGATATACGCAATGAATCCGTACGCATGTAGGTAATTAAACCTTGAACGCCGCCAAGGGAGGAACCGAGATTAAGTCCCTCATAAAGCTCCTGAGCCACCTTCATAATACGCTGAGTCTGATAACCGAGCCTCTTAGATGCCTCCTGCTGAAGCGTAGAGGTGGTGAAAGGGGGTGCGGGCGATCTCTTCTTTTTTGCGTGCTTTATGGATACAACCTTAAACTCGCCTAGACGAAGGGATTCGCTTATTCTTTTCGCATCTGTCTCATTTTCAATTTTTATCTTAGAGCTTTGGTCACCCCAAAGCTTTATTTCCATTTTTTCGCCGTCCGAGCCGGCAACAGTGGCCTCGACGGTCCAATACTCCTGAGGCTTGAAATTGCGTATTTCTTCCTCACGCTCTGTAATAATTCTGGCCGCTACCGACTGAACTCTTCCGCCTGACAAACCGCCCTTTACATTTTTCCAGAGAAGCTCGCTAAGCTTAAATCCAACGACACGGTCCAGAATTCTTCTCGCCTGTTGAGAATTAACGAGCTCAAGGTTGATCTTTCTCGGGGACTTTATTGCCTCCTTGATAGCACCCTTAGTAGTCTCGTTAAAGGTTATTCTGCACTCCTCGTCCTCAGGTATTCCGAGCTCTGTGGCAATATGCCAGGAAATAGCCTCCCCCTCACGGTCAGGGTCCGTCGCAAGGAATATCTTAGTTGCAGACTTAGCTTCCTTCTTCAGCTCCTTAATGACGTCACCCTTGCCTCTGATATTGATGTAGTGGGGCTTAAAGCCGTTATCGACATCGATACCGAGTGTGCTCTTCGGAAGGTCTCTGATATGTCCCTTAGATGCAATAACCTTATATTTCGGGCCAAGATAGCCTTTTATGGTATTAGCCTTTGCAGGCGACTCAACAATAACTAAATATGACATAGTGTAAGCGACACCCGTCGCTCCTTTCAAAATGTATTTCTCTTAACTCGTTCGCCGGGAAGTATTTTTACAAATCTCCCCACCTCAAGCTTAAAAAGAAGCTTCATGACTTCTCTTAAATTCAGGTTTTCGTCGACCAGCGACTCAATCTCACAATCTCCTTGAAGCGGGATGCGAGTATATAAGTTAATGGCTTTCTTGTCAAAATTTTGCATGTCTGACTCAGGTCTTGCATCCGAAGAGATTTGTTGCTCTTCATCTTTTTGCAACTCTTTCGTTTCATTGCCCGTCGCACCCCTTACTGGACGTGCGGCCCTGAAAATGTCATCAGAGGGCGTTACGCATGCGACCTTGTATTCAGTTAACACTGCCATCATATCAACGGGAATACGCTCCTTGAGATTAAAAACATTCAGCCTCGGAGGACATTCCTTCTCATAATCCCTGAGAATATCGTCAGCCGCAGTACACAGCTTGGCACCTGTTTTTATCAAGAGATTAGTAACCTGGCTTCCTGCATTATCTACGTTACCCGGAAAGGCGTATACAGGCCTCTGCTGAGCATTTGCGTGACGTGCGGTCAGGAGTGCACCGCTCTTTTCCCTACCCTCAACAACGACAGTAACGTCTGACAAGCCACTGATTATACGGTTTCTTCTCGGAAAATTATATCCGTTCGGCTTAGTTCCCGGTGCGTATTCGGTAAATACACATCCGTGCTTTACTATCGCTCTTGCAAGAGTCTGATGCTGACTTGGATAGCACACGTCAATACCGCTGCCAATTACCGCAACAGTAGTACCATTCGCAGCCAATGCACCTGCGTGAGCAACACTGTCGATGCCGATAGCCATACCCGACACGACAATCGAGCCCGCCGAGGCCATATCGTAGCCAAGCTTAAACGCATTTCTTCGTCCGTAATCGGAAAGAGAGCGTGTTCCTACTATTGCTGTGGAAAAGCTACTATTGAAATCGGGCACCGTGCCTCTGTAATAAAGCAGAACGGGTGGCGTGGGGATGGACCTAAGAGATTCAGGATATTTATCATCCGAATAGGTAAGAATGCCTACACCCTTCGACTCACAAAAATCAAGTATTCGCTCAGCATCGGCAATATCCTTGTTAACAAGTCTCGTGCAATCACTAACACGTGCACCAACGGCAGACCTTATTTCTCTATCCGTAGCATTATATATTTCTTCCGGGGTATCAAATGAGGTAATAAGCTTCGCAAAGGTGGGCGTATCGGGCGTACATGCTAACGACAGCCAAATCCAATATACCTTGTCACTCATAGATACCTCCATTTTTTACTTACTCTGCTCCCACATTATAATCGAAGCCGCCACAGAAGCGTTAAGCGACTCAGTGGAGGTAGATATGGGGATAAAGACACTCGCATCACACATCTCTGAAATTTCTCCGGGTATGCCGTGTCCTTCATTACCGATGATAAATACGTCCTTTGACGAAAGATCAACGCTCTTCAGCGACACCGCACGGTCGGTAAGCTCGGCGGCATAGACTCTGCGTCCGTTATCACGCATAGCTGAGATCGCATCAGCGAGGGAGCCAACCCTAGTTACCTTAACCCGAAAAAGACTTCCCATTGCACTACGAATAGTCTTGGTATTATATACATCAGCACAATCATTGGTCAGAATGATATGCTCTTTTCCGAATGCGACGGCACTTCTCACAACCGCTCCGAGATTCGACGGATCACGGAGTGAACATAGAATTATAGCCTTTTCATCATGCTCTAAGAAAAAGTCTTCCTTATATATTATATCCATATCTTTAAAATTGTCAAGATATTTTATAATTGCAATTAGTCCTTGGGGTGCTTTTTCTGTCGAAATTTTCTCAAAAACGCTATCATCAACTACTGTAATACAAGTTTCCTCGAATCCCTCACACTCAAGCAATTGATATAATTTATCGGTATATTCATTCACTTTCGACTGCATAATTATGCAGTCCGTCACGGGCAACCCTGCAGATATAGCCTCAAACACAAGCTTATGTCCCTCGGCCATAAATCTTCTTTCCTGCTCTCTTCCCTTTTTGTCCTGAAGGGTACATACCCACTTCACAAAGGGATTATTACGTGACTTAATAACGTCCTTATTAACGATCATAAAGTACTCCTGTTGAAAATAAAAACCCGGCTGTGATATAACAGACCGGGTTTTATAATTAAAGTGCCGCCTTAGCCTTCTCGCAGATTGCAGCGAATGCATCCTTATCGGATACTGCAAGCTCAGCGAGCATCTTACGGTTCAGTGTAATACCGGCGAGCTTAAGACCGTGCATGAGCGTGGAATAGTTCATGCCGCAAACCTTAGCCTGTGCGGAAATTCTGGTGATCCAAAGAGAACGGAAATCTCTCTTCTTGATCTTACGGCCAGCGAATGCATAGTTGCCGCTCTTAAGAACAGCCTGCTTAGCCATCTTAAAGTGCTTAGACTTGGATCCCCAATAACCCTTTGCAGCCTTGAGCACACTCTTTCTTCTCTTGCGCGTCATTAAAGCGCCCTTAACTCTTGCCATTTTATGTCATCCTCCAATATTTTTCTCGTTTCCCTATTACTTCTGAATAAGGGTTCTGTAGGTGGGTGCGAAGCACTCGCTAAGGATAGCGCCCTTGCGAAGACCTCTCTTACGCTTGGAAGTCTTGATTCCAAGGTTATGACGGTGGTTGTTGTGGTTCATCTTGATTTTTCCGCTACCGGTAAGAGAAAATCTCTTGCTGGAAGCCTTATGTGTCTTGATCTTTCCCATTTTTATTCTCCTTCTTTACGGGTAGTACCCAATTTTAAAAACTTAATTACTTTTTCTTTTCCTGCTTAACAGGTGATACAACGATGGACATATATCTGCCCTCAAGAACGGGCTTCTTCTCTGCTGCACCAAATCCTGCGAGAGCCTCTTCGAACTTAAGGATAACCTCACGTCCAAGCTCCATATGTGCCATCTCACGTCCCTTGAAACGGACAACAGCCTTTACCTTGTTGCCTTCACCGAGGAACTTCTTAGCCTGGTTAACTCTGGTCTCAAAGTCATGCTGCTCGATACGGCAGGATAACTGAACCTCCTTAACCTTAACTACGACCTGCTTTTTCTTGGCTTCCTTCTCCCTCTTGTCACGCTCGAAGCAGAACTTGCCGTAATCAATAGCACGGCACACGGGAGGTGTAGCCGTAGGTGCGATAAGAACGAGATCAACACCGTTGTTATACGCATAGGTGCGTGCATCCTCGATCTTCATTACGCCGAGCTGTTCATTGTTAGAGCCTATAACTCTTACCTCGGTAGCCTTAATCTCTTCATTAATAGGCAGATCCTTACTGTTGTTAGTGCTAATAATCGTATACCTCCAAAAAAAGAAAAATGCATACAGAGAATTTCCGTACGCACAAATAGAGCTAATGCCAGCCCATAAATGTATTAACCCTATTCGCCTTTGCGATAAGGTGAGAACGAAAATTCTACTTTGTTTTCAAGACCTAACTGTCTTACCTATGGAATTATATCACAATCATTATCGATTGTCAATAGTTTTTCCGAAAAAAGTTTTGATTATCTTTGATGCAGGTGACAGGCCTTGATTCTCGGCCAATTACGCCTGCGGTCATCCGAAGGGCGGACTCATCATTTTGAGTAGTCCGCTAATAACTCTCCAACTTCAATTTCTACCCCTTACAAACCGAAAAAGGAGTACCGCAAGGGCACGTGCTTTTTGCTTGAATAGCGATTATATTGTTTTACATTATGCATACGATGCCCCAACTTTTACAAAGCGGTACATACTGCGACACTGCTTTATATCGTAATTCCGGTGCTTATTTGTGAGTAACCTGAAATTTTGATACCATTTAAAAAATGGGTGCAAATTTTAGCGTTATGGGTGCTTTTTTGTAATGGGCTTGCACCCATTTTTAGTTCAACAAATTGGAATTTATCGATTAGGTCAATTTGTTAATCGGATTCTAACAGTAAATTCTCAATTTGCTCTTTTAATTTTTTTGTTGGTTTTATAAAAGCGAAATACAACAATATCCATACCAAAGGGAACATAACGATAGTAAGTAATGACACAACGTAGGAAGGAATAAACAAAATCATTACCATAAGATGCATTCTCAATACAATTGATACAGATGTAATTCCGTTTCCCTCAGTGATTTTTGCTTTTGCTACGGGTGCAAATGAATTTTGGGTGTGTCCGCCAGTAAAATGCTTTATGTACTTTTCTCCAATAAAGAATCCGCACACTGACACACTACCATAGTAGTCTGTATGTTCGTAATCAACGAATGATGTAA
>JAZQYD010000029.1:0-28075 GCA_045633405.1 Eubacteriales bacterium | reverse complement strand
CTCATGGCAATGGCACTCCTCATCATGATCGTGGTGGTGCTCGTGGCAGTGGCACTCCTCGTCATGATCGTGGTGGTGCTCGTGGCAATGGCACTCCTCGTCATGATCGTGGTGATGCTCATGGCAATGGCACTCCTCGTCGTGATCGTGGTGATGCTCATGGCAATGGCACTCCTCGTCATGATGGTGGTGATGCTCATGGCAATGGCACTCCTCGTCATGATGGTGATGATGCTCATGGCAGTGACACTCCTCGTCATGATCGTGGTGGTGCTCGTGGCAGTGGCAATCCTCATTATGATCGTGGTGATGACCGTGATGGCACTCCTTGTGCGAATGCTCAAGCTCCTTGATATCCTCATCAAGAGTATCAATTCCCTCGATGGCCTCAAGAATAGCCTTACCGTCAAGCTGATCCCAAGGAGTTGTGACGATTATAGCAGAAGGATTATGAGAGCGGATAAGTTCAACCGCCTCCTCGACCTTACCTGCCTTGGCTACGTCGGTATGCGAGAGGACGATAGCCTTCGCCTCCTTGATCTGATCGTTATAGAACTCACCGAAGTTCTTCATATACATCTTGCACTTACCCACGTCGGCAACTGCGGTATAGCTATTGATAACAGCATTCTCGCCCTCGACGGCACGCACCGCCTTTATTACGTCAGAGAGCTTGCCTACGCCCGAGGGCTCGATAAGAACTCTGTCGGGAGAATACTCCTCGAGCACACGTGCGAGTGCCTTGGTGAAGTCACCGACAAGCGAGCAGCATATGCAGCCCGAGTTCATCTCGGTGATCTCGATGCCCGCATCGGCAAGAAATCCTCCGTCAATTCCGATCTCGCCGAACTCGTTCTCGATAAGAACTACCTTCTCACCGGCGTACGCCTCCTTAAGAAGCTTTTTAATTAAGGTTGTCTTTCCCGCACCTAAAAATCCGGAAAAAATATCTATCTTAGTCATTTTCAAAAATGCGATCTCTCGCCTCTCCTTAAATCATATTTTCACAAGTATATAATACCACTTTACAATTAAAAAGTCAAGTAAATAGATGTATTTAAAGGGTCATTTCTATATTTTTCCGTTATTTCAGTCCTCGGTAGCCCCTCTGTCTCAGTGCCTCATAGGTCGCAACTGCAACCGAATTTGAGAGATTGAGACATCTGACGTCATCAATCATGGGAATACGGACGAGTTTATCCTTATTCGCATCAGTGATCAGGGGCGAGAGGCCGACACTCTCACAGCCGAAAACGAGAAAAACGCCCTCGCCGTATTCAACGTCCGAATAGAGTCTCTCGGTATGGGACGTGAAGTAATAGAGATCGGCATTCGGATGCTTCTCATAGAAATCATCGAGCCCCTCATAGTAGGTAACGTCAAGCTTGTCCCAATAATCAAGTCCCGCACGCTTAAGAGTCCTGTCGGAAATCTCGAAGCCGATAGGCTTGATAATATGAAGTGCCGCCCCCGTAACTGCACAGGTGCGTGATATGTTCCCCGTATTCTGCGGAATCTCGGGGTTTACAAGTACTATATTTATGTCCTTCATTTCTGCCTCGTCAATAAATGCTAAGATCTAATTCTCCCGACAGCTCTGCGATGGCCTTGACACCCGCGATGCTGTTTCCCTTTCTGTCAAGCGAGGGAGAGAATATTCCTATACCCATCCGTCCGGGGACGATAGCCATAATTCCGCCGCCGACTCCGCTCTTCGCAGGGATACCGACGTCTATTGCAAACTCGCCCGTACCGTCATACATACCCGACGTTGCAAGAATAGCGTTGACGTAATGTGAATAGCGTTTATCGAATAACACATCGCCTCCTCTTCCCTTGCCCTTCATAGCAAGAGTATATGCCATCTCGCCGAGGTCCTTAGCAGTAACGCTGATTGAGCAGGCACTGAAATAGATATCGAGAAGCTCCTCTATATCACAGTCGATCATCCCGTAAGCCTTCAGCATATATGCGAGAGCTCTGTTCTTGTAGCCCGTTCTTTTCTCGGATTCATATACAGCTCTGTCGATATGAAGAGTGTCATTGCCCGACATTCTCCTCGCAAGGTCAAGAAGACGCTCTACCTTCTCTTCAACACTGCCTCCGTCAATGAGAGTGCAAAGGGCTATCGCACCTGCATTTATCATCGGGTTGATATTCTCCTTACAAAGTGCCTGATCGCTGTAATTGAAGGCATCAAATGGCTTTCCCGTTGCCTCGACTCCAACTATTCGTCTCACTGCCTCCTCGCCTCTGTCCAAAAGTGCAAGGAGCAAAATAACAGGCTTGGCAACACTCTGCATAGTGAATGCCGTGTCGAAGTCTCCGGCCGAGCAGGCTCCGTCAGCGTCTGAGACGGAAATGGCGAATTTATTCTTATCCATAAGTGCGAGCTCGGGGATATACCTCGCAACCTCGCCCTCTTTTATATAGTGTCGGTTATTATCAATTATTCTTTTCAGCAGCTCTTTCATAAAAACATCCGTTTTCTTTTTTTGTTTAAGTTGAGTATACCATAATTCTTCAATTTTTTCAAGAAATTTGCTATATATTTTATTTAATTTACAAATATTACTTTATTTTTGGAAAACATTGTGCTATAATATAATGGATTTAGTATATCCAATTTTAAGAAAGGCTTTCACTATGGGACTTTTTGCTAAAATTTTCGGAACGTATAGCGAAAAAGAAATTAAGCTTCTGACTCCTATCGTAGACAGTATCGAGGCTCTCGCAGACAAATTTGCCGCACTCTCGGACTCCGAGATGCGTGAGTATACAGACAAGCTTAAGGATGATCTTAATAACGGAAAAACGCTTGACGACATATTACCCGAGGCATTCGCCCTCGTCCGTGAGGCTGATGACAGAGTCCTCGGAAAAAGACCGTACAGAGTACAGCTGATGGGAGGTATCCTTCTCCACCAGGGACGTATTGCGGAGATGAAGACCGGTGAGGGTAAGACACTCGTCGAGACAATGCCCGCATACCTTAACGCTCTTACCGGTAAGGGTGTGCATATCGTTACCGTCAACGGCTATCTCGCAGAGCGTGACAGTGCTGAGATGGGACGAGTATATGCCTTCCTCGGACTTACAACGGGACTTATTGTTCACGGTCAGTCGGGAGATGAGAAGCGTGAGGCATACGCCGCAGATATCACCTACGCAACCAACAATGAGCTTGGCTTCGACTATCTGCGTGACAATATGGTCGTGTACAAGGAGAAGATGGTACAGAGAGGCCATAATTTCGCAATTGTCGACGAGGTTGACTCGATACTTATCGACGAGGCGAGAACTCCCCTTATTATATCCGGTCACGGATCGAAATCCACCGAGCTCTACGACAGAGCCGATCAGCTCGTCAGAGGCTTCTCGAGCCACGTTATCAAGGAGACCGAGCCGAAGCAGGACCTCGACAAGTATGACGAGGACTATATCGTAGACGAGAAGGGACACACCGCCCTCCTCACTCAGCACGGTATTGCTAAGGCTGAGAAATTCTTCGGCATCGAGAACCTTTCCGATCCCGAGAACGGTACGATCTACCATCACGTTAATATTGCCATCAAGGCTCACGGTGTTATGAAGCGTGACACCGACTATATTGTAAAGGACAATGACGTTATCATAGTCGATACCTTTACAGGACGTCTTATGCCCGGAAGAAGATATAACGACGGTCTTCATCAGGCGATTGAGGCGAAGGAGCACGTTGAGGTACAAAGAGAAAGCAGAACCATCGCTACCATCACCTTCCAGAACTACTTCCGTATGTACACGAAGCTCTCGGGTATGACGGGTACTGCTCTTACGGAGGATGACGAGTTCAGAGAGATCTACTCGCTTGACGTAGTCGAGGTTCCTACCAACAAGCCTCTTATCCGTAAGGACTACAACGATTCTGTCTATCGCACACGTGCCGGTAAGCTGAGAGCGATCGTCGCAAAGATAAAGGAATGTCACGACAAGGGACAGCCCGTGCTTGTAGGTACGGTTTCCATTGAAAAATCGGAGGAGCTCTCTGCCATTCTTAAGAGAGCGGGTATTCCCCACACCGTCCTTAATGCTAAGCAGCATGAGAAGGAGGCTGAGATAGTTGCTCAGGCAGGTAGCTTTGGCTCGGTAACCATCTCGACCAATATGGCCGGACGTGGAACCGATATTATGCTCGGAGGAAACCCCGAATTCCTTGCAAAGCGTGATATGAAGAGACTCGGATACGATGATGAGATCATCGCACTTGCTACGGGTACACGTATCATCGATGACGAGGAGGTTGTTAAGGCTAAGGAGAAGTTCGCAGAGCTCTACCGTGAGAGACAGGAGGAGCTTGCACCTGAGCGTGAGAAGGTAATAAATGCAGGCGGTCTCTTTATTCTCGGTACTGAGAGACACGAGTCGAGACGTATCGACAACCAGCTCCGCGGTCGAAGCGGACGTCAGGGCGACCCCGGTGAATCTATCTTCTATCTCTCTCTCGAGGATGATCTTATGCGTCTTTTCGGCTCTGACCGTGTAGCGGGACTTATCGGCAAGCTCGGAATCAGCGAGGATACTCCCATCAATGCTAAGATCCTCTCGGGATCTATCGAAAATGCACAGAAGCGTATTGAGGCCAGAAACTTCGAGAGAAGAAGAAACGTCCTCACCTACGATGACGTAATGAACCAGCAGAGAACGGTTATATACAATGAGAGGCGTGAGGTTCTTCTCGGTGACGATATTTCCGACAAGATCAGAAATATGATAGTCTCCTCGGTAGAAGGACAGTTTGATTTCTTCTTCGGCTCCGAGAACCCCGCCGAATGGGACTTCGAGGGCTTCAAGAATCACTACCTCGGCGTTCTCACAGATAAGCGTGGCTTCGCTTATAAGCCCGAGGAGCTTGAGACTCTTGATAAAGATGCACTCCGTGAGGAGCTCGTTGCTACTGCTCTTGAAATATACAGAAGCAAGGATGATATCGTCGCCTCCATACCCGGTGCCCCCAAGGATGCCATGCGTGAGATAGAGAAGCGTATTCTTCTTGAGAACGTTGACAGAAAGTGGATGGAGCACCTTGAGAGCATGGACGATCTTAAGGAATACGTCGGACTCAATTCCTACGCTCAGCGTAGCCCCATAGCAGTTTACCGACTCGAGAGCTCCAACCTCTTCGACGAGCTCGTTGACGAGATCAAGGAGGAGACTGTTAAAAAGCTTCTCTCGGGCATTCCTACCGGCACACCTCAGGAGAGAGTTCAGGTTGCGAAGCCTACCTCTGAGAATTCCCCCGAGGGCGAGACCAGAAAGCCTGCAAGATCGAACAAGGTCGGACGAAACGATCCCTGCCCCTGCGGCAGCGGAAAGAAATATAAAAAGTGCTGCGGCTTAAATAGCGGCGAGCAAAACTAAAAACAGCAATTAACCACAGGATGGTATGAAATGGGATTCGGAATACTTTTAATCGGTTATTTCTTAATATATAACATCCCCTACTTCGGTATGACGGATCTGATCGCAGCTGCGGTTATGGCCATGGGACTTAATAAGCTCTCCCCAATCGGACGTTATTTTAAGCTCGGATACTATGTATCGCTTATATTTACCGTTTTTTCGATCCCTGAGCTTATCTTCTACTCGCTTGATCTTTTCGATATTTACAAGAACAGCAGCATTATCTCCTACCTACGTGTCGGACAGAGTGTAATAGTATGTACTCTCACCGTACTTATCCTTAAGGGAATCTATGAGGTAGCGAAGGAGGTAGACCTTGAGCGTGTACCCAAGAAGGCGGAGAGGCTCATCTACTTCACCTTCTTTGTCTACACACTTTGGATCATATGCAGCACACCGTACGTAGAATCTCAACTTAAGGGCTACGTTGCATACGTTTATCTCGCAGCGATCCTTCTTTTGCTCTTGCTCGTCACGCTGAACCTCAGTGTTATTTATGCATGCTACATGAGGATCTGTATGCCCGAGGACAACAAGCCCTCACCCCCGAAATCGCCCAAGATGTCGGAGCGTGATGCGGCGAGGGAGGAAAGACGCCGTACCGACGAGGAATACAGAGCAAAAAAGGCGAAAGAGAAACAAATGAAAAAGGATCGGCAAAATAAATGAAAAAGAAGGCAAACCCTAAAATACTCCTCGCACTTTTCTTAATAGTAATACCGAACGTAAATATAGTTGATCTTCTCCCCGATTTTATAGGATACATCATCCTTTACCGTGCTATAAGCGGAGCTGCACTTGCTGTTCCCTATATGCACGAAACGAAGGAGGCACTCAAAAAGCTTATATTTGTCGGACTCGCAAAAATTCCCGCCTTTGTTATAATGGTCTCAAATATGCATTCGGGAAGAGATATAGTTCCCCTCTTCACGCTTGTCTTCTGTGTTATTGAGGCAATACTGCTCTACACCGCAGTCACAAGCATCTTCGCAGGACTCTTCTACGTAGGCGGACGTACCGACTCGAAGGCTATAACGTCTCCCATCGAGTTTTCGGGCACTAAGATAACGTCCGACGGTATAAAGCTTCTCTCCATCACCTTCTTAATGACAAAATGTGCCCTCAACGTGATTCCCGAGTTTTGTCTCCTTACCACCTTTAATCCGAAGATCATCCGTCTTACCAACGGCCTCTACGGCCCCCTTCTCATATTGGCGTTTATCGGATCGCTCGTATTCGGTATCATGTGGTTCACGGTGGTGTCAAGATACGTACGCAGGATAAGACGTGAGTGCGATCTTCCGGGAGCAATTGAATCAATGCTCGGCGATGAAAAGCTTGATAAGGTCAAGAACGATCTCTTTATCAAAAAGCTGATAAAGCCCGTCAATCTGCTTACGGTCTCCTCTATTTTCACCGTCGATCTTGTCTTTGCTAACACGAACGGAATCAACCTTCTGCCTCACTTTATTTACGGTTTTATCTTGTTTTTAGCAGGAATATATATGTCAAAAACCAAAACTCAGAGGATATGGACATCCGTCCTTGCCGTGATGTATTCGGGCTTCGGCATAGCGGCATATATATTTACGGTGAAATTCGCAAACAAATATAGATTTATAGATATGCCGAACGATGAGGCTGCCCGTGACTTCTATATAAATATAGAGGTGTTCACACTTCTTGAGACTGTCGCTTTCCTTGCATTCGCTGTATTTCTTGCATATATAATGCGTAAATTCATCATTGAAAATACAGGCATATCCCCGAAGAGAAGATCATACAACAAGGTTGAGCGTGATTATCACAGAATGAATATCCGCCATTGCTTTATTCTCTTCTCACTTACAATACTTATTCATCTTGCAAAATGCTTCAAGGTATTCATGGATGCTAAAGTAAATATGCTATTCAGCCATACCGGCATCATTGTTACGTCTCCTATTCCCTGGCTTAGCTGGGCTACGGTAGGTGTGTCCGTTATTCTCGTTTTCTTCTCATTCATCTATCTGTCAGACATCAAGACGGATATCAGGTTCAAGTATGAGAAGGAGGAGATAGACACCCGTAAGGGTGTGTTTGAATAAAAACGCATCTAGATTTAAAAAATTATTGACATTCGTCAACTTTTAATGTAAAATGGTATCAAGCTGATATTTCGGCTGAAAATACAAAGCTTTTAAATTTTCTAAAGGAGAAAAACCATGAAAAGAACAAACTTCAGTCGTCTTCTTTCCCTTCTTCTCGTTCTTGTGATGGCGTTTACGCTCGTATTTATGACAGCGTGCGGCAAGGATGATGAGGATAAGGATGACAACACGGGCGACAACTCGATCAATGCTGAGACCGGCCGTCAGGAATTCATCGACTCTATCGGCGGAGTATCCGATACCTATACCGGTGCCGTTTCCGATGAGACCTTCGAGACCAAGGAGGATGCAGCAGAGGCTTACGTCAGCAACGAGGTTGTCGGAACCGGCAAGGGTGCCGTTGTTGAGGCTACCGAGAGCAAGGGCGAGCTCAATGCTACCGAGATCGAGGCTCTCAAGCTTCCCGAAGAGTATGCTAATCCCGACAGCGTTGAGAAGCTTGAGGTAACCTACTCCGAGACAGATTACTATTCTGCTCTTGCTTCCTCTTCTAACAGCACTAAGAAGGTTATCGTCTACATCATCAAGATCGGTAACAATTACAAGTACTATTCTCCCCTTCCCGCAACAGGCGAGACCATCACCAAGAGCTACTACGAGTCTGTATTCGATCTCGATAACTACGATAACTGCACTTACGTTAACGAGTCCTACGTTAAGTATGAGTACAGCGGCGTTGTAATGGAGATGACTCTTACTCAGACTGTTAAGCGTGCTGACGGAAACGTTTACTTCAAGCAGGAGGTAGTAGGTGACGATGATCTCATCTCACAGGTTCTTCCCTACGGTACTCCCAGATACCTCGAGGTTTACATTGAGATAGACGAGAACGGTAATATGAACACATGGTCTAAGGGCTCCGACGGCACATGGACCGAGAGCAATCTTATCTACTCCATCGATCCCTTCGCAGGTCAGACCCGCTACAACTATGCATTCTTCTCTAAGGCAGACTTCGGATTTGCTCTTAAGGGCGAGAACGCACTTCGTTTCTACAAGTCTTATTCTACCGGTGTTATTCCCGACAATGCTAAGCTTGATCTTTACGCTGAGTACTACGTAAAGGAGGGTATCCTCACCGGTATGCGTATGGAGTACAGTGCAGAGATCACTCAGGAGGCTTACGGTACTTCCATCACTACCGTCACCACCGGCCTTAACAAGATGAGCTGTACAAACTACGGCACCACCGTTGTTGAAAGACCTAACGTAGATTAATTTTTAAGAATTCTAATCAAAAAAGAGGCTAAGCCGTAAGGTTTAGTCTCTTTTTATTATTCTTTTTTTCTGCCCGATCAATTCTTTACCGAATCGGTAAGCATATCGGAAATCTCACGGTTAGCCGAGAGGTCGAAATCTCCGCCGTCACAAAAATCACAGAAGGTGCTCATAACCTTGTCACGGCAGTCGTCAATCGTAGAATCGTTCTTTATAAATCTGTATAAAAAATCGCTGTATTTACCGATGCCGAGATAGTCGTTTCTGTTCTGAGTACATCTCGTATCATACTTATCCTTGGCATCGGGCGTGACGCCGTCTACGAAATATCTGTCGGAAAGACGCTTCTCAATGGAGAGAATATCGGTATAAATATAGACGGAGCACGCAGAATATCCATCGAGCTTATAAAGGCTCTCGACACCCACAAGGTCAAGCACGAGAAGCGGTATTTTACCCTCGTTAAGTGCCCTTGAAAGCTCGGACTTCGGTGTACCGTAGAGATGTCCGCCGTATCTCATATGCTCAGCGAATTCACCTCTCTCGACCGCAGCGAGAAACTCCTCCTCGGTGTAATAGAGGTACTCGTCATCGTGAGCATCTCCGCGTCTTTGGCGGGTTGTGCCCGAGCGAAGGAAGGTAAAGCGACTGTCCTTATCAACTATCGATTTAGCGACAACCGTCTTACCGACAGCGGACGGACCTGCGATAACAAGAACGCAATTTTGTCTCTTCATATCAGGACCTCGGCAGGATCTTATCCTTACCGCCCATATAAGGACGGAGAGCCTCGGGTATGTTTACAGAGCCGTCACTGTTGAGATTATTCTCAAGGAAGGCGATAAGCATTCTGGGAGGAGCGACAACTGTGTTGTTAAGGGTATGAGCAAGATAGGTCTTTCCATCCTCGCCCTTAACTCTGATCTTAAGTCTTCTGGCCTGAGCATCACCGAGATTCGAGCAGGAGCCTACCTCGAAATACTTCTTCTGACGGGGAGACCAAGCCTCAACGTCGATAGACTTAACCTTAAGGTCTGCAAGGTCACCCGAGCAGCACTCAAGAGTTCTTACGGGAATATCAAGGGTGCGGAACATGTCAACGGTATTCTGCCAGAGCTTGTTGAACCATACGGGAGACTCCTCGGGCTTACAAACAACGATCATCTCCTGCTTCTCAAACTGGTGAATTCTGTATACACCTCTCTCCTCGATACCGTGAGCACCCTTCTCCTTACGGAAGCAGGGAGAATAGGAGGTGAGAGTATAAGGAAGAGCTGCCTCGGGGGTAATGGTATCGATGAACTTTCCGATCATCGAATGCTCGGAGGTACCGATGAGGAAGAGATCCTCGCCCTCGATCTTGTACATCATAGCATCCATCTCAGCAAAGGACATAACGCCCGTAACAACACCCGAGCGGATCATGTAAGGAGGAATGCAATAGGTGAAGCCTCTGTCGATCATGAAATCACGTGCGTAGGAGATAACAGCGGAATGAAGACGTGCAATATCACCCATAAGGTAGTAGAAGCCGTTACCTGCAACCTTTCTTGCACTGTCGAGGTCAATTCCTGCGAACTTCTCCATGATATCGGTGTGATAGGGCACCTCGAAATCGGGAACGAAGGGATCGCCGTATCTCTCAACCTCAACGTTCTCGCTGTCATCCTTACCAATCGGAACAGTGGGATCGATGATGTTGGGGATTATCATCATAATATTCTTAACCTTCTCCTCAAGCTCAGCCTCACGAGCCTCGCAAGCCTTAAGCTCCTCTGCCTGCTCTGCTACGAGCTTCTTTGCAGCCTCGGCCTCTTCGAACTTCTTCTGTCCCATAAGAGCACCGATGGACTTCGATACCTTATTTCTGTTAGCACGAAGATCGTCAGCACGCTTCTTATTCTGACGAAGCTCCTCGTCAAGAGCAATAACCTCGTCTACAAGGGGAAGCTTAGAGTCCTGGAACTTGTTCCTGATATTCTGCTTTACGATATCGGGATTTTCACGCAAAAATTTGATGTCGATCATTTTATATCTCCTAAAAATTTATTATTGAATTAAAAAAGGAGCCAACAGTCCACAAATAAGGGACGGATGACTCCGCGGTACCACCCAGATTACAGATAAAAATCTGTCACTCAACGTAGGATAAGGGCTACACCCTCGACTCATCGCCGAATACTCGGAAAGCGGAAAACGTTCTCCCTCTGTCCGCTCACACCCGCCGCGGACTCTCTGAAAGAGTGATGAAACGTATTTTCTTTCGTCACAGTAACACCATTATATATTATCGGATGAAAAATTTCAAGTACTTTTTTCAATTTCAGGCTTGTTTTTTTCTTTTCTGAAGAGCTTTCTCCAAAATGCCTTCCAATCCTCTCTGTCAAGACGGATTATTCCAATGACAGTCAGAGTAATAAGTACCGAATAGGTGATCACAAGCGAGCGGTCAAATTTGATAATGTTAAGGATAAGCCAGATGATCGAATTCATAGTCATAAGTATACGTGCCACCGACGAGCGGGGCATTACCATAGCTACGTTAAAGAGTATTGCGGCAAGAAGGGGAAGCGTATCCGAAATAGGCTCGTAGTAACCTCTTTTCACCGCAAGACCAAGGATGACTCCGAAGCTGCAAAGAGTGAAAATTACGGTTAAAAATATAGGAAATTTCTTGTTCTTCACGTTATATACGAAAACAACGAGCGTCTCAATTGCACCTATCGTGCATATTCCCATAGCGGAATACTCTCCACGCAAAAGGAACTGTGAGACAATCAAAACGTTAGAGAGGCACTGCCATATGACAAGGTATGCCATTTTTTTCGTCTGCATGGATATCAGTGCCGAAAGAAGCACAAGATATCCGAGTATTTGAGTTACTATCTCGATCTGTGATTCAGTCATATTTCACCCTTACCTTGGATTTACTAAAGAGGATTATAGCAAATCGGGGGTGGATTGTCAATTCTTTTTTGGTAATTTCAAAAGATTTTCTCTTATACTTGATTTTTAATTATAGCTTTAGTATAATAGAGTCATAAATATACCGTATCTCAGCAAACTGTAACGGCGAAGATATCTTCCCGTTTCCTTATATTATTTCAGGGGTAAGTGATATGCACGTTTATAAAGCTAGTGAATACATAAAGGGTGACTGCGGTATAGTAGTCAGCAAGGGTGACACAGGCAGATACGAGCCCCTTCATACACATGAGTTCATCGAGATAGTCTACATTCTTTCAGGTAATGCCCGGCACACGGTAAACGAAAACACGTACCTCGTCTCGGAGGGCGACCTGATTTTTATGAATTACGGATGCACTCACGAATTTCAGTCAGACGAGGGCTTCACGTACGTCAATATCCTATTCCTTCCCGAGAACGTGTCGAGCGATCTTGCCACCTCGGATAGTATTCTGTCTCTGCTCCTCCTTACAGCCTTCGAGGACATGAGGGGAGATTCAAGCTACGGTAAGCTCTCCTTCAGAAGAGATGAGAAGAAAACGGTAGAGTCCATTGTCCTCGCAATGCTAAGCGAGTATAGAAAAAAGGAAATCTCGTGGCAAAAGGTGCTCGGAAACTACCTCAGCACGATGCTGATAATCATGATGCGTAAGAACGAGCACGGAGTCGGAAGAGATGACCTCACGGATGCATGGTACGATCTTGCACGCTACATCGAGGAAAATCTGAGCTCCGATCTGTCTCTTTCCGCACTTGCAAAGAAATGCTTCTACAACCCGTCGTATTTCAGCAGAATATTCAAGGAAAGATTCGGTCTTTCACCTTCGCAGTACATAACGGGAAAGCGGCTTGAGCGTGTATCAGAGCTTCTCTTAAGCACCGATATGACGGTTGATAAGATAGCCGAGGACGTAGGCTTTGCTGACAGAAAAAGCCTTTACAACGCCTTTTCAAAGCATTTCAGCACGACCCCTGCAAAATACAGGCAGGAAAAACAAAGTAAAAAAACGGTATAAAAGCACAAAATTCAGCACTTAATATATGCACGCAGTTATGTTATCATAGAATCAACTACATTTCCGGAGGATATGATGAGTAAATTCAATCTTAATTTTAACGAATACACCGACAAGGTCAAGGCCTGCTGGATCGGTAAAAACATAGGCGGTACCATGGGTGCCCCCTACGAGGGTACTCACGATATACTTGACGTTAAGGGCTATGCTACCGAATTCGGAGCACCCCTGCCCAATGATGACCTTGATCTTCAGCTTGTATGGCTTCACGCCGCTGAGAAGCTCGGTCTTCGCGAGGTCAACGCACGCACTCTCGGTCTTATGTGGAATTCCTTTATCGTTGCAGAGTGGAACGAGTACGGCGTGGCAGGGATCAATATGAAGCGAGGCCTTGCTCCCTCGCTCTCGGGCGATTACAAGAACCTTTGGAAGCATTCTAACGGAGCGTGGATCCGTACTGAAATATGGGCTTGCCTCTTCCCTGCTACTCCCAGCCTCGCTGCAGCGTATGCCATCGAGGATGCGAAGGTCGATCACGGAGTAGGCGAAGGCACCACTGCTGCGGCATTCGTCGCTTCTATGCAGTCTGCGGCATTCGTGCTCAAGGATATCCGTGAATGCATCGAGCTTGCTCTTATGTCTATCCCCGAGGATTCCCGTGTAGCGGACAGTATAAGACTTGTGCTTAAGTGCTATGACGACGGTCTGTCGCCCATCGAGACGAGAAACACCGTACAGAAGAGGAACGCTGATATGGCGGGCGGATGGTTCGAGGCCCCCTCCAACGTAGCATATGCTGTTCTCGGCCTCATATACGGCAAGGGTGAATTCAAGAGCTCTATGCTCCACGCTATTAACTGCGGTGATGACACAGACTGTACCGCCGCTACGGTTGGTGCAACTCTCGGTATTCTCGGAGGTACCAAGGCTATACCCGAGGACTGGAGCACTCATATAGGCGATAGAATAATCACTCTCGCTCTCAACAGAACAGGTGCGGGAGCAAGACTCCCCAAGACTATCGACAACCTTACCGAAAGAGTTGTAGCACTTGCACCTCACGCACTCTTCGATAGACAGTCGGAGTTTGCACTCAAGGATGAAAGCACGCTTCTTCCCGAGAATCTCTACGATTATCTTAAGGTTCAGTTCGAGAAGGCACGTGCATCGCTCTCCTTCGTTCCCAACACATTCCTTATCACCTCACCCATGATCGACGTTCAGGTCTGCCACGAGGATGGTATAGACGTAGCCGAGGGCGAGGAGAAGCACGTCGCCCTTACCTTCAATAACAAGGGAGCTATCTACGATGCCACAAGCTACTCTCTTTCCTTCAGATGGTGGCTCCCCGAGGGCTTCCGTGCATCGGGCAAGCACGGCTTCATTTTAAGAAACAATTACGTAAGAAACGATAAATCCGACCTTACCGAGCACTTCGTTATCACCGCAGGCGACAGTATTGAGGCTGAAAACCGCTGTGTGCTCGAGATCAGAGTCCAAGGAACTCCCGAGGCTATATACGTTCCTCTCACCTTTATGGGATAATTTTTTCTAAGGAGAAACCTATGAAAATCTCACGCAGATATCTTGAATGCAATATGGATAACGTGTATATCGATGCATACGTTGCCGATACACCGTATGACGTAAAAAGGAGTGCAATTCTTATTATTCCCGGGGGAGGATATTCATCCGTATGTGCTGACCGCGAGGGATACCCTATTGCCGATGCCTTTATTCCGTATGGCTTCAATGCCTTCATTCTTAACTACTACGTCGGACGGGAGATACCCTTCCCCGTACAGACTGTACAGGCGGCGACTGCGATCAAGCATATCAAGGATAATGCCGATGAATACGGTATTGATCCCTCGCGTGTCTTTGTTATAGGCTTCTCAGCAGGCGGACATCTCGCCGCTTGTACCGCAACCATGTGGAATCTGCCCGAGATATACGAGGCTGTCGGTGGCGAAGCTGAGGATATTCGCCCTGCGGGTGCTATGCTGATGTACCCTGTCATCTCACCGAAGTATCACGTATACAGCTTCAAGAATTTAGTCCATTACGACTCCCCCGGCGAGCAGACCCTCGAGAAGCTTTCGGTCGATAAGCGTGTCACGCCCGACTCTGCCCCCGCATTCATTTTACATTCGTCGGACGATCCCGTAGTCGACGTTAGAAACTCTCTTGTGTACGCCGATGCCTGCAAGGAGGCGGGCGTGCCCTTTGAAATGCATATTTACCCCTCGGCTCCGCACGGAATAGCACTTGGCAACAGGATCACATCCATGGGGCGTCCTGAGCTTGAAAATAAAAGAATCGCAGAATGGGTCAGACTTGCAGCCGAGTGGGCTGAGACTGTCACATCGGAGAACGTATGAAAAAAAGATTGTGTTTAATTTTTGCAGCTCTTATAGTGATCTCTGTCGCATGCCTCGTTTTCACCGGGTGCGGCAAGGATGAAGAGACTCTCTACAAGGTCACCTTCACGTCCGAGGGCGGCGTATACCGTGAAATATCCGTAAAGGAAGGCGAGGCTGTTACACTTCCCGACCCTCCCGTAAGGTCGGGCTATACATTCCTCGGCTGGCAGCTTGACGGTACCGACTGGGATGGATCGTCAGCCATCACAAAGGATATAACCCTCGTGGCAAAATGGGAGGAGGGCTCTCTCGGATATGAGCTCGAGTTCTCACTCTCGGAGAGCGGTGACTACTACACCGTCACGGGTATCGGCGAGGCAAGCTACGCTATTCTGCATATCCCCTCCGAATATAAAGGTCTTCCCGTAAAGGAGATTTCCACAGGAGCACTCCGAGGAAGCGAGTATCTTCGTGAGGTAACCATACCCGCATCGGTTACGGTAATTGGAGACGAAGCACTCTCCGAATGCCCCTGCCTTACAGCAATATACGTAGAGGACGGAAACCCCGGCTACAAAACACAAAACGGCGACCTCTATACAAAGGACGGCACGAGGCTTATTCAGTATGCGATAGCTAAGAGTGACACGGCGTTCACTCTTCCGAATACTGCTGTCGAGATAGCTCCCCGAGCATTCTCTATGGCATCAAGCCTCGAGAAAATAGTCATACACAGCTCGATAAGAGCTATCGGCAGATATGCCTTTTCAAAATGCACGTCTCTCACCTCTGCTGACATCCCATACGATGCCCCCCTTACGGCTTTAGCTTCGAGTGCATTCTCGGGATGTAAAGCATTGACCGAGGTTTCTATCTCCTCGCAGGTAGAGTCCATCGGAGATTTCGCATTCTTCAATTGCTCATCGCTTAAGAGGGTTGATCTCGGAAAGAAATGCTCACTCACAAGCATCGGAAACAGTGCATTCCTTGAGTGCCCTTCCCTCACTGAATTTGTGTATGGTGGCAGCTCATACGCGTTCTATTCTAAGGTTACCGTTGGTGAGGCTAACGATAATCTATACACAGCACTCTATCCCTATTTAGGCGGAATGAGACCCGCCATGGGAGCGTGGGAGCCTACTGCGGAATACACCGATATCGTATACGGAGTATGGCAGACGGAGGAGGATTACCTTAACGGTGCACCTCCCGTAAAGTGGTACAGCGAGGAGGAGATTGCCTCCAAGACCTTGGGTACAATTGCCAACGACGGCTTAGAATACGAGGACCCCGACTTCATCCCCGGCTATGCTCATTTTTATAAGGACGCTACCTTAACCAAGGAGCAGCTGACGGTCGGAAGAGAGCAGAAGCTCATAATCGACCTCGGAGGTCACACGCTCACCACCTCTAAGGGTATGCGTATCGGAGGTACTGACGGCGTTTTCCCTAAAGCATCTCTCATCATAAGAAACGGAGAATTTATTTCTCAGTTCGGCTGTCAGATCCAACCAAGAGCCAAATGCTACTTTGAATTCAATAACGTATCTATTATTGAAGATGGCTCGGTTTCCTTCTTATACGGTGTAAGAGCACGTGAATTTGTCATAAGCCATTGTGATTTTTACATCAACTCTAACACCTATATAAATCTTCTCGCAGCCTTCGATCACTCCGGAGAATATATACAGACCTTCAAATTCATATCCACAGACATATACGTAAACCCGGATGTACGCACCACTCACCTATTCAGGATATCGGAGAACAAATGGGGCGTCGCACGCTGGGAAATCATATTCGATAAGGACAGCTCCCTTACAGGATGTCTCGATCTCTTTATAATTCTGAAAGAGTCGGCCACGAATGAGAATCATTACAGCTTCTCCGCCGTACAGACAATCATCTTTGAGGAGGGCTTCACCTTTAACGACGGTGCCGAGCCCCCGATGAATTACACCCTTACACCCTACGATAAGGAGACGCTTCTTGAACAAGAGGCGGTAAACCTCCCCGTAAATGACGGTGTATGTAACGTCATCGTCGGACGGGTACCCGAGCCTGACGGGGAGCCAACTGAATAACTAATCAAAAAGCACCTATGACAACGGTTTTGCCGCTCACAGGTGCTTTTTTCTATTCAGTTAGCTTAATCGAGGAAGTCCTCGTTGAGATCAAGTCCGAACTCCTTAGCAAGATCAAGGAAGTTCTGCTTAGTGATGGTCTGCTGCTTAACGGGTGTTACAGAGCGAACCTTCATATACACCTCAGCACTCTTCTCTACCGTGTGAGCGAGACCGAAGGCAATATCAAAGTCCTCGCCTGCACAGAAGATGCCGTGGTGAGCCCATACTGCAACGTCATACTCCTTCATCTTCTCAGCGGTGTAGACACCGATCTCACGGCCGCCGCATACCATCCAAGGAATCATACCTACTCCACGGGGGAATACAACGGGACACTCGGTCATGGACTCCCAGAGCTCACGTGTAAAGATCTTGTCCTCGATGGGAAGAACGAAGGTCATAGCAATAATGTTGGAGGGGTGGCAGTGATAAATAACTCTCATCTTACCGCCCGATGCAAGCTTCTTAACCTCATGGTTCATAAGGTGAGTGGGAAGCTCACTTGTGGGTCTGCCTCCGTTAACAAGACCCCATACAATACGGTACTTGGTACCGGTCTTATCTACCTCAACGATACATACGGTATCCTCGGGGCTCTCCTTAACGTGGCTGAAATACTTACCTGAGCCCGTAACCATAAAGAACTCGCCTGCGAGCTCGGGAACAGAGGTGCCAATCTCGACAAACTCACGTGTAAGATCGAGGTCTTCCATAACCTCACGGATATCCTCATCTGCGATACGGTATGAAAGGTTTCCGCCGTTTCTCTCGTGGAAGCGAAGCTGCCAGCCGTCATCACAGAGGTTGATAAATCCCTTTGCAAACTTAGAATCAAGTACTTTCATTTTTTATATCTCCTTTATTATATTCTCTTAAGAAGAACGTCACGCTCGTATTCGGTTACGGCATCAAACCACTCGTCCTCGGAGGGTACGCCGCATCTTGCACAATACTCATCCCAGATAGCTCCCCAAGGATATGCCTTAAGTCTCTCCTGGGTAACGAGAAGCTCAGTGAGTCTGCCCTCGTCCTGCATGCGTGTGAGGTCGGCGTGAGGAGTGAGCATAGCTATAAGCATAGCCTTTCTGAAGTTACGAAGACCGGTAACCCAAGCGGCGATACGGTTGATGCTCGCATCGAAGTAATCAAGAGCAATGGCAACGTCATCCATTCTTCCGCTCGCAACGATCTCCTTGGCGATCTCACGTGTCTCGTCATCGAGTCTTATCGTATGATCGGAGTCCCAGCGTACCGCACGGGTAACGTGTAGAGCGATCTTGGGAGCGAAGAGGAGCATCGAGGAAATCTTGTCGCTGACAACCTCGGTGGGGTGGTAGTGGCCGTTATCCATGAGAGGAACTATGCCTCTTGAGAGAACGTATCCCATTCCGAACTCCGCAGAGCCAACCGTATAGCTCTCAAGACCTATACCGAATACCTTCGACTCGAGGGTCACGTAAACCTTAGACTTATCGTATCCGATTCCGAGGATCTCGTCAAGAGACTTCACAAATCTCGCTCTCGGTCCGAGTCTGTCGGCGGGGATATCCTTCATTCCGTCGGGGATCCAGATGTTCATAACAGAGGGGATGCCCGTCTCATTCGCAAAATACTCTGCGATCCTGATACAAGCCTGACCGTGTCTTACCCAGAATGCTCTGATATCCTCATCGGGAGAGGAGAGGGTCAGTCCGTCTGCCTTGGGATGGCTGAAGAAGGTCGGGTTGAAATCTATACCCATGCCACGCTCCTTAGCGAAGTCCACCCATTTTTTGAAGTGCTTGGGAAGAAGAGCATCTCTGTCAGCATACTCACCGTCCTCAAAGATAGCATAGCATGCGTGAACGTTGAGCTTATGTCTTCCTCCGTCAAGAGAAAATACCTTATCAAGGTCTGCCATAAGCTCGTTGGGAGTCCTTGCTCTACCGGGATAGTTACCGGTGGTCTGGATGCCGCCCGAAAGCTCACCGTCAAAATCAAATCCCTTTACGTCATCTCCCTGCCAGCAGTGCACGGAAACGTCAAGTGCCCTAAGCTTCTCGATCACAGCATCGGTATCAATGCCGATAGCTGCGTACTTTTCTTTTGCTAATCCGTAAGCGTTCATATCATACCTCACTTAAACTTTATTTACGTCAAACGATGCATATACGGAGCTGCGTGCATCCGCAAGCTTATCAAACACACCCGTAGCGAGCATCTGGCAGGCAATATTTCCTATCGCAGTTGCCTCGATGGGGCCGGTATATACGGGAACAGAGAGTCTTTCTGCGGTAAGCTCGTTAAGATATGCGTCTCTCGAGCCTCCTCCGATAATATGAAGTGCGGAGAATTCCCTGCCCGTGATATCGGACAGTCCCCTGATAGTCTCGGCATAGTAGTCGGCAAGGCCGCAGTAAACTGCCGCAAGCACACGCTCTATGGGAGCATCGGGAACACCCATAACCTCCTTCACTGCCTCGATCATATTGACGGGAGACAGAAGGCGGGAATCGTTAACGTCTATCTTATCAAAGGACTCACCGTACTCACGTGCCATATCCGAAAGCTCGGAGAAGGAATACTTATCATCAAGATTCTTCTTAATGGACTGGATGATCCAAAGACCCATTATATTCTTCAAGAACCTGATTCTCTTATTGTATCCGCCCTCATGGGTGAAATTATATTTTCTCGACATATCCGATACGTTAGGCTCGGGGATCTCTATACCGAGCAAGGACCACGTACCCGAGGAGAGATAGATCGCATCATCCACGTTCGTAGGCACGGCTATAACTGCTGATGCGGTATCGTGAGACGCACAGTGGAGGACTGTAAGGTCGAAGCCTACCCTCTCACGTATCTCGGGAAGAAGATTTCCAAGAGTGTCACCGGGCATTGCAAGCTTGCCGAAGAGCTTCCTAGGGTATCCGAGCTTATCGGTCAAGTCAAGATCAAATTCTCCCGTATTAACGTTAACGAGAGCTCCCGTTGTGGCATTGGTATATTCCTGCTCCTTCACGCCCGTAAGAACGTATCCGAGATAGTCGGGGATCATCAGCATCTTATCTGCCTTCTCGAGAAGCTCGGGTCTCTCACGCTTATCCGCCATAAGCTGATAAACGGTATTATAATCAAGCCTCTGTATACCGGTTCTCGCATAGAGCTCATCAAAGGGTACGGTGCTCTCAACGTCGGGCATAGCCTCCGAGCATCTTGCGTCACGGTAGCCCATGGCCTCGCCGAGTCTGTCGCCCTTCTCATCGATAAGCACGTAATCAACTCCCCACGTGTCAATACCCATATAGGACGGTATCTTACCGACCTCGGCACATTTCTTTATACCGAGTATAACGTGCTCTGCGAGTGAGTCAATATCCCAGAATTTACGTCCGTCACGGTCAAACATACCGTTCGGGAAGCGGTATATCTCCTCGAGGCGGATTCGTCCGTCTTCTATCCATCCGAGAATATGTCTGCCGCTCGAAGCACCTATATCAACTGCAAGGTAATATGTAGGCATACGCACCTCCAAATTTTATTACAATTATATTTTAACACATATAGGTAATATAAATAAAGGGCTGTATTTTACCTAAAAAGTGTCTTTTTTTATCCTTTGCTCTTGAAATTGAACAAATTTTATGCTACAATTTTAACAAAAGATTGTAAATGGAGGCGTTATGAGAGAGAAAATAATCAGTCTGCTCACGGCACTTGCAAAAGAAGAGAGCTCGAACGTTACCTCGGATGACAAGAGGATAGAGCAGAAATTCTACTCAAGCTCTGGTAGATTCATTATTGAAAGACGAAGAATATCGGATATATCCTCCGGCGACCCAACTCTTTCGGTTGGTGTAAGAACGCATCCTACGGGAGGCTCCTTCCCCGAGCACTCTCATAATTTCCTTGAAATAATGTACGTATACCGCGGGCCGATAACCCACGTTATACGAGGTGAGCGAGTGACGCTCGAGACGGGCGACATCATCATTCTGGGCAGAGGTGCATCCCACTCGATAGAGGAGACGGGTGAAAACGAGCTCGGAGTCAATCTTATCGTATCCTGCGAGCTTATCGAATCGATACTCGGCGATATGCGAAGCAATTCCTCACTTTCTACGAAAGAATTGCAAGAGCTTCTCGATGCAAAAAGGATGAGCTATCTTTCGCTCACGCTACCTCCTGACGGTGATATTGCAAATCTCATGGACAATATCGTGTCCTCCTACCTTATCTCGGAGAACAAAAACGAATACGTATTACGTCAGTCGGTATCTCTTCTCTTCTGCTATCTGTCGGGCGTTATCACCGAAGCCGCACCGCACTCGGGCGAGGATATAAAAACGAGGCTCATCGGTTATATAAAAACGTCGTACAGCACCGCTACCCTCAGCGAGGCTGCGGAGATATTCGGACTGTCGGTTCCCTACCTCAGCCGTTGGATAGTGAAAAACACAGGCTCATCCTTCAAGGAGATGCTGATGAGGGAGAAGTTTTCCGTCGCGTGCGAGCTTCTCTCGGCGACAGAGATGCCCATCGGCGACATAATCCGCACGATCGGGTACGAGAACAGCAGCTACTTTCATAAGGAGTTCAAGAAGAGATTCTCTACAACTCCCCATCAGTACAGAAAAATAAACACTAAAGGGTCATAAGAAATAAATGTCAGTCATACAATTCTGTGAGAGTAATTTTTCACGTCTTGGCACATCGCCAAAAGAAAGGAACGGTATGACTGACAACTCTATTTACAGGGATATTGCAAAAAGGACGGGAGGAGACATCTATATTGGCGTTGTCGGTCCCGTGAGAACAGGAAAATCTACGTTTATCGGAAGATTTCTCGACACAACAGTCCTCCCGAACATCGAGGATGAATACGATAAGCAGCGTACAGTGGATGAGATGCCTCAGGGGGCAGCGGGCAAGACGGTTATGACAACCGAGCCTAAGTTCATTCCCGATGATGCTGTACTCATCAAGATGGACGGAGGCACAGAGCTACACGTTAAGATGGTGGATTGCGTGGGCTATATGGTTGACGGAGCACTTGGAGCCGAGGAGGACGGAGCCCCAAGGATGATAAAGACTCCGTGGAACGAGGAGCCCATCCCATTCTGCGAGGCGGCAGAGCTCGGAACGGGCAAGGTTATCGGCGAGCATTCTACCATCGGAATCCTCGTTACAACAGACGGCACGGTCACCGATATACCAAGAGAAAGCTACGTTGAGGCAGAAGAGAGGGTGGCAAGAGAGCTGAAGAGCCTCGGAAAGCCCTTCGCAATAGTGCTCAATTCAAAGAACCCGGGAAGCGAGGCTGCTCACGCATTAGCGTGCGAGCTTGAGGAGAAATACGGTGTACCCGTAGCACTTGTAAGCTGTCCGAGCCTCAATTCCGACGATATTCGTGAGATACTTGGGCTTATCCTCGGCGAATTTCCGGTTCGCGAGCTTAAATTCACTCTTCCCTCTTGGACGTCTGCTCTTCCCGAGTCGCATCCGCTCCTCGATGAGCTGTATGCTAAAATCGACAACTTCTCGTCGGGAATCTCAAAGTTCGGAGATATAACCTCGAAAAACAAGGAGGATGACAGCATAGAGGTTATCCGACTCGATGCGGGTGATGGAACGGGAGAATTATCCATTCCCCTCGATGATGACTTATATTTCTCGACACTGTCCGCTCTTACGGGGCTTGATGTCGGAGATGAGCGTAAGCTCTTCGCAACGCTTGGTGAATTATCCGAGATAAAAGCTAAATATGAAAGAATCGAGGCGGCTCTTGCGGATGCCGAGGCAAAGGGCTATGGGATTGTAGTGCCATCAGCTGATGAGATGACTCTTACCGAGCCGAGAGTGATAAAGCAATCGGGAGGCTACGCCGTCAGCACCACCGCTCACGCCGAGACAATACATATGATCAAGGCGAAGATACGCACCGACGTTTGCCCCGCAGTAGGCACTGAGGAGCAGACGGAGGAGATTGCAAAATACCTGAGAGACGAATACGATAACGATCCGAAGAGCGTATGGGATTATAAGGTCTTCGGCAGAACAATGTATGACCTCGTGAGGGACGGAATGAATGCAAAGCTTATGCATATGCCCGACGAGGCAAGGCGTAAGATGGGCGAAACACTCGAGAGAATAATCAACGAGGGTGCGAGCGGTCTTATCTGTATTTTACTTTAACTAAAAAGGGCTGATCATGATCGATCAGCCCAATGCTTTTTTATCAGTCCTCAAGGACTCCTCTTAAGAATTCTGCAAACTCACGCTCAGCCACGTCGAGCGTCTTATCGTTTACGAAGTAATAATCGTAGGTATAATTTTCTACGCAATCGTCAGATGCGTTGCCGTAGCTTGACTTCTTCATTCTGTCACCGCCGCGGATAAGGAGGGTCTTCGCCTCGCCACCCGTCGCACGTACAAACTTCTCTATCTCCTCGGGCTCTCTTATATGGAGGAACATAATATCGTTATCCGAGAGAAGGAATTCCTTATATCGCTCAAGAGCCCACGCTGTCGGATAATCGTTATATTCAACGCACAGCTTCTTGAGGTCAGAGAGGAATTTCCTCGATTTATTGTCCTTCGAGCCATCCCAACCGCACTGACGTGCTATGTCCTTTATGGGAATGATAGTAGAGGTGTTGTAAACCTTAAAATGCTTAGCACCGAGGTCGCAAAGAGTATCCTTTCCAACACCGCCGGCACCGTTTATAATAAGAAGCTTTTTACTCATGACAGTCTCTTTCAAAATTTATTCTCTATCTATTCTAACACAGCAAGAAAAAAAAGTCAACGAAAGCCACTTTTTTTATTTACTTTTTTTCTCTCCCGTGGTAAAATAAATAAAACGCACAAGGAGCAGCAATATGAAATATGAAATATTCGGCACTCTTCCCACGGGAGAGAGGATAGGAAAATATACGGTAGAAAACGAGAATTCATCACTCTCCGTCATCAACCTCGGTGCAATCACGGCAGGCTTCACCGTCAATGGCAGAGACGTCATCGGAGGCTTTGACACTCTTGAAGGATACCTTGCAGATGACTCGCATCAGGGTGGAACGATAGGCAGAGTAGCCAACCGAGTGGGCGGTGCTGAGTTTGAGCTTGACGGTAAAAAATACGTTCTGCCTAAGAATGACGGCCGAAACTGTCTTCACGGCGGTCTCGGATTTGACAGAAGAGTATGGGACGTCATCGAGCATTCGGACAAGCGTATTGTCCTCACCTACACGTCACGAGACGGCGAGGAGGGCTTCCCATCAGAGCTTAAGGTCACAGTCACCTATACACTTCTCGATCTCGGCTTCGCTGTTTCTTATAAGGCGATCCCCGACGGTAAAACGCCCATCGCACTTACCAACCACTCTTATTTTAACCTGAACGGCTTCGGCGGAACAATCGAGGATCATAAAATAATGATTTCCGCAGACACCTATACCGCTATTGATGACGAGCTCATCCCCACAGGTGAGCGTCCCTCTGTTGAGGGTACTCCCTTCGACCTAAGACGTGCGAGAGCACTTGGCGACTGCTTCGACGAGAGCTTCACCGGCTACGATCATAACTTCAATCTGACAAAGAAGGAATATGCGAGAATTCTTTCTGAGGATCTCGGCCTTGCCGCAACGCTCGAGGTGTCGGACCTTCGCATGTCGGTTTACACCGATCAGCCCGGCATTCAGTTCTATACGGGCAATTTTCTCGGAACCGGCCCTGCCTTTAAGGGCGAAGTACCGCAGGTCTACCACGGTGCACTCTGTCTTGAGACGCAGACCGAGCCCAACTGCATAAAGAGAGGCGTGGGAATTTAAGGTAAGGGTGACGTATACACTCATTTTACCGCATACGTCTTTGAAAAGAATGTAAATGTCAAGAGCAAATGCAAAAATAATTGAAAAGTTTGTGTTTTTTTGCTATGATGAAGGAAAAGAGGTAAGGTAAAGGGCAAATTTGCCCTTCACCTTACCTCTTTTCTGCGTTTGAACGTGACGAAAAGGCAAGAGGGGTATTCTTGCCTTATTTATTGCTTTTGTTTGTTGTTAGGCGATTTTCGCTATCTCTCGGGCAAATCTTTCGTTGCTCGTTTCAAAGCCAAATATTTCTCTTGGGTAATTGTTTACCCATTCTTCTACGTACTCTATTTGTTTAGGAGTGAACGTTGCGAGATTTGTTCCTTTAGGTATAAGTCTTCGGATCTCTCGGTTTATTCTCTCGTTACTTCCACGTTCCCAAGAAGAATAAGGGTGACAGTAATACACCTTTGTTCTTTGACCTTTGCCGTACATTGATGTTTCTATTCCTTGGCAATTTGAAAACTCTGTGCCGTTATCTACGGTTATTGTTCTGAATATACTTTTGAATTTTCTGCCGTATCGGTGTTCAAGTCTGTTAAGGGATTTTACTACCTCTTGTGCGCTTTGTGTTTTTATCGGCATTATAATTTCTTTTCGGGTAAGTCTTTCGGTGAGGACTAACAAGCTTTGCTTGGTAGGTCCGCACACGCAATCCATTTCCCAATGACCGAAGCTCGTTCGCTCGAGTATATACATCGGGCGTTGTTCTATGCTCGTTCCCTTTGGAGCTTTCTTATTGATTCTGACGTGTTGCTTTTTCTTCTTTTGAATTCCTCGAGGTAGATGTTTCATTTCAAGACATGAAAAATATCCTTTGCGGATATAACTATAAAGGGTATTTACCGAAATTGTTGTTTGAAAGGGTATATTATTCTGTCGGATATATCCGAGAACGGCTTTCGGACTTTGTTTTTCTTCGATGATTTTTCGCTCTATATATTCCGCATATTCATAATCTTTTCCGAGTTTGATTTGACTACCTTTTTCAAGGAGCATTTTTCTGTATTTGATTTCGGCTTTATCTGCCGAATATCTGACTGTTTCCGTCCAATCCGTATTCCTGTGCAAATATGCACCACGTTTGATTTCACGATAGACGGTTGAAAGGTTTACGCCTAAATATTCTGCTATTTGTTTCTTTGATACGTTTGTTTTAAGGAGTATTTCAAGTTGATTCCTTTTTGTTTTACTCAAATGCTTAAACTGTCTTTTCATTTTGCTTTTCACCCTCTTTTCTTTTGTTGTTTCTCCCTACGTCCTTGGGAAAGAAGAAATGCGAGGTTTACCACTACCCGTTGGTAAAACCTCGCATTTTTTTCTTCTTTCCTTATACCGTTTCTCCGTTTGGGAGAATGATTTGTATTTTTAATTCACAACCCATTGCCTTTATAAGTTTTTCAAATTCTTGCATTTTGAAATTGTTTTTTGCCATTTTCTGCGAGAGGTTTTCTTGACTTTGATTTGTGAGTTCTGCGAGTTTTACTTGATTTATATTTGTTGCTACCATTACCATTTTCAACTTTTGTGTGTAGGTCATTTTTGATTTTATTACTCCTTTATATAATTTTTTTATTATATTGTATCATTGTAATATTATTTTGTCAATAGGTTTTGTGAATTTTGTTTTCATTTCTCGTTTCTGGCTTTTATGATTTTTTCGTTTGTTTTGGTGATGATTTTTGAAAAATATTCGGAGTTTTTCTTTTGGTTTTTAGGTGATTTTTATTTGGGCGTTCCCTTACGGTCGGGCTATTCGAAGCGACCGCCTTTGGCGTTCCATTCTGCTATCCCTAACGCAAAGCAAAAAAGTTTTGAGGAAAGCCTTGGTTGACAAAAGCCCCCTGCTATGATAGCAAGGGGCTAATGTTATTGTGAAAGGAGGTGCTTATATGCTACTTTGGAAAATAAACCACTTCTTGATTACATACGGCAATATGTTAATTGAGATGCTTGCGATTATGTTCACCGCATAATCGCACCACCATTCACAACCTCTGTTGTGATTATATCATAGCAGAGGTCTTTTGTCAACCCCTGCGATTGCCTCCTCTACCCCAAGCCCTTCACTTTCCGAACTTTTTTGCAAAAGTGTATGAGGTTGAATTTGCCGCGGCAAATTCTTCTTTTATCTCGTTTTATTATCCGTTGCTATTGAGGTTTTCTTTTTTTGCAAACGTTCTCCACCTCGCAAATTTCTTCTCACCGTAAGCCGTTTTCTATTTGAGTGTGTTGCAGCAGAGCCTAACACAAATCTTGCCGATATGCAATATCGTGCTTCGCTCGGCTTTTTTCTTCGTTTATTTTTTTAGGTCAAAAAAGCCTTATCATAAAAAATAAAAAACTTTTTCTAACACCACGGGGAAAAACTTTTTGATTTTTTCTGCCACTCAATGCATATCTGCAATCTCCGTGTTCCCCTACGGGTGCAACATACTCGAAAACGGCATACGGAGCGATGAAATTTTCTTCGCGAGGTTTCTAACATTTTTGGAAGAAAACCTCGCAACTGATAAAAAATGAGGAGCAACACCTCTCAAAGCAACAAAACAGAACGATAAAATTGAGTTTTCGGGACTCTTCAAAACCGAGAAAGGAGTTTGACAAATGGGTGAAATTACAAAGGTATGGCTCAACACATGGGGCAACAACAACGACGGGGGGCTTGGCTATGGGTGGAAGACACCCGAAGAAGCCGAGGAATTTATTGAGGACAACCCCGAGCGCGATGGCGGTGAGTGGTTTATTGCCGATATTGATGACTACATCGGCATTGACCTGCCAAATCTGAATAACCGCAACGTGTACGCGAGTCTCGAATTATTGCGGGAGCTCGAAGCTCTGAACGAGTTTGAACGCGATTGTCTTATTGCCGTCATGCAGGACAACAACGTTTTTGACCTTGAAGAAGCACTAGAGCTTGAAGACCGCTATACGTTTTAC
>JAZQYD010000028.1:0-2779 GCA_045633405.1 Eubacteriales bacterium | reverse complement strand
GAGAGCCCACGCACGAAATACCACGGGTGCCGAGCTTGTGATAGACGGAGGCAACACCGTACAGCTGTCTCCCATAATACCGTAGGGATAAAAAAAGGCAGTATCAGACCCTGGAGTGGTGTGATATTGCCTTCTTTTTGTCAATACGTAAGACGGTAGTTGTATAGACTCTCGAGCTCCTTGTAGATACCGTCAAGCCGACCTTCGTCAATGAGCTCGGCATAGACGAGACGGTATAGCATGGTGCGTATACCCTGAGCAGGTGATGAGAGAAGATGCGTGGAGAAATAAAGCGAGATCCCGTTCTCGACGTCCACTGCGAGGAATGCACCTGCCGCACCTCCCCAGCCGAAGTCGATGAGCTCACCGCCCTCCTTTTTGCATCTGACTCCGAGACCGTAGCCGTGTGTTTCCTCCATCCAGTACGTCCTCTTCTGCGAGTCGGTGAGACGGTCGGTCGTCATGAGCTTCAGCGTCTCGGGGCTTATAAGCCGTCCTGTGCGGAGTGCCTCGAGAAACTTTATGTAATCGTCAACCGTAGAGATGCATCCCGCACCGCCCGATGCGTATTCCGTGCCTATCTTGTAGGTCGAGATGCTCTTTCCTATATTTTTGGGAGCACCGCCCTCGAATCTGTACTGCTCTGCGATTGTCTCAAGCTCCTCCTCGGGGAGCATGAAGGTGGTGCGGCTCATTCCCGCAACGTCGAATATGTTTTTCTTTACGTATACCTCGAACCTCTCACCCGATAGGACCTCGACAAGAGCCGCGAGAACGTCGTGACAGAGGCTGTATTCCCACCTCTCACCGGGCTCGAAGAGTAGGGGCTCACGGCTAAGATACTTCATGAGCTCACGGGTAGGACATCTGCCCTCCGTCTTCTCAATAGCCTCCATTATCTTGGGCGAGCGGCACTTGTAGGAGAAGCCCGCCGTCATCTCGAAGAGATGCTTTATGAGTATAGGTCTCTTTGCCTTCCTGATACCGCCCTCGCACTCTACCGTCATCTCCGAAAACTCGGGCATGTATAATGACAGCTCATCGTCAAGAGAGAAGAGACCCTTCTCAAATAACTGAAGTGCCGCCACGCAGGTAATGACCTTCGAGCAGGAATATATGTTATATCTTTCGTTACCCGAAACGGGTGTCTTAGTCTCAAGGCTTGAATATCCGTTCATATGCCTGAGAATACATTTTCCATCCTTGTATACTGCCATGTCAAACCCCGGCACACCGAGATCTAAGCAGGAATCTAAAAAAGCACGTGTTCTCTCAAACATAAAAGCCTCCGCTTCTTCTTTTATAATTAAAGTATGAGGAGGGACGCCTTCTCCTTCCGCTCTGCCTTACGAATACCGCCTGCGAGCGAAGCCTCCCGACTCCTCCCCGATATAGTTTATCAAAAGTGAGGGGCATTGTCAAGTGAATGAAGACATACGTCTTCAAAAAGTAATTTGTATGCCTCTCTAATAATCTATTGTAAAATTCATTCCACCGTGCAATAATGAAATTGACAAAAGCAGATTATCGGGATCACACCGACAAACGCTCTTATTTGTGTAAATCATAATTTACAAAGGATGTGACTGTGAAGGAACACCCGAGCTTATATACGAGCTGATCGATGGCGAATATACCGTAGTAGGCATTGAGAGAAGCGACGTCCTGAGAATAGTCATACCCTCATCGGTCGGTGGTGTCACGGTTTCCGTCATAGCCGATAACGCCTTTTACGGAGACGGTAAGCTCACCGATTTCATAAAATGAGTAAGATATATCCTTAGCTTCTCTTCGGACTTATCGCCCAAAAGGGCAAAAAAGTCTATAATCGGGCTGCCTGACAGTAATGTGTTCAATAAAGGATAACAAAATTTATATAAAAATCTTTTTTAGTCGCATCATTTTTTCTTCACTTGGAGTGGAAAAAATTTGTGCTTCCTTGCCGATAGCCGCATATTTGTGCTCTCCCATAGCGTGATAAGGAAGAAGCTCGACCATATCGGGGCTGCCGTAGGAATCCAAAAGCGACTTGATGCTTCGCATTTCTTCCTCGGTGTCGTTAACTGTCGGAATGATCGGTATTCTCACCCACACGTGTGCACCCGTGTCGAGAAGTTTTGCTAAATTTTCAAGAATAAGCTCGTTGCCGACACCCGTGTATCGTTTATGCTTTTCATTGTCGAAGCATTTTACGTCGTAAAGAAACAGATCCGTGTAGGGAATTATTCTTTCGAAGTACTCGTAGGGCACGTGACCTGCGGTATCGACGGCAGTATGAATTCCGTTTTCCTTGCACCTTTTGAGAAGCTCTTCGATAAAATCGATCTTCAGCATACATTCGCCCCCCGAGAGGGTAACGCCGCCGCTCGACGCTTCATAGAAGGCTCTGTCCTTAAGTATCTCTTGAAGAGTCTCGTCTACCGTGTATTCTCGTCCGACGATCTCTCTTGCATTGTTAGGACAAAAGAGCACACATTTGCCGCAAAAAGTACATTCTTGAAGATCGCTCGGACACTTTTCGAGGCACTTGCCGCAGCCTTTACATTTGTTTTTGTAAAACATCATCTGAAGTGACGGTGATTGGCTCTCGGGGTTATGGCACCAGGCGCACTTAAGATTACAGCCCTTGAAGAATATTGTTGTGCGTATACCGGGACCGTCTACAAAGGAGGATCTTACGGTATCAAAGATAATTGCGTTCATTTTAAAGATGTCCTGTCTATAATGTTGTCTTGAAGCGATTGCTCTAAACGTACGAAATACTCGGAAAAACCACTTA
>JAZQYD010000027.1:0-31916 GCA_045633405.1 Eubacteriales bacterium | reverse complement strand
GAAACATTGCGTCATTCCTCGTGTCCGACCGACGAATAGCAAATTAACAGTCCGTTTGCATAGCAAACACTGAGTGTTAAGCTGGTGTCGGTGAAAGTTCGAGCCCATACAGCTATTGAAAAAATAAAAAGCAGTCCCTGTTGGAACTGCTTAGTTGGCTCATATTACAAAAATGCAACTCATACATTATCACATTTTACTGTCTCAATTACACAATTTTCTGCGTTAATTTTAGAAATAACACAATCGTAATCTTTATTACTGATACCAAATATTATTTCTGTTTTATTGCTATTATTAATAAAGTGATTCACGCAACCTGAAATAGAAGATATACACTCCTCGTTGTTAAATAATATCTCTCCCCATATTCCGCAAAATTCTTTCTCTGCCGGTAAATTAGCAAACCTTTCGCAGACACGATTAGAATACTCTTTAAATTCCAAATCTTTTTCAAAAAGGATAACAATTATTTTTTTCATTGCTTATTCTCCTTTGCGGTGTTGATAGATGCTACCAAGATTCTTTTTATTTCCAAACAATCATTCAAAAGAGATTTTCCCATATCCTCAGATATATACTCTGACATAGTAAGTAGCTTCAACCAATATTCAGTTTCTGCCGTTTCCTTTAAAGCGATGTGCATCTTTGAAACAAAATCAGCTTTGCTCTGACCGTAATTTGCTTCATTTATATTGGCACCAATGCTCGTACCACTACGGACAATCTGTTTGGAAATAATTGTTTCTTTCTTCGTCCTTATCAAATATTGATGAAGCTTTATAATACGAGAAGCAAAAGCAATAGATTTATCGATCAATAAATTCTCTTTCATAGCCACACCGCCTTTCTTGAATCTATTATATCATAATACTAAATATTTTTCAATATAAAATAAAATGCTTTTCGCCCGAAGGAAGAAAAGCTACCTTAATTATTCATTCTTCATCAGCGAAGCGACTTCATTCTTCATTATTCATTCAAAATCCGCTTAAGATAAATGAATGATGAATGATGAATAATGAATAGTGAATAATACAAACAAAAATCCGCCTTCTTTCGAAAGCGGATTTTGTTTGGAGCGGATTACGGGGCTCGAACCCGCCACCTCCACCTTGGCAAGGTGGCGCTCTACCAAATGAGCTAAATCCGCATATTATGGTGCCTCCGGTCGGAATTGAACCAACGACACGGGGATTTTCAGTCCCCTGCTCTACCAACTGAGCTACAGAGGCGAAAGCATCGGAAATGGCGACTCGGATGGGGCTCGAACCCACGACCTCTAGCGTGACAGGCTAGCGCTCTAACCAACTGAGCTACCAAGCCATTTTCCGAACAAGGTATATTTCAACCTCTGGTGGAAAGTACAGGGCTCGAACCTGTGACCCTCTGCTTGTAAGGCAGATGCTCTCCCAACTGAGCTAACCTTCCGTCAAACGCCCTACTATTATAACAAAAGGTTTTTTGTTTGTCAAGGGGTTCTTGAAAAATTTTTGAAAATATTTTTTGCGGCCTGAAAAATCGAGGCGGAGAGAACGAAATCTTCCTATTAAGTAATAATCGTGTGTGTGCAAAATATTAGGCGTTCGCAGCGTGTACACGTTAAAGAAATGATATTACGGTAAAAGGATCGCTCACGACGCCCTTCTTTGAACGTGCTTATAAGACCCCTTCCTTGAATATACCGCTTTTCTTCGTCCGTATGTGTCATGAGGTCTGAGGGGGATAGCTTGCTTGGCGAAGCCTCCCGTCTCCTTCATCCTCATAGGCAAGCTCGGTAGGGAAGTGTATTCCTTTTAATGATTGTCCGCTGCTTTTCATCACTTTAAGAAGAATGTAAATTTATGAACAATTACCTATTATTGGAAAAAATAAGCCGATAATACGAAAAATCATTAAAATTTTCACATAAATGAGAAACTCAAACAAGGGTATGAGAAAATTTCATACCCACATATCTTGACAAATTCGGCTTTTTGTTATATAATTATCAAACACTCAGGTTCGCTTATTTATTTTAAATAGCAAGACAACTTTGGAGTAAAAGGGCATGCCCTTTTATATCGGTGCATGTACTGCACCGGCAAGATCACTCGGTGACCTCGTATCCTCAGTATACGTTCATCGCTGCTATGTCGATGGGTCACGGAGTTTTTAATTTTTTTGTTTATTGTGCCGAAAGGCGTTCAATAAAAATAAAACAAATGAAAGGTGTTCTATCATGAACAACACAATGAAGAAGCTTCTCGCTCTCCTTCTTGTTCTTTGCATGGTTATTTCTTGTGCATTTGTTCTTACTGCATGTAAGGATGATGATGACAAGAAAGACGATAACAAGATTGATGATGAAGAAGAGAAGCCCAATCCCGACGACGACAAACCTAAACCCGATGACGATAAGGAGGACAACAAGGTCGTACTCGATTTCGTAGCTCCCGTTCGTCCCGCAGACGCTACTCTCCCCGAGGCTAAGATCGGTGAGTACACCTACAGAGGTGGTACAACTTCTCTTGGCTCCAACTGGAACCCCCACACTTGGGAGACCAATGGTGACGACTCTATTCTCGGATATCTCTCTTCTCCCTTCGTAACTATGGAGGCAAAGGATACTGAGGAAGGTCTTTATCAGTGGGTTGGTGAAATGGCTACCGAGATCCACGATATCACTGCTGCTAACCAGGATAAGCTCATTAAGTACAATGTAACTCTTCCTAAAGACAAGAAGGCTGCTGATATCACTTCCGGCTACGTATTCGAGATCAAGCTCAACCCCAACGCTAAGTGGCAGGACGGTTCTATCATCAACGCTGAGGACTACGTTTACTCTATGCAGCAGCTCCTCAACCCCGATATGAAGAACTACAGAGCTAACCTCTACATCTCCGGCGAGTCTGCTCTTGCAGGTGCTTTCAACTACTACTACTCCAAGGATGTCGGCTTCTACAAGGGCGTTGGTGACAAGTATGCTACCAACCAGGAGGCTCTTGATGCAGGCGAGACTCTTTACATCAACGTATATGAGGCTTGGGACATGAATGAATACGTTGACGCTGAAGGCAATCCCTGTCCTCAGTGGCTTCCTCTCGACGGTGAGGTCGAGTACTACCTCTATGATGAGAATGGCGAGGTTGCTGACGTCGCTTCCGGTAAGAGCGTATACGAGTACTACCTTGGTGTAGGCTACGGTCCTTACTTCGAGGTAGGCAAGGATCTTGCTTACTGCATCGCTATCTATGTTTTGAATGATAACATGGGTGCTTCTTATGACGGTGTTGGTCTCTACGTAGTTGACGAATACACTATCGTTTACGTTTGCCAGACCGCTATCGAGTTCAACTACTTCCTTACTTCTTGCACTTCCACTTGGCTCGTTCACGAGGGTCTCTATGAGTCTCTCAAGAAGGAGGAGGGTGGTGCAATCATCACCACTTACGGTACTTCCGTTGAGACCACTATGTCCTACGGTACCTGGAAGCTTCAGACCTTCGAGGATGACAAGCAGATGGTATTCGTAAGAAACGAGAACTGGTACGGCTGGGAGAAGGATGCTAATGACAACCTTGTTTCCTACACTCAGTTCCAGGTTGATGGCAAGTATCTCCAGCAGTACATCACTACTAAGCTCGTATTCGACGTTATGACTACTGACGTTATGAAGCAGAAGTTCATGAAGGGTGAGATCGATTCCTGGTCCCCCAACGCTGATGAGCTTAACGAGTACAAGCTTTCTGACAGACTTCAGATCGTAGACGAGACCTACACCATGTCCTTCTTCTTCAACACCAAGAAGGAAGCTCTCGAGGCTCTTGATGACAAGGGCACTAACATGAACTCCGTTGTTCTTGTGAACGACAACTTCCGTAAGGCTATGTCCCTTGCAATTGACAGAGCAGAGTTCGTAACCACTACTCAGGCTTGGACTCCTGCATTCTCTCTTATGAACCACCTCTACCACTACGATATCTACAATGATCCTTCGTCCTCTTACAGAAAGAGCGAGGAGGCTATGCAGGCTATCGTTAACCTCTATGGCGTTAAGTACGGCGAGGGTGAGATCTACGAGACTCTCGAGGATGCTCACGATGCAATCACCGGATTCAACCTCACTGAGGCTAAGAAGCTCATGAAGCAGGCTTATGATGAGCTTGTTGCTGAGGGCATCTACGAGGGCGGCGATATCAAGATCCAGATTGGTTGGTCTAAGGGTGCAGCTACTCCCGACGATCACGCACAGTGCGATCTTATCGAGCAGCAGATCAATAAGGCTCTTGCGGAAACCGGCTTCGGTGCTCTTGACCTTGTTCTTGTTGACAACATCCCCGACAGATATGCTGACGTTCCCGCAGGTAACTATGCTATCGGTTACGGTGCATGGGGCGGAGCTGCGTTCTATCCCTTCAGAAACCTTCAGGTATACACTGATCCCGATCAGTACGATATCAACGAGGCAGGATGCTGGGATCCCACCACTGAGAAGCTCACTCTTACTTGGACTGACGATGAGGGTAACACCGTTACTGATACCCTTACATGGCAGGAGTGGGGTAACGCTCTTGTAGGTACCGGTAAGTATGCAGGCGCTTCCAACAAGGTTAAGCTCGCTATTACTGCTATGCTTGAGGAGAAGTTCCTTGCTAAGTATTACAGAATTCCTCTTGCTATCACCACTGTATGTTCGCTTAACTCCTACAAGATCGAGGATTACACCGACACCTACAACATCATGTATGGCTTCGGCGGATTCCGTATCATGGATTACAACTACAACGATGCAGAGTGGGCAGAGTACGTTCAGTCTCAGCCTAACGGCGAGCTTAATTACCACTAATTTTTAGTGATAATAAGCACTGAATAATAATTGATTATTGCGGGTAATGGGAGAATTTTTTCTCCCATTACTTTGCGATATGAGATATGTAAATTTCCTTGTCAATGCATAACAAAATGCATATTTTTTCTAAAAATGATGAAAATCATCATATTGAAGATACGATTTTTGGTTAGCCGATCGTTCTCCGAACCGAATTACTTACCGATCAAATTCGATTCGGGCTACGGTTGGCTACGCATCATGACCGGAATTATACTTATTTAGAAAGGTATTCTAAAATGGTTAAATATATATTCAAAAGAATCCTTCTGATGCTTGTTGCTTTAGGATGCATAACCACGATATGCTTTATGCTTATCAGAGCACTTCCTATGACTCCCCCCGAGGGATCCAATAACGCTCAGAAGCAGGTTATCGAGTCCATATGGGAGGCAAGAGGATATAACGAGCCCCTTATTAAGCAGTACGGTATATATCTTCGTGATATATTCACCAAGTGGGACTTTGGAACCTCTTGGGTAATCAAGAAGACAGAGCCCGCTTGGGATCTTCTTACCGGACGTCTTCTTCCCACCGTTCTCGTTAACCTTTACTCACTTCTCTTCTCCTTGCCGCTTGGTATTCTCTTCGGTATTTTCGCGGCTATTAAGAAGAATAAGTGGCAGGACCACGTAATCAGTACGATGGTTATTCTGTTCGTATCGGTGCCCAGCTACGTTTATGCGTTCTTGGTTCAGTATTTCTTATACTTCAAGCTCGACTGGTTCCCGCCTACGATCCTCTCTGTGACGGACGCAGGAGGCTCCTACCTTACCTGGGCTATGTTTTACAGTATGGTGCCCGCAATACTTGCTCTTTCCTTCGGACAGATCGCAGGTCTTTGCCGTTTCACACGTGCGGAGCTTACCGAGACACTTACTCAGGATTACATGCTTCTTGCGAGAACAAAGGGTCTTACGAGAAAGCAGGCGACCACCCGTCACGCTCTGAAGAACGCAATGGTTCCGATTCTTCCCTCGATCATTTCGAGCTTTATCGGTATCCTTGGCGGATCTCTGATCATAGAGCAGATATTCTCGATACCCGGTGTCGGACAGCTCTACGTCAGGTCGGTTAATATGAGAGACTATGACGTCTTTATGATGGACTCGATATTCTATACCTTCATAAGCTTGCTGGCGGGTATAGTGGTCGATATAAGCTATGGATTTATAGATCCTAGAATCAGGATGGGAGAGAGATAATATGAGTGAAAATTTAAATATTACCGCTATCCCGAAGGAGAAATTCGTCTTCGTCAATGCGAGCGAAAAGATCTCCGATACCAAATTTGAGGATAAGCCCATAGGCTATTTCAAGGATGCGTGGAAGCGTTTCTGCAAGAACAAGGCGTCTATCTTCGCCGCTTGCGTTATCCTTGCTATCGTTCTCTATGCTATCATCGTGCCCTTCTTTGATACAGGTACAGGTACACAGTTCGATTCCCGTTATAAGAAGATGGGTCCCCGTAACAATTTCCTGACCAAATTCGGTATAGCTACCGGAGACATTGAGATGGAATACAATGAGCGTGGATATATCCACCTCATCGCTAAGGGTATTGCCGCCGAGAAGGAATATTTTGACGATATGCCGACTATTGGCGAGGCAATGGAGGATGACAGTGACAGAAAGCCCTTTACCAAGTTCTTAGGCGTTGCCATGATAGAGCAGGGTAAGAATGTCAATCCCATTTATACCGCTAAGATCGACGAGTATCTGAACGTAGGATTTATCTACAAGCAGGTATCCAGTGATGAGCTCGCGAAAATGAAGGCTTGGCAGGAGGAGACCGGAATTCAGCTTCTCTATCCTCTTATTAACACCAAGGAAAACTGCTTCGATGCACAGGATGCTAACTGGTGGTATAAGACCGATGATAAGGGTAATCCCCTTCGTACTAACAAGTCCGGAAAGCTTGTGAAGATCAAGTTTGACGACGTTGAGGATCTCGTTCTCGAGGATAACTACCTTCGTTACACCAGCGGTGAGAAGAAGGGTCAGCTCAGATACGATAAGCCTCACGGCGGCGGAAGCACCCCTGATACCGTTGAGTACCAGGTTCGTGTACTCTACTATAACTACTATATGTACACCCACGACGGAGCGGAGCCGGAGTTCTTGTTCGGTACCGACGTTACGGGCTACGACCTTGCACAGCGTATAGCGAGAGGCTTACGTCTTTCTCTTTTGCTTGCAGTATGTATCTTCGTTATTAACTTTATTATCGGTGCTATGTACGGAGCTGTCGAGGGATACTACGGAGGAACCTGTGACCTTCTCATGGAGTTCATTTCCTACGTTCTTTCGGGCGTACCGTTCATGGTTACCGCCTCACTGTTCCAGATACACTTGGCCGCCAAGGCGGGAGCAGTGCCCAGTCTCTTGTTCGCATTCGTGCTTACGGGCTGGATCGGAACCGCATCTCTTGTAAGAACTCAGTTCTACAGATTTAAGAATCAGGAATACGTTATGGCAGCCAGAACCCTTGGTGCTAAGGACCGCAGAATTATCTGGAAGCACATCTTCCCGAACACTCTCGGTACCATCATCACCTCGTCCGTTCTTGCTATCCCCGGAGTTATCTTCTCGGAGTCTATGCTTTCGTACCTCGGTATCGTCAGCCTTAACTCCTCTACGAGAACCTCTCTCGGTACGATCCTTGCCAATGCTGAGGGTGTTTGGACCTCCAAGCCTCACCTGATGATAGTTCCCGCTGTATTTATTTCGCTTCTTATGATATGCTTTAACCTGTTCGGTAACGGTTTACGCGATGCGTTCAACCCGTCGCTTCGTGGTGTGGAGGAGTAATATGGATAATATACTTGAAGTAAAAAATCTGAAAATATCCTTCCGTACCATGAACGGTACTGTTAAGGCTGTTAGAAACATTGACTTTGACCTTCATCGCGGTGAGACACTTGCGATAGTTGGTGAGTCGGGATCGGGTAAGTCTGTTACCTCCAAGGCCGTTCTCGGCATTCTTGCAGGAAACTCCATCGTTGAGTCGGGAGAGATTCTCTACGACGGCCGCGATCTTCTTAAGATCAGCGAGGAGGAGATGTGCAAGATCAGAGGAGACAAAATATCCATGATCTTCCAGGATCCGCTTTCCGCTCTTGACCCCATCGTTAAGATTGGAAAACAGATCACCGAGGCTATGCTTCTCAAGAATAAGACCAACCGCAAGAGAGCAAGACGTGAGTTCAACACTCTCCTTGCCGCTCTCAAGGATACTATGCTTGAGATATGCGTACCTCAGGGTATGGCCACTGCTGAAGAGATCAACACGATGGCTGAAACCTTCGACAAGTTCAATATTCTCGCTATTAAGCTTGAGAATTCCTACAATATCGCTCGCACCCATGCAGGTGAATTGAGAGTTGATATCAAGGACTTCCTCTTCAAGGCTGAGAAGAAGCAGAAGCTCGACGTAAAGCGTTCGCTTGCATCGTTTGAGAAGCTTCTTCGTCTCACCAAGGATGACTTCTTCAGCGTAAATGAATACGACAACATCGAGAAGTATGCTGCCGCTCTTGCAAACGAGCGTGCGGCTTACGATCCCAAGGCGGATATGGGTACCGATGCGTACACCACTCTTACCGATTCCTTGGTTGAGCTTCTCAGTAATATCGACGTTCTTCTTGAGAGCCTCGAGCAGCGTACCACCCCCAACTTCTTCCGTATCGGTTACTACATGCTTATGAATCCCGAGGCGGCAGTTACGGGTGCGGATATTGACGCTCTTAACGAGCTCGCTCTTAAGTTCCTCGATGATAACTTCATGAAGAGATTCATCGAGCTTGAGAGTATAGCTATTCTTTACTCTCACAAGAATGCACTTTCTAAGAAGGCGAAGGCTCTCGAGGTGCTTCGCTTGGAGAGAAAATACTTCGAGTCGTCTGATTTCATTCCCGCTGATACCAAGCTTCATATAAAGGTTGCTACCGCTGCAGTTGAGGATGCGATCGATAAGCTTGAGTTTATCAAGGACAGCGTTGCTTACACCTTCGGCTCCAGCCTTAGCTCGGTTGCTAACAAGTACTTTGTATATAAGAAGCTGAATCCCAAGGAGGAGGCACGCTTTGCAAGAAGAACTGCTAAGCGTGAGGCTCTTGTAGCAAGAGGTAAGAAGGTTGATTGGAAGGTTCTTCCCAAGAACGTTTATGACCTTGAGCTTCTTCGCCGTGAGATGCTTTCTCTTATCGACAGAGTATCCGCTAAGTATGAGGCTGACATAGCGGCAGATGGATCCTTCGACGTTTCCTCCCGTGCTATCGGTCTTATAGATTACCTCAAGGAGCGTGCATCCGAGGTCGTTTATAAGGTTACTAAGAGAATGGCAAGAGATAAGGCTATAAAGCTTATGGAGGAGGTAGGTATTCCCGAGCCCCAGAAGCGTTACTACCAGTATCCCTTTGAGTTCTCGGGCGGTATGAGACAGAGAATAGTTATTGCTATCGCTCTCGCCGCTAACCCCGACATTCTTATCTGTGACGAGCCCACCACGGCTCTTGACGTTACAATTCAGGCTCAGATCCTTGAGCTTATCAATAATCTGAAGCGTGAGAGAAAGCTCTCTATCATCTTCATCACTCACGACCTCGGTGTCGTTGCTAACATGGCGGACAGAATTGCCGTTATGTATGCAGGTAAGATAGTAGAGTACGGTACAAGCGAGGATGTATTCTACAATCCCCGTCATCCCTACACATGGGCTCTCTTGTCTTCGATGCCCGACCTTGATACCAATGAGAAGCTTGATGCTATCCCCGGTACTCCTCCCAACATGATCTATCCTCCCGTAGGAGATGCATTTGCGGCTCGTAACAAGTACGCTATGCAGATCGATTTCGAGGAGCAGCCTCCTATGTTCAAGGTTTCGGATACTCATTACGCTGCCACATGGCTTCTTCATCCCGATGCTCCCGAGGTTGAAATTCCTAAGGTCATCACGGACAGAATAAGCAGAATGACCGGCAAGAGAGGAGATGCTTCTAATGGCTAAGATGGAAATTAGGGACGTAAAACCCGGCGAAGATCTTCTTGTAGTTGAGGAGCTCTCCCAGCACTTCGGCAGACTTAAGGCTGTCGATAAGGTATCTTTCGCAATTAAAAAGGGCGAGGTTTTCGGCCTCGTTGGAGAGTCCGGATGCGGTAAGACCACTACCGGCCGCTCGATCATCAAGCTCTATGACATTACCGGCGGTAACGTTTACTTCAAGGGTGCGAGAATCGGTGCGGGTACTCTCGCTTATAAGGAAGCAATCAAGCTTAAGCGTACAGAGGCTGGTGCCAAGATAGCAGCTCTTAAGAGCTCGGATGACGCTGCAGCAGCTGAAAAGATTGCTGAGATCAAGAAAGAGGCTGCAGAGTTCATTGCTAATCAGAAGGCACTGATGAAGGCTGCACGCAAGGATAACAAGCACGCACCCCGTGATCTTGTTACGAAGATCCAGATGATCTTCCAGGATCCCGTTGCATCTCTTAACCCCCGTATGACGGTTAAGGAGATCATTGCAGAGGGTCTCGTTATCAACGGCGAGCGTGATAAAGCGGTTATTGAGGAAAAGGTATATAAGATTCTCGAGAAGGTTGGACTTGTCAGAGAGCACGCAGGAAGATATCCTCACGAGTTCTCGGGCGGTCAGAAGCAGCGTATAGGCATTGCCCGCTCGGTAATCATGGAGCCCGAGGTAATCATTGCCGACGAGCCCGTATCGGCTCTCGACGTTTCCATTCAGGCTCAGGTTATCAACCTTTTGAACGATCTTCGTGAGGACCTCGGACTTACCATCCTCTTCATCGCTCACGACCTTTCGGTTGTTAAGTACTTCTCTGACCGTATCGGAGTTATGTACTTCGGTAAGATGGTTGAGCTTGCATCCTCAGATGAGCTCTTCGCTCATCCCATGCATCCTTACACCCGTTCGCTTCTTTCGGCAATTCCTCTTCCCGACCCCCGTTATGAGAAGGAGAGACGCCGTATAACCTACGTTCCTCTTCGTGACCACGATTACAGTGTGGACACCCCCACCTTCCGCGAGGTTACACCCGGACACTTCGTCCTTTGTAACAACGCTGAGGCGGAGAAGTACCGCAACGAGGCTATGGGAGATAACGAGTGAAGCTAACACTTAAAAGATACGCTGTTATCTTAGGATTCGCACTTGCGGGCGGAGTGATTATCGCACTTCTCAGAGACACCTTTAAGATGCAGGGAGCCGCACTTGTCGGCAACCTCTCGGACTCGTTCACGATCCCGGGAGCTATCCTTGTGGCTGTCGGCGGACTTCTCTGGGTTGCCAGTGACGGATTCTTTGATATGCTTACCTACGGTCTGAAGAACGGACTTCACACGCTTTTGCCCTTCTACAAGCTTGAGCGTAAGTCATTCTATGACTACAAGGTTGAGAAGATGGAGAAGAGAGAGAAGGGAATCTTTATTCCGTTCTTGGTTGTGGGTCTCGCACTTCTTGCGGTGGCCGCAATACTCTTTATAATCTATTCTTTAATAAAATAATTTTTGGGCGGTCGACCGGTTCGACCGCCTATACTTTTGCCTCGTTGCATAGGTGCTGAAGGACACGTCTTGTGCAAAGAGTCTTATATTATAATTTATAATTGACTTTGATTTTCATTTGTGGTAAAATGATATAGTACTGAATTTTTTCGGAGGATAAGATGCTTAAGGTAACAAACGTTTCCGTTATGAATATGGACAATGCGATCAGGGGTGCGAGAAATCCGATGAACAGCTGGGCGAGGATGGACAGCACTTATGATAAAGAGGGTAATTTTGTACTCGGACAGAATGATATTGCCCTCGCAGGTAAGCTTGCAAGAGCCGGAAGCGATCACAGAAAATTCCTCCGTCAGATCTTCGTATCTATGGATATAAACGCACCTCTTTATTGGTGGAAGGAGTTTGATACGTATAAGGTCGGCACCGTTGCCAACTCCTGCTCCACAATGCATAAGATTCAGGCTAAGGAGTTCGTGCGTGACGATTTCTCTCATGAGATGATGTCCGAGGCGGCTCTGTCCGTGCTCGATCACGTCATCGAGTTCCTTGAGGTAGAGAGATTTTTATTTAATGAGACTAAGGATAAGCAGCACTGGCATAATATGATACAGCTCCTCCCCTCGTCCTTCAATCAGCTGAGGACGGTCTCCCTTAACTATGAGGTGCTTATCAATATCTATTATGCACGCCGCCATCACAAGCTTGGCGAGTGGCACACACTGTGCGAGGCGATCGAGTCGCTTCCGTATGCTAATGAGCTTATTCTCATCCGTAAGGAAGAGGCAGAGTGATGAGTAACATCTTTGATTTGTTTAAGAAAATAGAGAAAAAAACCGACACCTCCCCCATTACGTGCATTATTGCGGGTCTCGGAAACCCCGGTGCAAAGTATGCGGGAACAAGGCATAATGCGGGCTTTGTAGCCATCGATCATATAGCCGAGAGGATGGGCGTTAAGATCGACAGAGCGCGCTTCCATTCGCTGTGTGCAGAGGGAGAGCTCGGAGGTGTAAGATGCCTTCTTATGAAGCCCGAGACGTTTATGAATCTTTCGGGTACTGCAATTGCAGAGGCGGCAAGGTTCTATAAAATACCGAATGACCGTGTCATCGTCCTTCACGATGAGATCAGCTTCGCACCGGGTATCATCAGGATACGCAGGAAGGGATCTGCAGGAGGACACAACGGCCTTAAGAATATTATCGAGTGTCTCCCCGGCGAGGACTTCCCGCGTGTGAAGATTGGCGTGGGACAGAAGCCCCGTCCCGATTACGATCTTGTGGATTGGGTTCTCGGACGTCTCTCCGAGGCGGACAGTAAGGCTATCGCCGAGAGACTTGACGATATCTATTCCGCAGTCGAGCTTATCGCTGTCGGTAAGATCGATGATGCAATGCAGAAATTTTCAAAATAACAGTGCAGTTTTGTGACGTGAGAAATTTGTGATTTGAGGTAAGGTATGTTCAGAATTTCTTCACTGATACGCGAGGATAAGGAGTTTTCGGATGCAGTAGAGGCTCTTGTCTCGTCACGACGCACGGGTAATAATATGCCGATGGTCATTAACGGACTCGCAGGGGGAGCAGAGGATGCTTTTCTTATAGAGTACGTGGCCGAGATCAAGGATAAGCTCGGCGTGATGCCCGTCATATTTACCGAGAGCGACGACGAGAGAGAAAGAGTTCGTGCCATACTTGAAAAAGGCGGCATAGATGCAGTCTCCTATAAGCCCCGTGAGCTTGTATTTAATAATATTTCAGCCTCTCACGACATTGAACGCGAGAGGCTATCCGTCTTGTCCTCGATAATTTCGGGAGCACCGAGGTGCATAGTAACAACGCCCCCCGCCGCTATGGTGAGAACAATGCCAAAGGAGGTGCTGAGGAACTCCTCCGTATCGCTTGAGGTAGGCAGTGTGATCGAGCCCGAGGAGCTTACAAGGAGGCTTGTTTCTCTCGGCTTCCGCCTTGCAGACGTTGTAGAGGGACGCGGTGCCTGCTCTCATAGAGGCGGTATCGTTGACTTCTTCGGCGAGGGCGAATATCCCATAAGAGCAGAGTTCTTCGGTGATGAGGTCGACAGACTTGTATACTTTGATCCCGTCTCGCAGAGATCCCTCGACGTATGCCCCCATGTAGAGATTTTGCCTGCACGTGAGGTGCTTGTCGGCGATAATGCAAGAGAGAAAATGTTAAAAGAAGTTGACATTTTGCTTAAAAATTCCGCCCTTACCGAGGAAATGAGGGCGAAGCTCGACTTCGAGCGTAATTCGATAGTTAATTCGCTTCCAATGGACTTCCGTGACAGATATCTCGGCGTGGTCTATGAGGATGCAGAGACTCTCTTCGATTACTTGCTCTTTGCTAAACGAGACGTCTTCATTGTTCTCGGCACTGCCGCATGCCGTGAGGCGGCGGAGAAGATCAGTAAGGCTGATGAAGACAGAACCTCGGGCCTTCTCTCCTACGGTGCCGCTACTAAGAAAATGGCGAGATATTCTCTCTCGCTTTCCGATTATGAAGCCTTTACGACAAGGAGCTCTGCAATACACGTTAACTCCTTCGCGGGAGGTGTAGGCAATATTAAGCTCGCGGGCCTTTTCGGCTTCAGAACCAAGAGGTGCGTCAGCTACGGAGATAATCCCATGATGCTCTTCGAGGATATTACCGCACTTAAGCGTGGTCTTTACCGCATCCTTCTTCTTACTGACAGTAAGGAGGGGGCACGTGCACTTATATCTTCGCTCCTTGAGGCGGACGTTTCTGCCGCTATGATAGATGAGAGCTTCAATATTTCCACTGCGGCGGGCGGAAGCGTGCTTGTTGCGGTTGGAGAATTCTCGGGCTTCGATCTTATCAGCCCCAGAATAGCCGTTCTCTCCATGGCGAAGGATCGCGGCAGAGAGGTCATGGCCAATAAGCGTAGGCAGAGGGTTATGCGTTCTCTCGGCTCGGCTACCAAGAAGCTGATGAGCCATCAGGATCTCATAGTGGGAGACTACGTTGTTCACGCTAACTACGGTATCGGTTTTTTTGAGGGAATTGAGGCCGTGACAGTAAACGGCGTTACCCGTGATTATATAACCATCCGCTATGCCGGCACGGATAAGCTGTTTATACCTTGCGACAACCTCGAGATGATCGGCAAGTACATCGGCGACCGTGCAAGCGACGGAACTGTTAAGCTATCCAAGATGGGCGGTACCGAATGGGCGAGAACCAAGGCGAGAGCCAAGAGTGCCGCACAGGATATAGCCAAGAATCTTATATCTCTCTATGCCGAGAGACAGAGACGTCCCGGCTTTGCCTTCCCCGAGAGATGCGATGAGGAGGACGAGTTTGATTCCGCCTTCCAGTATGAGGAGACACCCTCCCAGCTTATCGCCGTCGAGGAGATAAAGAAGGATATGATGCGTCCCGTGCCGATGAACAGACTTCTCTGCGGAGACGTTGGCTTCGGTAAGACCGAGGTGGCACTCCGTGCCGCATTTAAGGCGATACTTGCGGGCAAGCAGGTGGCGATACTCGTTCCCACCACCATCCTTGCTCTTCAGCATTATCAGACCGTTCTCTCGAGAATGAGGGGATATGCTGTAAATATCGAGATGATCTCACGCTTCAAGAAGCCCCGTGAGCGTGAGGAGATAATAAAGAAAACAAAAAGAGGAGAGGTCGACCTTCTTATAGGCACACACGCACTTCTCTCAAAGAACATAGAATTCCGTGATCTCGGACTTCTGATCATCGACGAGGAGCAGAGGTTCGGCGTTGTGCAGAAGGAGAAGCTCCGTGAGATGGCGAAGAACGTCGATACTCTCATGCTCTCCGCGACTCCGATACCCAGAACCCTCAACATGTCGATGAGCGGAATAAACGATATATCCGTCCTCGATGAGGCACCCGGCGAGAGACGCCCCGTAGAGACCTACGTCCTTGAGCACGATGACGGAATGATAATAGAGGCCCTCTCACGTGAGCTGGCAAGAGGCGGTCAGGCACTCTACGTATACAACAAGGTAGAGGATATATTCCTTGTTGCCGGAAGAATCGCCGATGCACTCCCCGAGGCAAGGGTCGCCTATGCCCACGGAAAGATGGAGCGTGATCAGATAGAGGACATCTGGCAGAGCCTTGTCAGGGGTGAAATAGATATCCTTGTTTGCACTACCATAATCGAGACGGGTGTCGATCTTCCCAACGCCAATACTCTCGTCATCGAGAACGCTGACCGCTTCGGTCTCTCACAGCTCCACCAGATCAGGGGGCGTGTCGGCAGAAGCTCACGTCAGGCGTATGCATTCTTTACTTACAGAAAGGGTAAGTCCTTATCCGAGGTTGCAGAGAAGAGACTCGAGGCAATCCGTGAGTTTGCGGAATTCGGTGCGGGCTTCAAGATTGCCCTGCGTGATCTTGAGATCAGAGGTGCAGGAAATCTCCTTGGCAGAGAGCAGCACGGATATATCGAGAGCGTCGGATATGACCTATATATGAAGCTTCTCTCCGAGGCAGTCCTTGAGGAGAAGGGCGAGGCCAAGGTGCGTGAGGAGGCAAATATCATCATCAACCTCTCCGCACATATACCCGAGAGCTATATATCATCGTCCGCTGTACGAATGGAGATGTATAAGAAGATATCCTTCATCGAGTCCGAGGCTGACAGAGATGACGTATACGATGAGATGTGCGACCGCTTCGGTGACGTGCCGAAGACCGTTGTCAGGCTTATAGATGTAGCACTGTGCAAGGCACTTGCAGAGCGTGCGGGTATTAAGAAGGTGGAGGCACGTGATGGCAGAATAACCTTCGTCTCGGGAGCTCCGAAGCTCGAAATATGGTCTGAGGTGTTCGCAGCATATCCGTCTCTTGCCTTTCTGGGTGCAGGATCACCCCTCATCGTGTATAGGCTTAAGAGGGATGAGGATCCTACCGATATAGCGAAGCGAGTGCTGGCAAAATACGTATCCGTAATGGAGGAAACAGAGTGAACAGTAAGGAAAGGGAAAAGGAAGCCCTAAGAATAAAAAGAAATAAAAGGATCGTGATCTCCGTAATAGCCGCAATACTTGCTCTTGTAATAATTGCGGGTGCTGTTATAGGCGGTATTGCTCTTATACGAAATATACGTGCGGTAGTACGCTTCGAGGGTATAACTCTCGATCTCGGCATGACCTCCTATCTTGCCGCTACCTTCAAGACTCAGTTTATGGCGGAGCATAAGATAACCGCCGATGACGGTACAGTCTGGGCATCCCCCTCGGGAGTCGGTGATATGACGTGGGCAGAGGTGTTGGAGAGTGAGTTCGAGTCCTTCATAAGAGGCGTTGTTATCGGTGCGTATCTTTTCGATAGATACTACTCTCTTTCCGCTGCTGAAAAGTTGGCGATAGAGGGGGCCTGCGAGGAGATTCTCGACTTCAAGGCAGGCGGAGACCGCAAAAAATTCAATAATTCAACTGAGGATATGGGCTTCGACTACCGTGATATGTGTAATGCGATAGAGCTCCTCTATAAGGCTGAGAGAGCGAAGGCGGTCATCTACGGTGTCGACGGTCAGGCTCTTGAGAAGGATCAGGGAAGACTTGAGGAGTGCTCCGAATACTATAAGCAGTACGTGCGTGTCAAGATACTTTATATACCCACCCGTGTCGATTTAGTTAAGGATGACAACGGAAAGCTTACGCTGGATAAGGACGGTATGTACGTGACGAGAAGCTTCACGGAGGCGGAGCTTGCGTCCCGCTTGGAGGAGATACAAGAGATACGCGATCTTATTGATGCTCGCGATACGGGCGGACACGTGCAGATAACCGAGGAATATTTCGATTATCTTCAGGATAAATTCAATTACAGCAAGACCTATGTATCCACGGGATATTACTTCTCTCCTACCTCCGAATACCGTCAGAACTTCGCAAAGGATTCGAGTGCGAGACTCTCGGGGGACTACAAGGCAGCCTTCTATAAGAACAGAGAATGGGTAATAGAGACCGCCTTCCTTATGGCAGAGGGCGAATACAGAGAGTATGAGGATGAGTATGGAGTAACCTTCATATATAAGTGTGAGAGGGAGGCCTCTGCTTACACCTATATGTCGCTTGAGGATATGTTCCACGATTTCTATTCGGATGCCGCAGATTATCTCTATGCAGCTATGAGAGATATTCTCTTAGATCAGGTCGAGATACGTGATAAATTCAGCCGCATCGACATCGTTTCTATTCCGTATAATTATGTGTATATTCCTAAAATCGGATTATAATGTAAATAACTGTTTGCAAAAGAGGTATAAATGAAGCAAAAATATAAGGTTAGCGGCATGACCTGTGCCGCTTGCTCCCGCCGCGTTGAGACAGCGGTCGAATCCATCCCCGGTGTGACTCAAGCTTCGGTTAATCTCCTGACGGGGGAGCTTACCGTTCTTGGAGACGTAAAGTCTCGTGACGTCATGCTCTCGGTCAGACGAGCGGGGTACGGCATATCCGAGGACATAGGAAAGGCGGTCGGTGGTGATAAGGGAGAAAAGGCGAAGCGTATGCTTGCAGGACTTGCCCTCAGCATACTCATATCGCTAATCCTTATGTATTTCTCGATGGGGCATATGATAAATGCTCCTATCCCGAGCCCGTTTGATACTCCCTTGAATAACGGCATATTACAGCTGATGCTGGCCGCTATCGTTATGGCGATAAATTACCGCTTCTTTAAAAAGGGAATAAGCGGAGCTTATCATCTTGCACCGAATATGGACACTCTCGTTTCTCTTGGCTCGTTTGTGTCGTTTGCATACAGTGTGTTTGTGCTCTTCGGTCTTGATAATCTGTCGGTGGGTCACCCCGAGGGCTTGTATTTCGAGAGTGCGGCGATGATACTTACGCTCATCTCGGTAGGTAAGCTTCTCGAGGAGAAGGCGAAGGGAAGGACAACCGATGCTATCGAGTCGCTCATAGCTCTCGCACCCAAGACCTGCACGGTCATAGTCGACGGTGTCGAGCACGTAATACCGCTCGAGGAGCTTAAGGTCGGGGACGTATTCGCAGTACGCCCCGGTGAGCAGATTGCGACCGATGCCGTTGTCATATCGGGCGGAGCATCCATAGATGAGTCAATGCTGACGGGCGAGAGCGTGCCCGTGTATAGAAAAGAGGGGGATCGAGTCTTCGGCTCGACCGTTAATAAATCTGGCTATATGACCTGCAGAGCCGCCTCTGTCGGTGAGGATACGGCACTGTCGCAGATCATCGCAATGGTGCGTGATGCCACAGCGGGCAAGGCACCGATAGCGAGAATAGCCGACAGAGTGGCGGGAATATTCGTGCCCTTCGTCCTCCTTATTTCACTTTTGACGTTCACACTCCATATGACGTTCACGGGCATAGTCGAGTCGTCGGTATCCCACGCAATAGCCGTGCTCGTCATCAGCTGTCCGTGTGCTCTCGGTCTCGCTACTCCCGTAGCCATAATGGTCGGAGCGGGTCTCGGAGCTAAGAAGGGCATTTTGTACAAAAACGCAGAAGCCGAGGAGGCGTGTGCCTCTGTGCGGATAGTAGTTCTTGATAAGACGGGTACCGTGACAAAGGGTGAGATGTCTCTAACAGACGTTTATCCTATAAATACGGACGAGGAGCACCTGATCTCTCTCGCCTCGGGACTCGAGCATATGAGCGAGCACCCGATAGCCCGTGCAATAGTTAAATATGCTGATGAAGGAGGGATTGCATATTCCTCCCCCGCCTCCTTTGAAAGCCTTGAGGGCAGAGGAGTCAAGGGAATATACGACGGCAAGGAGACTCTTGCGGTAAGCTTCGGATATGCCGAGAGCTTGGGTATGTGTACCGACCGAGTAAGAGAATTATGCAGTAAAGCGTCCTCGCTCGGCAGAGCCGTCACCGTTATCATCGAGGACGGTGAGCTGATAGGTGTTCTCGCTCTCTCGGATACGCCGAAGGATGATGCGAGAATAGCCGTCAGCACACTTCATAAAATGGGATACCGCACCGTAATGCTCACGGGTGACAACAGAGTCACCGCAGAGGCGGTTGCGAAATCTGTCGGTATTGATGAGGTCATAGCCGAGGTTCTCCCGTCGGGTAAGGAGGAGGTCATCCGTTCCCTTAAGAAGGAGGGCTCCGTATGTATGGTGGGCGATGGCATAAACGATGCTCCCGCTCTCGCACTTGCCGACGTAGGTATGGCGATAGGCTGCGGCACGGATATTGCTATTGATACAGCCGACGTTGTAATTATGACGGGCGGTCTTATGGCTGTTCCCCACGCACTTAGTATCGGCCGTATGACACTTAAGAATATTAAGGAAAATCTGTTCTTCGCATTTTGCTATAACGTCATCGGTATACCGCTGGCGGCAGGACTTTTCGGAGTGAATCTGCCTCCTATGTTCGGTGCTCTTGCGATGAGTCTCTCATCATCCTCCGTGGTGCTTAATGCACTGAGACTCGGACGAAAGAGGCTTCCTGCAGGGGAGAGTGACGCCGTATGCGAATGCGAGAATAACGAAGCTTTTGATAAGATAGGAGATAAAGAAATGAAAGAGGTATTTAACGTAGTCGGAATGATGTGTCCGCACTGTGAGCGTAGAGTAAAGGAGGCTGTCGAGTCTCTTGAGTCGGTTGTCGAGGCGATACCGTCTCATAAGGATGGCACTCTCACCGTCACCTTTGTTGGCGAGTGCGACTCTCAGGCTGTTATAGAGAAAATCGTTCTGGCAGGCTATGAGGTAAAATAAAGCAAAATCAAAGCACCTATGCCGCGTTGACCCCGATTAACATGGGATCACGTATAAGGCATAGGTGCTTTTTTTATTCTTTTTTACTCCATTACAGCGGCGGTAAACATAGTTTCATATCCCGCTCTGTGAATGTATTTTTGGTCGCAGTCAGGAATCTGAGTGAGGGGTGCGTATTCGAGCTCCTCAATTCTGTCGATCTTACCCGATACGTAGGCGTCAACGGTAGCCTTGACAGAGCCGAGTCTCTCGATAAGACCGCCGATACGGAGGTCCTGTGGAGCGAAGCCCATCGTCTTATTCTCGGTGTACCACTGCTCACGGAAGGCCACGATGAATTTTCTTAGCCTCTTTATTATTACGGGAATATCCTTCGCCGCACGTGAAAGAGCCTTCTTGTCTGATGCACCGTATGCATCGTAGAGCCTCCATCCGAGATCTGCCTTCAGCGTGAGAACGTCAGAGAGAAGTGCGAGGGTCTTGTAAATATATCCGAATTTCTCGTGACGTGTGAGGGCGTGTAGCTTTTTAGAATGTCCCAAGTAGGCCTCGGCTACCGTATTACGGTCCATATGAGCGTCCATAAGTCTTTCAAGAGGATCGTTGTAGAGAAGATATTTCGCGGCATTCGTAACGTTCTGCGATCTGCCGGGAAGAAGGTTGAGAAGGTCGAACGCAAGAAGATCCTCAAAGGAGAGTCCGAAGAGAGATCTCGCTCTTTTGTCAAGTGCTCTGTCGGATGCATCCGAGTAGCATCTCTCGGCGAATAGTATTGCCGTCGGGAGTGCGAGGTAGGTCGAGGCCTCTGCGGTGCAGTCGCCCCACGCGGTGAATATTATTCTGTCTATTCCGTACTTCTCACAGTAGTCGAGCTGAGCCGCGGAGCATACTAGCGAGCGGTGGTTATTGGATGCAAATCCGTCCCATTTTCTTCCGCCTCCCGCAAATACCACGGGGCATCTCATCGATTTGTGAAGCTCCATCATTTTGTCGAGCATAACGGGGTCGTCGTGATAGTAGTCCCAGTACACCATATCGACGTCCTTCGGTAGCTTCGATATAAGCTCGTCCGAGAATTCGCCCTCGGTGACGTAGTATCTGCCGAGTGCCTCACGGAAGAAGGTGTCGCTCCAGATCATCGGCTCATAGCTGTATTCATGGCATATCTCAAGCACTCTTGCGAGGTGCTCGGAGAAGATGAGCGAGGGGTTTCTGTATCCGTTCCTGTCGAGATACTGTCCTCTGCCGATGCCTACCGCCTCATCCATACCGATATGTATTCTCTTTGAGCGGAAGCACCTCTTGCACTGCTCGAGCTCCGCCCTTATAAAGGTGTACGTTTCCTCCGCACCCGCAAGGAGGACGTCGGAGTTATCCTTTATATTAGCAAATGGGAACCACCTGATAGCCGCCATAACGTGAGCGAGAGTCTGTATGCAGGGGATGAGCTCGATGCCGAAGGAGTATGAGTATTCGTCGATCTCCTTGAGCTCGGCTTCCGTATATCTTCCTCTCATATGCCCGAAGTAGGGATATCCGGGAAGCTCGTAGGTGTCCTCAGTGTAGAGCATAAGCGAGTCATAGCCGAGTGTCGCAAGAAGACGTATGAACCTTTTGAGATCGGTGAGGTTGGGCACTGCGTTTCTCGATGCATCCATCATATAGGTGAGCTCGGTGTATTTCGCAGTCTCTTCTATATCATTTCCCTCTGCTATGCACCTCTCTATAAGCGAGAGTGCTCTGTATATCTCGTTTTTCCTTGAGTACGTAATGACCGCTCCGCTATCGGTTTTCTTCACCGTCAGCTTGTCACCCTCTATAATATCTACACGTACAGCATTCGGTCCCGAGAATGTAAAACCGAGGTCGGAGAGTACCTCGCAGGCACGCTCAAAGACGCCGTCGGGACACTTTCCAAGCGATACACAAAAACTTCTTTTCATCGTTCTCTGCTCCTGCCTTTTTATTGTATTTTAACATCTATTTCACCCACTTTACATATCGAATTGTTGCACGTTTGTGCTCTTTTGTTGTTTTGGAGAAGGAAGACTCTCGGAGGGCTTGACAAAACGGAATTTTCGTTTTAAAATTGAGACAAATTACCCCCACGGAGGAGTTAATATGAAGAAGCATTTTGATACAATTGCAGTTTTCCTCGATATGTCGCACAATGCGGTTATGAACGTGCCCGCTCTCTGCGAGTATATCACCCTCTCGAAGAAGATGGGATATAATGCAGTTATGCTTTATATGGAGGATACCTATACAATAGAGGGCGAGCCCTATTTTGGATATCTGAGAGGCAGATACACCGAGGAGGAGCTTAAATACGTTGACGATTTCGCATACGCACTCGGCATCGAGATAATCCCCGCCATCCAGACTCTCGGCCACCTCGGCTCGCTCGGAAGATGGAAGAGCAAATTCCCGATGGACACCGATACCGTCCTTCTCGTCGGTGAGGAGAGAACGTATGAGCTCATCGATAAGATGCTCGCAACCCTTTCCCGCGTCTTCAGAACGAGACGTATAAATATCGGTATGGACGAGGCGTTTGACCTCGGCCGAGGCAAGTACCTTGATAAGAACGGCTATGAGCCCGTATATTCCATAATGGAGAAGCACCTCGCAAGAGTTGTTGAGATAGGTAAGAAATACAACTACGAGATGCAGATGTGGTCGGATATGTTCTTCCGCTCCTGGAATGACGGAAAATATTATATCCCCAAGTGTGAGATACCCAAGGAGGTGCGTGATTCGCTCCCCGATAACGTTGTTCCCGTTTATTGGGACTATTCGCACTGGAAGAAGGAGGATTATACCGATATGCTCGCAAATCACAGACAGCTGTCGGATAAGACGTGGTTTGCAGGTGCATCATGGGGCTGGAACGGCTTCACCCCCATTAACGATTATTCCATCGCTACCTCCCGTGCCGCAATAGATGCCTGCGTTGAGACAGGTGTACGCAATATCGTCATTACAACATGGGGCGATAACGGCAGTGAGTGCTCACGCTACTCCCTCCTTCCGTCCCTTCACTTCACAGCACAGTATGCCCGCGGCGTACGTGATATGGAGCTCATCAAGACGAGATTCAAGAGAATATTCGGCGTTTCCTTCGATGATTTTATGCTCATCGACACCCCTGAAAGAATAGCCTATCAGGAGGAGGGCAGAGAGGAGCTCGAGTATAACTACGCCAATGCCGTCAATTGGAGACGTAACCCCTCTAAGTATATGTTCTACTCCGATCCCTTTATGGGCATCCACGATCCGACCGTCAGACTCGGAGAGGGAATTAAGTATAAGGGATATAAGGAGGAGCTCACCCGTGTCGCAAAATCCACGAGAAAATACGGCCGTATCTTCCTGACTCTCGCCGCTCTGTGCGATTGCATGGAGATAAAATACGAGCTCGGCGTTAAGACGAGATTTGCATATAAGAAGGGGGACAAGGCCGAGCTTATGCGTCTTGCCAAGGAGGAGTATCCGACCCTTGTTAAGAGGATAGCCGCATTTACCGATAAATTCAGAGCTCAGTGGCTCTATGAGAATAAGCCCTTCGGACTCGAGGTGCAGGAGATGCGTCTCGGCGGCCTCAAGGAGAGAGTAAGCTCCTGCGGTAAGAGACTCTTGGATTACGCTATGGGTAAGGTTGACACCATCCCCGAGCTTGAGGCCGATATCATCGGTCTTTCCGACGGAAAGGGCAAGAGTATTCAGGGCTATTACCACCTCGATATTATCACACTTAATAAGGTTCAGAATATAACCTGATAAGGAGGCAAAAATGAGAGAATTTTACGATCTTCACGTTCATCTTTCCGAGCTTAACTATAAGAAGGCCGAGTCGGCCCTCGACGTAATAAGCTATATTGGCGTGACACGTGCGGCACTTCAGTCGCTGACTTATCGCTCCGCAGCGTACAATCTCTGGCTCCTTCACGTGAAGAATACCTACAAGAGAATGGAGCTTTCCGTCTTCGGCATGCCCCATTTTGAGGGCCCGTATACGGATATTCCCCTCGACGTGCAGGCCCGTGCCCTCATTGAGCTCGGCTGTGACGGCATCAAGCTGATGAATGCACCCGGCTCACGACGCAGATTAGGCTTCGGCCCGAATGATCCCCGCTACGATAAGATGTTCGACTATCTTGAGGAGAATTCCATCCCCGTCCTTATGCACGTAGCCGACCCCGAGGAATTCTGGGACGAGAGCAAGGCTATCCCCTATTGGATCGAGCGTGGTTGGGTCTATTTCGAGGAGGGATATCTCACGAAGGAGGAGATCTACGAGGAGGTCCTCGAGATGCTCGATAAGCATCCGAATCTGAGGATAACCTTCGCTCACTTCTTCTTCCTCTCGAACTTCATCGACCGTGCGGCAGAGATAATGGATAAGTATCCTAACGTAACCTTCGACCTAGCCCCGGGCTGGGAGATGTTCCTCGGCTTCAATAACAACTATGAGAAGGCAAGGGAATTCTTCATCAAGTATAAGGACAGAATAATCTACGGCACCGACACCAACAACTCGAAGAGATCAAATGCCGAGATACATATGCTTGTCAGAATGGCTCTCGAGAGATCGGATGAATTTATGATGCCGTATTACAGCGAGAAAATCATCCGTGGACTTCATCTTCCCGAGGACGTGCTCGACGCCGTCTACCGAGATAACTACACTCGCTTTGTAGGCACGCCGAAGGCGGTCAACACGTCACTCCTTGAGAGCTACGCCCACCGTATGCTCGAGGATATAGCTGAGTCTGATGACCCTATCTGTACGTCATCCACTCCCTGGCTTAATGAGATTTTAACCAAATAAGAAAAAGGCGGTAATGAGATGCTTTCTGTCTCTTACCGCCCATTTTTATAAAATTGAGTCTATCATATCCTCGTAGAATTTGTTTTCTCTTTCCTTGATGACGTAGGAATGCAAGCCCCCATCATCGGGGATGAAGTAGTTAGCTCCCGTCTCCTTCGAGAGGGATGCACGTCCCCTGACCTCACGGTAGCCCGCCTCCACGGGATCGCCGATGATAGCGAGAAGCGTCAGCATAGGATCCCATGAATGACGTCCGCCCTCCGAGCCGTGATCACGCATAAGAACTCCGAGATGATCGTTTTTGTCTACACGTCCCCCCGTTATTACGTGGAGTCCTACCTCGAAGCCGAGAAATGTGATTGGCACGGGGCAAGTCTCGAGAAGCTCGTATCCCGCAAGACGGGAGCGTTCATTGTTCGAGAAGTTGTGCTCGCATTCGCCATCCTTGTCCCATTTTCCTGCCATAGACCATACCCGTGCAACCTTTTGGCGTACCAGCTCGGTACCGTTTAAATCGGATAGCTCGTCGGGCTCTGTCTTGAGAAGGTCACGCAGGACCTGGAGAAAGCCGATCTCTATTATCTCAACCTCGCCCTCCGCCTCGGCGAGAAGTCTTCTGTATAGCCTTGCAGCATCAGGAAAATCGTCATTTGTCATAGGTGTCTTGAGCGACTCCGCCAGCCTCTTCTGATATTTTGCAACACCGATGAAGTCGGTAGCATCACGGTCGATTCCAATAGGGACGTCATGCATCCCGTCAAGGTCGAGAAAGGCACGTAGAGACGGTGCGGAATATTCCATTGTCGCATTGATGCCGACACCGAGAAGCTCGATTTTACCCTCTCTTGCATAGCGTGTCAGGAGTCTCACCGCTACTGCATCGTCGCAGTCGCTCCACCAATCGGTGCCCAAGATAAATTTCCGCATAAATACACCATCCTCACTTTTTAAAATCATTTTACACGAAAAGCCTCGGCTTGTCAATAGAGCCGTGTTAATCACGGAGCAAAGGGGGTTAAAGATAATGTCTTCGGTCTGTTATTCACGCTCGTTAACCTTGCGTTATTTTTGTGCAATCAATCCAAAAAAGAAAAAAGTTTTAGTGCTTTAGTAACATAAACACCAAAATCACCTTGAAAAGAGCCGAGATTTGTGGTAAAATCACAGTATGATAAACTGTACTACTATGCCGGTAAGGAGATAATATGAAAATATTAGTTTGCATAAAGCAGGTGCCCGGCTCGAGCAACGTCGGAGTAGACCCCGTAACGGGCGTGCTCAAGCGTGACGGCGTGTCGAGTAAGATGAATCCCTATGACCTCTTTGGACTCGAGGTCGCTATATCTCTCAAGGAGACCTACGGCGGCGAGGTTACCACGGTCACTATGGGTCCCCCTCAGGCTAAGGCCATAATTATAGAATCCATCTGTATGGGTGCTGATGGCGGCACTGTGATCAGTGACCGTAAGTTTGCGGGTGCTGACGTTCTTGCTACCGCCTACACGCTCTCGCAGGGAATTTCATCTCTCGGAGAATTCGATCTCATCATATGCGGCAAGCAGACGACCGACGGCGATACGGCACAGGTCGGTGCAGAGCTCGCAGAGTATCTCGGTATCCCCAACGTGTCGGGTGTCCTCTCAGTTGACGCAATTGATGACGGAGCTATTACCGTCACAGCCTCGCTCGATGAGTTAACGGTTACCGAGAAAATCAAGCTCCCCTGCCTTATATCCGTAGACGGTAATATCAACTCCCCGAGACTCCCGTCTTATAAGGTAAAGCAGACTGTTACCGACGGTATGGTTCGCTTCATGTCCTTCGCAGATATGGCGGATCAGGATGAGAGTCACTACGGCCTTCACGGCTCTGCGACTCAGGTCGAGAGAATTTTCAACCCCGAGAAGAATTCCGAGAAGCATACCGTTACGGGTAGTGCCGACGAGATGAGTCAGGGTATTTATGACATCATCCGTGCACGCAAGCTGATATAGGAGGAAATATGGGAAGCCTTAAGATAAATCAAGGTCTTGTTACAAAGGATAATGCTGAAGAGCTTGTTAAAATATGCCCCTTCGGTGCGATAAGCTATGACGGAGGAGCACTCGATATCTCCTCTGCGTGTAAGATGTGTAAGCTTTGCGTTAAGCGTGGCCCGAAGGGCGTTGTCACCCTCGAGGAGGATAAGCCTCTCGGTGTCGATAAATCCGCCTATCGCGGTATCGTAGTCTACGCCGACCATAAGGGCGGAAAGATACATAGAGTAACCTATGAGCTGATAGGCAAGGCACGTGAGCTCGCCCGTGTTACGGGTCACCCCGTGTACGCCTTAATGATAGGCTCGGAGCTTGGAGATAGCCCCGAGAAGCTCCTCTATTACGGTGTTGACCGTGTCTTCGTCTATGACGAGCCCGAGCTCTCCTCCTTCAGAATTGAGCCCTATACCGCAGCATTTGCGGACTTTATAGAGAAGGTGAAGCCCTCGAGCATACTCGTTGGTGCGACCAACCTCGGCAGACAGCTTGCCCCCCGCGTCGCTGCCCGTATGCGTGCAGGACTCACAGCAGACTGCACCGTCCTCGAGATGAGAGAGAACACCGACCTCGTTCAGATACGTCCCGCATTCGGCGGAAATATTATGGCGGAGATCATCTCCACGAACCACCGTCCCCAGTTCTGTACCGTGCGTTATAAGGTCTTCAGCGAGCCCGCACCGTCGGATGAGAAGCACGGTGAGATCGAGAGGATGACTATCACAAGAGAGCTCCTTGAGAGCCGTGTTGAGATACTGTCCTCGAAGGAGAAGACTCACGACGTTGATATAGCCGAGGCTGACGTTATCGTAGCTATCGGACGAGGTGCACAGAGCGAGAGTGTACGTAAAATGGCAGAGGAGCTCGCCGACAGACTCGGAGGTGTCCTCGCCTGCTCCCGTCCTCTTGTGGAGTCGGGACTTCTTGATGCGAAGCATCAGATAGGACTCTCAGGCAGAACGGTCAAGCCTAAATTTATCATAACTCTCGGAATATCGGGCTCCGTACAGTTCGCCGCAGGTATGAAGTCCTCTGACTGTATCGTGGCTGTCAATTCCGATCCGGGAGCACCCATCTTCGACGTGGCACATTACTGTGTTGTCGGAGACGTCTCGGAGATACTCCCTAAGCTTCTCGATATGGTAAAGGAGGGGAAGTAATATGTATAATAAAGTGACAAATGATGACGTGAAGGCTCTTGTCGATATACTCGGCTCCGAGCGTGTCATAGTAGGGGATGACATCAACCCCGATTACGGACATGATGAGCTCGGCGGCATCACTCATATGCCCGAGGTGCTCGTGCGTGTCAGCACGACAGAGGAAATATCTAAGGTAATGAAGCACGCCTATAAGCGTGAGATACCCGTTACCGTGCGTGGTAGCGGTACGGGACTTGTCGGCTCTGCCGTTCCGATTATGGGCGGTATCCTTATGGAAACCTCGAAGATGAATAAAATACTCGAGCTCGACAGAGATAACCTCACCGTTAAGGTACAGCCCGGTGTCCTCCTTATGGAGCTCGCCGCCTTCGCCGAGGAGAACGATTTCCTCTATCCCCCGGACCCCGGTGAGAAGTCGGCTACCATAGGCGGAAACATTTCCACAAATGCGGGCGGTATGCGTGCTGTAAAATACGGCGTCACAAGAGACTACGTCAGAGCCCTGACGGTCGTTATGCCCGACGGAGAGATCCTCGAGCTTGGCAGAAAGGTTGCGAAGAACAGCTCGGGATACAGCCTTAAGGATCTCATTATTGGCTCCGAGGGTACACTCGCCATAGTTGCCGAGGCTACTCTTAAGCTCATTCCGCTTCCCAAGGTGTCGGTCAGCCTCCTCGTGCCTTTCCCCGATATGAAGAGTGCCATAGAGGCAGTGCCCCACGTCTTCCGCTCCAAGATCATCCCCACGGCGATAGAATATATGTCCCGTGATACCATCCTCTTCTCCGAGAGCTACCTCGGTAAGAAGTTCCCCGACTCGAAGAACGATGCATATATCCTTCTTACCTTCGACGGCAACACCGAGGATGAGATCGAGTATGCGATGAAGACTGTCGCAGACCTCTGTCTTGAGATAGGTGCTCTTGATGCGTATATCGTTGATACCGATGAGAGAAAGAAGGCCGTCTGGTCGGCGAGAGGTGCATTCCTTGAGGCAATCAAGTCCTCCACCACCGAGATGGATGAGTGTGACGTTGTCGTACCCGTCAGCCGTGTCGATGAATTCATCAAATACACACATCAGATAGCCGCAGAGAAGAACGTCCGCATTCCCAGCTTCGGTCACGCAGGTGACGGAAACCTCCACGTCTATATCTGCCGTGATAACCTCGATGACGTGGCATGGGAGAGTATGAAGGAGGAGTGCTTCGACCTTATGTATAAGAAGGCTGAGGAGCTTGGCGGTCTGCCCTCGGGCGAGCACGGCATAGGCTTTGCAAAGAAGGAGTATATGAAGCGTCAGTACGGAGATTATCCGATAGAGCTTATAAAGGGAATTAAGCTTGTCTTCGATAAGAAGAATATTCTTAACCCCGGTAAGATCTGCTTTTAAATAAAAAAGATATCGAGCCTGAAAGCTCGATATCTTTTTTTGAGCAACGTCTTTTTAAAGCAACAAGAGTATTCCGCATGCGACGTCAATTATACCGATGATAAGTCCGCTTATGCTCAAGCCTCTTCCGCGGGATGCGTACATCGAAGTATTCTGCATACCGAGTGATGAGAATATAATGCCGAGTATTCCAAAGGGGAGAGCGAAGATAAGGAGACCCAACAATGACATGACGAAGCCGGCTATTGCCATTCCAGAGAATCCGTTCTTGACGGGTGCAGCCGTCGGTTGAGCGTAAAAATCGTCAGTTGTAGATGCACCGCAGACGGGACATACCATTGCTGTATCCTCGATTAGTGTTCCGCATCTTTTACAAATCATTTTCTTATCCTCCAAAAAATCAATCGTGGCAGAAAACGCTATTGTTCGATCTGCTATGATAGTATTATACACGCTTTTTTCATTTTAGTCAATACTGTTTCACGAATATTAGATAGAAGCATCCCCAATAAAAATTTATAAGTTGATGATCTCGCTGAAATCTTTAACGTAATAATCCGACGCCGCTCTTATCTCGTCTTCGTAGTCGCTTGACGATTGATCAAACACGCCCACGACCTTCATTCCGCCGAGGCGTGCCGTTGCACACGCTCCCGGGTTATCGTCGAGGAAGAGTATCTCTGAGACACGTTTGCCCATTCTCTTCGCCGCCATGGCGTAGATTTCGGGATCAGCCTTACCCGTGCCGAAATCATCGCAGGACCATACGTTGGTGAAGAGCTCATATATTCCGAGCCTCCTAAGGCATACGTCGAGCACCTCGTGCGGGCTCGCCGTCAGTATGTTGAGATCAGCTCCGACGGCCTTCAGCATCTTCAGTGTGTCGATCACGCCTTCCTTTGCAGGGATGCGGTAGGCATACTCGTCATATGCAAATTTTTTCATTCGCTCGACGATCTCACCTTCATTATCAGGGAGCCCGTAGTGCTCCTTATAATATCTTGCAGTGCCGAGATAGCCGAGGGGTGTTATGGTTTTTATAATATCGTCTTCATACCTGATCCCCGCATCGTCGAGAATTTTCAGCATAGCCGATATATATGACGGCATCGAATCGACGAGAGTACCGTCAAAGTCAAATAAATAAGTTGAGTATTTCATATCCGCCTCGTTATTGCCTATCAGTGGAAATCGTAATCGTGCTCCTTGAAGAAGCGGTGGAAGATTTTAACCGACTCGAGCTCCGTCCACCTTTTTTTCACGGGAGGAGTCTTGTCGATATCGTATATCGTTGCGTGCTCAAGAGACAGAAGGAATGGGGAGTGCGTGGAAATAATAAACTGGCATCCGAAATTCCTGACCGAGTCCTCAATGAAATATTTGAGGTTGAGCTGGTTTTCCGCAGACAAGCTGTTTTCGGGCTCGTCGAGCAGATACAGTGTGTTATCCTTAATGGAGTCGACGAAGAAGGCAAGGGCACTCTCTCCGTTTGACCTCTCCTGCATATTCCTCATCAGGTGCCTTCTGAGGAATGAGGACTGCGACTTGTTGGGGTTTCTCATATCGTGTGCCCTCTTCCACCTGTCGTAGTCATCCATATCACGAAGGAGATTTGGCTCCTCCTTGGATACCTCCTCGATGTATTCCTGAATGATATCCGCACGCTTGTCGTTTATGCCCTCGTTGAGCCTGCGTATCTCAAGGACACGCTCGAATACTCCGTCACTCGTAATTATCTCGGAGTCCTTTGGTATCGCTCTGTCGGGCGTGTAGTCGCACATACCGACGTAGTCCTCAAAGAAATCTGTCTTGTTGTAGGGCGTTTTCCTGACGAGCCCTAATTTGTCGGCTATCACGTTGAGAAGGGTACTCTTACCGCTTCCGTTGTTGCCGTAGAATATCGTGATATCGTCGAAGACAAACTCGGGGAGCTCACGGTAGGTGAAAAGCCCGAAGGGATATTTCGTATCGTAGCACGTCCTCTGTGCCTTTTGACTGTACGTTAAAAATTCACGCTCTTCCGTATCCGTAGGGAACGTAAAGCTGCCAAGATAAACCATAGTACAACCGCCTTTCGATCGAAAGCTTTAATTATCATTATGCGTCTTATTTGCCTTAATTAATTATATCATAGAAGGAGAAAAATGTAAATAGCAAAACGGCATCCCGAACGGGATACCGTTGTGGTAATCGTACTTAATCAACGACAAAGTCGTTGTATATCATCAATTTAGCAAGAAATTGTATATCATCCACTCGGAGAGTGGCATATCATCAAACCGCTCTGCGGTTTGGATAAAAACTCTCGCTCCGATGAACGAGAGTTTTAGGCGTCACTCCGCACCCGTCGCATAGTCG
>JAZQYD010000026.1:0-30822 GCA_045633405.1 Eubacteriales bacterium | reverse complement strand
TACCCTCTAAGGTGACATTGCCGCCCTCGGAGCCTACGTTAAGGACAAGATTTTCCGTGCTCTCGGCTACGATGAGAACCGAGAAGTAGTATTCCTGGCCTTCGCAGTAGAACGTTATATTCTCTTCAGTCGGATCGGAATACGCAAAAGCTACTACTGTTTTGGGATTATCCAACGTGCCGAGGTCGTTAAGCTCGATATCCTCGGTAGCCGTCTCCTTCGCGGTAATTTTGAATATCGCACTTGTGTTTACGGGAAGGTCGGTGAAGGTGAGAGAGATCCTTCCGTCCTCACCTGGCGGGATCTCATTGCCGTTATATTCAAGAGTGAATTTCGTACCGTCGAGCGTTACGGTTCTGCCGTCCGTGGGCTTTTCCGCATCCTTGGGAATCATCCAGCTGCGACCGAACTTGACCGCACCCGCAATCTTACCCCCTGCACACAGGAGCTGAACGCTTCGCACTCCAACTCCCCACTTTTCGGCAACCTCGTCTATCTTCAAATATTCCATACGACGTCATCCCTCTCCGATGCAAGCATATATATTTCGCTAATGCGAATTATTATCTTTCGCTCCGGCGAAGAATATTATAAATTATTTTCGTTATTTGTCAATATTTTTGTGAGTCACCTCTCCAAATTTGTTTTACAAAACTGAAAAATCAGAAATGGCTATCTCAAGACCTTTATGATAACATATCTCTTGTAATTCCAACCTCATACCCTTCGTTTGTGAGGGTTGCGATATTAGTGGTATCCATACGTATTCCTCACTTTATGTTAATTTGTCCTTGCGGTTTTGATTATTTCTATATCACCGCAAGGAGAAAATTTCAATATGCAAGGGCTAAAAAGGAAAAGAGTGCCCCGTCTGAAGCTTTTTTACACAATGTAAAGTCATAGCTTCGGGCACTCTTCTTTTTTGGGGACGCCCTCGCACGGGGCGAGATCAGGCGGGCTCGATGACGTGATAGGAGTCACTGTGCTGCCTTGAAATTGTATATAGGCCTTATGCGGCAGACGATCTCGGTGGTGGGCTCAATATTTTCGATGATTTCATCCATGTTTTTGTATGCCATAGGTGACTCATCGAGTATATTGGGGTTGATGCAGGTCGAATAAATACCCTTCATCTCCCTCTCAAACTCCGCCATTGTAAGACGCTCGAAGGCGGTGGATCGGGACATAAGACGTCCTGCACCGTGAGGAGCGGAGTAATTCCAATCCTCATTACCTCGGCCTATACAAATAAGCGAGCCGTCACGCATATTGATGGGAATAAGGAGCTTCTCTCCTGCTCTCGCAGAAACAGAGCCCTTACGAAGTATCATCTCATTAATATCGATGTAATTGTGAATTGTCGTGAAGCTCTCTATCGCTGACCAGCCGCATCTGTCGAGAATTATCTCCGCCATTTTCTCACGGTTTCTCTCGGCGAAACGCTGACAGATATCCACGTCGTGGAGATAGTCCTCCATGAATGAGCCGTAAAGGTAGCAAAGGTCTCTCGGAAGAGAAGGCTCTTTTGCATTAAACTCCTTCTCGAGAGCCTTGATGGTTGACTGTATCTCGGTTCTTCTTCCCTGCTCCTTGTAGGTGCGTATTATCTCCTCACGCTGTCTGAAATACTCCTCCTTGCCAAGATTAAGGTCTACGGCAAGCTGCTGGTAGTACTCCGCTACCTGTGTTCCGAGATTACGAGAGCCGGAGTGAATCACGAGATACTTGCCACCATTCTCGTCTACGTCAATCTCGATGAAGTGATTACCTCCGCCAAGAGTACCAAGAGATCTCTCAAGACGTCTTGTATCCTTGAGGTTTCTGTAGCAACGAAGTACGGTAAGGTCAAATCTCTCGTTTCTACCCTCCCATACGTTTCTGCCGCAGGGTATGTAGTGAGCTGCCTCATCCATCCTCTCAAAGTCTACGTCTATATTGCCAAGGTAAACCGTGTACATGCCGCAGCCTATATCGACACCCACCATAGAGGGGACGATCTTATCGGTCACTGTCATAGTGGTGCCTATGGTACAACCCTTTCCTGCGTGAACGTCGGGCATTATTCTTATCTTTGAGGATGCAAAAGCCTCGGTATCGCACACCCTCTTTATCTGCTCACGGGCGACATCCTCAAGCTCACCGGTGAAGCACTTGGCGGTATTAAACTCGCCTATTATCTCTATCATGTCATTCTCCTTTAATATACGCTCGGGCATTTTTGATATATAGATACAACGAGCCCGACCGTATCGAATTTAGACGTTGTTTCCGTTCAGAACCTGTGTGAGCTGTGCGAGAATATTGCTGTTGCCATTCAAGGATATGCTGCCAACATTCTCGCATATACGCTCAACGTACTCCAGCTCCTTTAACTTATAAAGAGTTTTATTTTCGTCCATAAGCTTGGCAGTATTAAGCAAGGATCTGGTCGATGCAACCTCCTCGCGTCTTGTAATTACGTTTGCCTGAGCACGTTTTTCTGCAACAAGAACGGTATTCATTATATCGCGAATCTCACCGGGAAGAATAATATCCTTGACACCGGCATCTACGATATTAACGAAGAAGTCATTCTCGCGAGACTTAAGCTTTGTAAACACAAACTTTGACATTTCGTCCTTGTTTTCAAGAATCTCGTCAAGCTTATATTTGCCTATGTATTCTCTAAGCGCAAGCTGTGCTGCAACGTGCATCTGCTCTTCGAAATTATCTATCTCCGTAGCAATTTTGATGCAATCGGTAATGCGGTAATTTGCCACAAAATTCACACGGATAGACACCTTATCTGCAGTAAGAATTTCTTGTCCGGTGATGTCCATCTGAGTGAGGCGTGTATCAACGAAATCAAAATCCACCTTCGTTGTGCCCTTCCAGAAATAATGTATTCCGGAGTCAAGAAGCTTAACAAACTTGCGGTCAAAGTAAAGTCTTGCTTTCTCATATTCTGCCACTTCAATTTTGTAATAATAAAGAGGAGGAAGCTTAGCGAGAACAGCGGTAGAAATTGATTCATCCACCTCGGGAGTGGAAATATCCACGAGCACGAACTCATGCTTATCTACATCGTTAAAATAAGCATATTTGCCGGTTTTTAGTGCACCGAACAGCTTGCCGTTAACGTAATGGATTGCAAGCTCAGTATCTCCCACCTCACATATTGCCACACATGAAGCGAGCTCTTTATTTTCAAGCAACGTTTCAAGTGCACAGCTTTTCGAAGCTATCGGCTGGTCAAGAGGAAGCACCTCGATGCTCTTTCCACACGCAAGCAAATACTTGCCGGCTTCAAGCATTTTAATAAATTTTCCGTTTTTAAAAAGCAAACCTCTCTGCTTCTCAGTAATAATGATTTTCTTCATAATATGTAAACCTCCTAAGGGTAATTTAATCGTGCCAAACGCCGTTCATGGGAAAGGGCGGCCACAGCTTTAAGTGCAACGAGCAAAGTGCGGAGCATAACACTTGGCACTTATTTCGAATACACGGTATCCTTCTGTGGGCAAAGCCCAGATCGCATTTGCTACTCGAGAAGAGTGTTTCTTCGCTTTTGCCGAACGGCATCAGCCTGAATTTCTCAAAGCACTCACGTACTCAGCTTTGTAGTTCTACTTCGAACATCAAAAACTCCAAACCGCTGGCAAGCCGCATTGCACGGCTCGGTGGGATTCGAACCCACGATAAAAGGGGCGTGTCAAAATACTTGACAAAAATCCGCCTTAGTGCTGAGGCGTCACGCACCTCGCTATCGCAAGAGTTCTTCTGGCATACACTTTGGAATATCCTCGTGCACCGCTGTGAAGGATTGACTCAAACACCCGCTTGAAGTAACCTTGCAAGCATATTTTACCACCAATTTCCTCGAATTTCACGGAAAAAAAGCTGCGAACTCTCAAAAAAGTCCGCAGTTTTTCTGTTTTTTCAGCCTTTCTATGACTAAATTTCGGAAATTTTCAGATCCTATCACTTCAACCAAAGGGCCAAATGACAGTATTCTGATAACCATTTCAGTCTCATCAGCTAATGCATATTTGATTTTTACAAGGTAATGCTTCTTGTCAAGCTTCTCCGCTTGCTTTTCAAAGTGAGCAAAATGGAGCATAACTCTTTCAAGTGCATTTCTCTCGTCAAGCACCTTGAGAGTCATAGTGTCGTACTGTACTTCCCTCTCCTCTCCTTCGAGAGTCTTCGGTCCGGTATAATGAACGCAGGAGCGCATCTTTGCGATATTAACCGTTGACACAGCATGCCATCCTGCAGTAACGACTCTGAACTTATCATCCTTCTCGGAATACTCAATTCTTTTCGGGTGGCATCTTACGAACATCGGCTTACCAAATCTGTTCGTCATCTCAAACTTGATTTGAGTGCCATTCCTGATAGCTTCCAGTATGACTCTGAATTTTTTTACATACTCCTCGTCTTCGTATGGATCACCGTCACTGTACTTATCGTAAACGTGATAATCAGCAGGGGTGAACAACGGTTCAACATCATCAAGTCCTTTGAATTCCACACCGAATAGCTTAATTCTTGGATCGAGCGATATTGCTTTCAGCCACTGTTTTTGTATGGTTGTCAGAGGCATCGTAGGCTTGTGCCCGATGGTAGTAGTCATATCCGAGTGAACAAGCTGCCACTTCTCGCTCTTGATGGAAGGCATTATTGTTAGGATGCTTTCTCCAAACGCTCTGTCTACTACCGCTTTTTGAAGTTCCTTTTCATTGTGTTCACCGTCAATAATCCCCGACAGAATATCTGCTATTGCATTATAATACGCAGAATAAAGCTCACTGAATATCATTGGCACACCTCCCCAACGTCATACATACGATACATCGCATCAAGATCGGATTTGAATTGATTTTCAAGTGTCTTACTTGTGAAATTTATATCTATGATACGGCATATAAAGGTTCTAATCCAGGGAATCATCTCGCTCACGTCGTAAACGTCAGCATCAAAACGATAGGTGTTATCATCGAGCTTCTTGACCTTGCCTACACGCTTTTCCCTCTCGAGTCTCCTTATGATGTGTGCTTCATCTTCTGCAACCTTGACCGTGAAGTCAACGTGCTCGAGCTTCTCGGTTCCCCACTTGTTGCGTTTAGTACTAACTCCCCACATATTGTCTTTCATTTCGTCAATTTGTGCACGCAACTCATCAAAGCGTGGAGATACCTCCTCAAGCTTCACGTTAGAAAGATAATCTATACGATAGGACTGGAAGGAATTGAACTCGGGCAGGTAGGCTATCAGATGCTGTCTTCCGCTCTGGACGCTAATGAGTACACGCAAGGGTATTATCCTGTTACGCCTCGGCATATCTCTTCTTCTACTGAGATTGGATACCGTCACCGCCCTCTTCTCTCTCATTGCGGTGAACAGCGATGCAAGAACGCCGCTGTCGATAGCACTTGTTATGTAGTGATGCTTAAAGACAAACGCATCAGTGTCCATCTCCTCCTTGTCGAGAAGAAAAGAACCGATAACTCCGCACGGTGCGACCTCGGAATAATAGTGAAGCACCTCGTTTAGATCGGATATATCGGTGCTCTCGGTTCTGTGATAGTACATTTTCCGACCAACCCTCTCGGTCGCTACAATTCCCGCATCACAGTATTCCTTGAGCTTTTTACGCACCGTTGACTCGTCGAACATCATGGGGGAATCGAAGCCCGAGAGATATTTTTCATCGATGAGGTGCATAATCTCGGCAATAGAACACTTGACGGACGGCTCAAAGAGTATATCAAACAATATAAAATGAAGAGTGATATCTCCGTCGGTAAAGCTCTTGGCCTTCCACGCCTTATATAGGGGATTGTGATCTATTACTCTGCTGTCGATCGAGATAAATACGCTTTTTCCCTCCGGAGTACGTGCGAAGCTCATATGATTTCCAAGCCAACTCTCCATACGGCGACGCTCGTCATCATACGTTCTTTTGCTGTTATAGTCATCACGGCTTTTGATTCCGTAAACGTAAAACTCTCGCATATACGCTCGTATACGTTCAAAATTCTTAATCAATTCACTGTACGATGACATACGTTACTCCCTTCTTTTTTACTTAGTTTATCTCACTGACCAAAATTATAGGCTCAATATTTACCTGAGAAACGAAGGCAGGAGCAGTTTGCCGCCTTATCAAGGCCTGTAACAAGACATTTTCTCTTAGCCTTCTCGTCTATTGTGAAGAATCCTCCCGTCTTGGGCGTAACGCCGCTGCCCGACGGATTATGCCAGTTTTTACAAAACGCACATATTTTCGTATGCTTGCAGTTGAAGGTTTGCATTTTTCTCACGGTGATGCAGAAGCACCACACATCTCCTTTTCTTACGTTTGTTTTAAGACTATTATAGCATACCTGCCTTTATTTTTCAACAATTGCTTTAATATTGAAAAACAAGCTGTTTTCCTTATACGACTATAATGTTTGATTTATAATGAATTTTAATATTGATATGCTTTCTAAACGGTGATATAATAGTAATAAAAAAACCATAGAGAAGGAGGAGAGGAAAAATGTTAAAGAACAAAGCGTTTTCCATTCTCGGTGACAGCATATCAACCTATCGGGGCATTTCCGATGACAGAGAGGCTAACGCCACTCTTATATATAATCCACCGTACTACCACGATCCCTTCCCTCTTGAGAAGACGTATTGGGGTCTTCTTATGAGCAAATTCGGGCTCAAGCTGTGCGTGAACAATTCATGGTCCGGCGGTAACCTCACAGGAAGAGACCATCCTGACTCGGGAGTATGCCGTGTGCACAACCTCTCACGCGATGACGGAACAGACCCCGAATTCATCATCGTTTTTATGGGCATCAATGATCTGGGACGGGGAGTGGATACGGACGTTTTCGCATCGGACTACGAAAGGGTACTCCTCACTATCAAGGATAAATACCCGATCTGCGACGTCTGCTGCGTAAACCTGCCCGACAGAGACCCGTTTTTAAAGCAAAGAACCGTATCGTTCAACGAAAAAATTGCCGAGGCCGTAAGGATGGCGGGCGACAGATTCTTTGTTGCCGATCTCTTCTCAAGCCGACTGCAGAACGATACGTATTATATGAACACAATTGACGGACTCCATCCCGACGAGGACGGCATGAGAATAATCAGCGAGGTTATAGAGGACAGCATCCGAAGGAATATAAAATAAAAAATCAGGCATACCGCAGAGCATGCGGTATGCCTTTTCTTTATTCTCGATTATAGTCGGCGATAAGGTATTCTCTATCCTCCCGAGAGGAAAGGGCTGTAAGCTTAAAGCGTAGATTGTTTTCAACCAGCTCGTCAAACGTACAGGGTGCAAAGCCGTTTACGTCGACGCCTGCGTTGAGGGCGTTATGATGAAGAAAAAGCTGTCTGTACTCATCTGAGATGCGGTTATGTATATGCCCGTGTATTAAATAACCCAGCTTTCTCCTCGTCTCCTCTCTGCTCGAGTGCCATTCGAGCATAGGGTAATGACACATCGTTATCGGGTGACCGTTCAGATGCACCTCAAGATAGGATGCAACATCCTCAAAATAAGTGCGGCACTCCTCCTTCTTTACCCACGTAGCATCATGATTTCCCGTCACGAGTATTTTTTTACCGGAGAGCTGCTCCATATAAAAGCCAACCTTCTTCTTATCCCACACAACGTCGCCGAGAAGATAAACGACGTCATTTTTCTTAACCTTCTTATTCCAATTCTCGATAATCGCTCTGTCCATCTCATCAATATCCGAGAAGGGACGGTGGCATAGATCAAGAATATTTTTATGACCTAAATGAAGGTCCGATATAAACAGTACCATATTTACTCTCCTTTCCACTTTCTTTTTATAGCTGTGAGGGCTCTCCCTGTCAGAGAATTTAATCCTCTATTACAATGCAGTTAATCATGCCACTGTTAGCGGCAGAGGAGTCAAGTCCTATTACGCCATCGCCATAGAACGGCGAAAAATCCGCATCACACCCCCACTCACTGCACTTATTCTCAATATGAGCGTGTCCGTAGGATGCATTAAAATGACCGCATACAATGGTTTTGCCTTCTTCTACAATATGATGCCTGCATGCGAGCTCCATACCGTTTCTCCAGCGTGCCTTCTTCCACAGCTCAATATCGGCATTCCGCCAGTCGGGATCATAGGTATACTTGGCATTTATTCTATACCCCTCCTGAATACAAGGGATCCATCCGTGGGTGAAGATATAATTCTCCGTCTCGAAATAATCGACAGCCTTAGGCAAAAGCTTCTTGTAAAACGGAGATGAGAGAATTCTCCTGACAAGCTCGTTAGGATTTCCCAAAGCCTCGGCGACACCCATATCACTCAACTGAAGAAGGGTATTCCACGTACCGTTGGAGCGATGAGGAGAGAGTGTGCCCGTAACCTCGTATATACCACCCGCCGCGATAGACTGAAGGCACTGAACTAACAGGTCCTCGTGGTTACCCAGCACGTATATAAGGCGTCCCTCTTCGGAAAGCTTTAGCATAAAGTCGACGACCTCGTTTGCCTCAAATCCCCGATCGAGAAGGTCTCCGCATACTATGAGCATGGCAGGGTCTTCTTCGTCAAAGAATCCCGCCTCTGTCAGTGCCTTTATCAGATAAGTGTAATATCCGTGTACGTCTGTGACGACGTAATATTTTTTCTTTTTTATTGTTTCAATCCTTAGTGTAGCTTCCATATTTATTTTCCAATCCTTTCCGATACCGCATCTCCCCGGTATCAGCTGAGGCCTCGGTTGACCTCAAAAAAGGATTAGGTTGCGGTATTCAATTTATTTTTTCTTACGTAAACGGCCCTCAGCGTATCTATACAAAAGCATCCGAGGACACCCTGACTCCAAGAGCCTGTATCAAGATGAATTTTATAAAAATCCGAGATTACCCCTAGGGGCGTGCTGTTTTTCCTGCGATATCCGAGTATTTTATTCTCTCCTGAAATGCAGGAGGTTTCTGTGTGACCGAAGAAAACGCACTTGGGACTTTGATGAATGAGGTAGGGATCCTTAAATCTGCGATCATGGACGAGCTCCTCTACGTCTGCCTCCTCTGTGGGCATGAGATTACCCGAGGCATCAATGGGTATGCCAGCATGGACACAGATAAAATTTTCCTCCTCGACGTAGGCAGGGAGGTTGTCAATCCAGTCCACAAGCTCCCACTCGAGAAGGTGTCCGTCCTCCGGAAAATATTCCTTCAGCTGCCCCAGCACTCCGTCGAAGTCGGAAGGAGAGGACTCCAGAAGCGAATGATAATAATTTAGAAAAGCAAGCTCGTGATTTCCTAAAATACAGTGAATATTCGGAAATGAGGATATATATTTGAGAAGCCCGACAGAGCTCTCACCCTTGTCGATAACGTCGCCGCAGACATACATCTCATCCTCCGAGGTGAAGCCTATTTTATCTAAAAGGGCCTGAAACAGCCCGAGCTCTCCGTGAATATCAGAAACACAGTATTTCATCTTAAAAATCCTTCTTGGGAAGAGGTATTGATTTAATTATACCATAAAGGTAACAGTATAACAATGCTTTTTCTTCATCAGAGCTTTAAAAATGCGGGATGAACATCCCATGCGTCGCTCGCCCCCCTCACCAAGGGAGCTTCGGTACACCCGAAGCACGGTGCCTCTTCGATGACATCCGATGATCCAACCCGCATTGTTTTTTATGATATATTATTAATTTTTTCGGTAACGCTCCGTCATCTTAAACGATCTTACGAAGTGACACGTTTTTGTTTTTCATTAGCTGCTCTTCCATAGCAATATATTCCCGACACTGTCTCGGATCGTCTATACACATAGCATATTTAATGTAATCGTACAACACGTCAGCGACAAGCCTCGGAATACTTATTGATCATCAATACAAAGAACGTGACGATAGAAATGACGATCGCCACAGATTCGATTATATTGAGACAAAATTTCAGTATTGATTGGAATACACCAAGAAATCCATCCATAAAGACCTCCCTCAACGTGACACGCATCAATAGCGGCAGGAAGAGCCCTCTCTCTGAGCTGTCGAACGCCGAAAACGGAATAAAAAGAGACGCATCGGAATAAAATTGTTATAAGAATTGTTCCGAGGTGAATTATGAAAAGATCGGTTTGGCTATGGGGGCTTTTCGGCTTCGCCACAGTGTCGCTTAGCGGCACGTTGCTCCATTTTCTTTATGAATGGCTGGGCGAGGCAAGGTGGATAGCCCCCTTCTCGGGTGTAAACGAATCCACGTGGGAGCATATGAAGCTATTGTTCTTTCCTGCATTTCTCTTCGCCGTTATCCAAAGCCTTTTCTTCCGTGATTACGAAAGCTTTTGGTGCGTGAAGCTGAGAGGGATTCTCATAGGACTTATATCCATTCCCGTCCTCTTCTACACCTATAACGGAGTGATAGGAAGATCACCCGATTGGGTCAACATCTCTATATTCTTCATTTCTCTCGCACTCGCATTCATTTATGAGTCGAAGAGGCTGAGTAGGGGGGATGCAAGCTGCAGATCAAAAAATATCCCTCTCGCCATACTTCTTTTGATCGCCGCAGCCTTCGTGCTCTTCACGTTCACCCCTCCGCCCCTTGACGTCTTCAAGGATCCCCTGACAGGAAAATACGGTTGCTGAGCGAAGATGCATCCTATATTTTTCCGTCTTCAGCCTAATGAAAAAATCCGATGAGGAGCTGTTAGCCTCATCGGATTTTGCTGTTTTTGTAATCTATCGTTTACAATTGTTCGGTTTTTAAAAGGTTCGCTCCCGTCGGAGTGCGGTCACACCGAGGGGTTATTTGTTATGGAGGAGAGTGAAGCTGTCATCCTTAGTGCTGATCAGTGCTATGGGGAAATGCTGTCTCCAGCCGATCTCGGATATGCTGTTGTAAAGGGCTACTACCCTCTCCCTTACATCCTCTATACGCTTGCAATACTCATACGATGCGAGCGTTATCTCCTCGATCTCATTTACGCACTCGATCTCACCCAGCTCAAATACAGCACCGTGCGGCGAGATTCTGAATCCCTTATTTCCGCGTGCTATGCACAGCGTCACACCTGTTCTTCCTTCACTGACAAAGCAATTGGTATCCTCCACAAGTGCCTTGATCTTAGAAGCTATGCGGCCCACGCCCTCCTTCGTGAATTCGACCTCAAAGATATCCGAATAGCGTATCAGGTCTATAATACGGCTGTTTTTACCATTCGCCATTACAATGGTGCCAAGACCGTCATTAAGATGCCAGATATTACCGTTTTCCTCTGCGGAGTAATCAGGCTTCACCTGCGAATAGAAATTCTGACTCTTTAAGGGGCTTGCAAAATATATAGCGTCCTGCTCCTTGATTACTATCATTTTACGTCCTCCATTCTCTTAAAAGTAAGATCTCTTGTGTTGATGATATAGCCGTGAGTATAGAGATTTGCGACCTTGCTTGAGGCAAACTCGTAGGTCTTCTTGATAACCATCTCGGGATCCTCCTCCCTGCAAGCGTTAGCATACGAAAGCATTATCATATCGGCATCCTCCTCGTCTATTGCTGCAATCTTATCGCATTTTACAACAGACAGATCATCGAATACCGCGAATATATCAGCTCCCTTAGCAATCAGAAATCCGGCTTTATTAGTCCTTATATATTCGTCCTCTTTGGTTTCCCATACGTCCATATCCTTGATCGCATCGTAGAACTTCGGTATTATCCTTGTGACTATGTACTTTTTGTCGAACACCTCGCCCTCGGGAATCTCGAACCACTCATCATGCAGCCAAAGCCGCTGTGTTTGAGCCATTGCTCCGTTAGCCGCAATAACGATACCCGACGACATTTTATGAAGCCTCAGGTTGTTCACGTTGTTTACGTAGAAATTAACTCCGCAGCAGCCCTTAACTGCGTCCGAAGCTATATAAACCACTCCGTCACGTTCAATAGCAAATACTGCTCCCATAAAGTCCTCCTTATCTGTTAATGATTTTTACGTCATTGCTTCCGGTATGCATAACTGTTACCGGGAACATGACGTATTTCCTGACGTCCTCGATGGCTGAAAACGCCATTTTGATAAATTCATAGGGATCGATTACTCCCTTAAGATCGTAGAGTGCCATCACTGCCTCATCGTCACAGGTGAAGCAGTATACGTCCTCGATCTCCATATGAGAGCCGTCTCCGTTGATAACGAATGCCCTATCCTTCTCTGCGAAAACGGTACGCACGGGAAGGCGATTGTCTTCACACAGTCCGAAGCGTTTTGCAAAGGAGAACATCTTGTCAAATGACTCAAGGATGAGATGCCTCTGATTAAACACGGTGGGAAATACGTTCTCATAGCGTATAATGTCCGTAAAGCGTCCCGCGGAGGAGGTTGCGATCAGCCTCTGCCTCAGATTTTTAGGATGCCATACGCCTACGTTCTCCAAATCCGGCGAGCCCGTTCTTCTCGCCTCGGGGTCTCTCATGCTCCAGCAAGAGAGTGCTATGTAAACAGAACCGTTAAACTTTACAACTACCATATTACACCTCCACTATCTCAAATTCGTTATCTCTTGTATTGACCAAAATATATGGAGCCCCCACTCCGTCATTACGGTACGAGGAAACTCTCAGTGCCTTCAGGATCATCTCATTGGGAGAATACTCGTCTATGGCACTGCGTAAAAGGGTAAAAGCTATATCCTCAGTACAGCCTATCTGTACAAATCTAGACATTTCCATGACCTCGAAATCGTTATCAATCTTAAAGAGCCCCACTCCGTCGGTCACGATGAATTCGCAGCCGCACTTCGGCAAGTTGCCTTCGTTCTCACCGCTTTTGATCTTATCCATTGACTTGACGGCCTCATAGAATTTGGGAATTACACTCTGTACTAAGAATTTCTTGGTAAGCGGGCCCTTGAGGTCAAACCATTCGGAGTGAGAGGTCAGAATCTGGGAGTTTGCGACCGTGCCTACCGCTCCGACGTAGCAAGTCCCCATTTTATGTATTTTGAGATCCGTCGGTGCGAGATTGGTACGAATATGCTCACCTCTTGTGGTTCTGGTATCGGCACCGAGGTAAACCACGCCGTCCTTCTTAATTGCTACTACTAAACTCATTTACAAAATTCCTTTCACGTCATTTCTTGCGACACGGGGTCGCCTTATCCTTGTTTTTTTGGGGGCAGAAGCCCCCTGTCTTACGCACATGATGCACGTATCTGAGATATCGCCTCTATGATATCATCGGCAGAGATGAGAGTTTCATCGGGCGATCCTGTGATAATGCTTCTTATCACCTTCTGCTTGGCCTTCTCACAGACAAGCTCGATGTCGGCACCCGAGAAGCCCTCGCTGAGCTCCGCTATCTTATCAAACTGTGCGACAGCCGAGGGAATGTCGCAAAGACGCTTCTCAAACATCGCCATGCGTGCTCCCATATCGGGGAGCGGCACGTATATCTTCTCGTCAAATCTACCCGGACGGAGGATGGCGGGATCGAGATTTTCGGGCTTGTTGGTTGCAGCGAGAACCGTGATGTTTCCCTCCGACTTGTTGATGCCGTCCATTTGAGTGAGAAGCTCTGCCACAACTCTGTCCATAGCAGACGATTCGGTTCTCCGAGTGGCAATGGCATCGATCTCATCAAAGAAGAGAACTGCACTCTCCTCGCGGCGTGCTTCCTCGAAGAGACTTTTTATCCTCCCCTCGGTCTCTCCGAACCACTTGCTGCCGATATCCGAAAACTTAATGGGATAAAAGGCCGAATCCGTCTCGTGAGCTATCGCCTTGGCTATCATCGTCTTTCCGTTGCCGGGAGGGCCGAAGAGGAGTATTCCACCGCCCGTTTTCTTATGGAATCTGGCGTAAAGCTCCTTAAACTGCTTGGGATAAATGACCATGTCGTAAATCTGCTCCTTAACACGGTCAAGTCCGACAACGTCGGAAAACGTCACGTTCTCCACATTCTCCTTCGGAAAGGCGAAAGATTCTGTCGCTTCTGAGGAGGTCACCTGCTCCTTTGCCTTATGGGTGGAATAGTATTTCTGTATTTCCTTTATGTGACCGCACAGCTCAAGAAACCAAACTCTCTTCTCGGACTGCCCTTCATCACATAGTCCTCCGATATACTCCTTGAGCTGGAGGGCAGCCTCGTTCAGGTATTTCTCGGCGAGAAGGGGCTCGCCCTTAGCCAAGTACATAAGACCGTTCGAGTACATTCTTTCATATTTCGCTATCATTCCGCTTCTTGTAAGCATAAATAACCTCCTCGTTTAATAATTCACAACTAAGATATACACTCACCAATGAAAAAAGGGAGCGTATACGAAAAAACAAGTCCGCTGTTATCTCACCCACTCAGGCTGTTAAAGAACGGGGAGCGGACTTCTTCTCCTTCGTTTTTCTGAACACGGCAATCCCGCATTCCTTTTCTATGTATTTGATATAGGACGGCAGCTTTCTCATCGTCCTGAGTATAGCACGGTCGTGCTTCGCACGTGAGAAATCCATAGCATAGTCAAGGCTTACTCCTCTTCCGAAATAATCCTTAACTCCCTGCCTGAAGCCCTGATGAAAAAGGTAATGAGTCTCTCCGTCGGCCTTGAGATAAAATCCGTGTATGCCCTTGCTGATCGGCAAGCAGTAGATCTCTGTTTTCATTTTTTGTTGCCTCCTTATTTTTATATTTTAAAAATGGAAAAGCCAGAGAAAAAACACTAAAATTATCTGAAAATAATATCGGTTAATTCTCTGATTTGCCCCTCAAAATTGCGATGGGGTTCCATTTGTCCAAATAGCGAAGCTCGAGAATTTTGTCAAAATTCCTATATATAATTGCGTGCCCGTGAGAGCATCGCAGACTGATTATTCCAAAATCAGCATTTTTTGTCTACGTTTTTCGCAAATTTTGTCAAATTTAAAAAGAAAAATGCTTTCGGCAAATGAGAGTAGTTTTATATCATTTACCAAAAGCAAAAACAGATATATAAATAAGAAAAAAGAAGACAGCCCTACCGAAAGATAACGGGCTGTCTTATCATAAATTGGGTTTTATAGATTTATATTTCGTCCTCGTTCATAAGAGTGTACGATATGTTAGCCGAGGGAGCGGAGCATCTATTCCCCTCAGTATCGAAGACCTCGACGAATTTGACCCGGTTATCTTCTATCACTCTTTTCTTCACGTATTCCGCAGCCTCGTACGTAGGGTAAACAGTTGCTTCTTTAATATCCGAACAGCTGACACACATATAAGTGCTGGCGTATGCCTTTAATTCCAAATAGCAAGGCTTAAGATCTTGTTCATCAATTGCAAATAAAACATATCCTGTCATAGCTTTTTATTCTCCGATAATTAATTTTAAAAATAGTATACCACGTGTGCACGCACCTGTCAAGTGAATCGCGGTTATTTCCGCCTGCCTCTCATATGAGGATATCCGTATATTGTCACGGTCTGTTCAGCATCGCAATTCAAATCGGCACCGAAGAGCGGGATGAGATCGCACATTCCCTCTCCCACGTTCTTGATCCTTCTCATCAGATATCCGTCGGATGAATAGCACATTGTAGCGAAAAGAAGCGAATGAAAGGCGGTTATTCTCTTCTTGCTCTCTTCTCCCTTATCGAGCTCGCTGAGCAAGAGATAGAGAACGTGATCGTCTGCCTTCTCTGCTATTTTCTCCTTACACTCCTCAAATAGCGTCTCCGCCTCCTCGATGGCGAGAAGCTTCTCCGTACGGTTCTTCTTACTGCTCACGTAGTTCAGATGCTTGATGGTCGTCTGAGCACTCTCAACAAATTCCAAAATTGCATCACGACGCTTTCTGAAGGTGCTGTGGGGATCAGCCTTATCGAAGTCAAGACTGAAAATATCTGTATAGTTCACACACTTGCTTCTCGGAGCACGCTCCTTATCCCTGCGTACCTCATCGTAAACGAAGGACATAGCGGTATTGAGATCAGCCTCCTCGCTGGCTCCCTCTCCCGCCTCGCTCTCTGTCATAAACGCAAAGAACATGGGGGTCTTTCCGCCGTTTTTCTTCTTATACTGGTCCTTATATGCCCTAAGCTCCGCAAGAACGGTGTCGGCGGAAACGCCGAAAAGACGCTTCGCCTTATCGATCTCCATTCCCGAAAGCACGGCGAGCTTACAAATATCGGCATAAAGAGCCTCGAGTCCGCAGGTCTCGCCACGGTGGAGTCTATCCCAGTATATACTGTTCAAAAACTGCGAGAGGTTAACGATCTCGCCTATCTTGTTTTCGGATATTTTTACGTCAAGTCGGGACAGATCCTTCGCAGACGTGCTGTATGAGACACTGCCTCCCGGCTGTACGTCACAGTAGGGAACAAGAAATTTCGAGTAATTCTTTCTCGCTACGTCTCTGAGTATGGGATTGTTGGTTATCAGCATGGAGTCCGAATCATAGTCGCATCCGTTAAGCCTCTGCTGTAAATTACTCCTGATCGCATTCACGCACACGATCGCTCTCGCCGCACCGAGGTTGAAATATTTCTCAATTTCGGACACGTGTCTGTTCTTCGCAACAAAGAGATTTCCCATAGTAATATGCGGGCTTCGCTCACAGAGAAGCTCCTCCCCATCGGCAAACCTCGGAGCGTAGATCTCCCCGTCGCCGAGGGCGAGAGGCTCGTCCACCACGTAGCTCTTATCAATTATTGCGTGCAGAAATTCAATTCCGTTTCCGAGAAGTGTATGGTATCCGCCGTCGACCAATATTCTGCCGTGCTTAAGTCTGTTTTTGAAGCTTCGGCAAAGCTCAGCACGGTAATTGCGGTAGAACACCGTTCCCTCGAACTCATCCGTACGCCTCATAAGGTCGGAGACGAGCCTCTGTCGGTAATTCTCGGTCGTCGACTGATCGTCCTCATCATATTCATCCGAGACGTAAAGGTCGGCGTGATAGCGTACGTATGCGGGATCGGTCTGCATTCCGTGAAGAAAATCAAGCGAGTCCTTAAGCAGGTGTCTTGTGTCCTCCTCGGTAAGTGCAAGGGTGTTAAGAAGCTGATAATTCGTCTTGACCATTCTGTTGCCCATAGGGCCGATCGCCTTATCGGTCTTGACTACTCCGAAAAGAGAGCTCTCTCTGTCGGTGAAAACGTTGTCGAGCCATTTCTCAAACCAAGCTCCGAGAGAGACGTCCTTCGGCTTAAATTTCAGATATTTAAGACTGCTCTCGGTGATAACGAGCTTGATATCGTCGATGCTCCTCGTCTTCTTTGAATGGTAACCCCTCAGCTGACCGGGGCGTGTGATCCCGTGATCACGGAACCACTCCTTCAGGTTTGTATTGAAGGCACAGGTTTTGAAGAATCGGTTACGCAAAAGCATCATACCCTTGTCGGCATATCCGTTCTCCTCGAATACGCTTCGGTCAAGCAATGCCTCGCCATCCCAGATGGCGTTCTTTATTTCAGCCTCCTCCTCGGTTGCCCTGAGGCCTCCTCCGCTCTCACTGACACGGACAACTCTGTCACGGAAGATGCTGTACTGATCCTCAATAATCAGAATGGACTGTCTCGGAATGTGTATTTTCTTCTCAATACTGCTGAGAGTGAGAGATATGTATGCCTGCCACGATGCCTGATCGTGAACAAGCTCGGAGTCGAGTCCGCAGCTACTCCACGCCATCATCTCATCATAGAGAGGCTCTGCTATAAAGAGGCAGTGTCCCTCACGGCTGCTGCCCGCACTTCGCTTATACCTGACGTAATGGATGCCGTCTATGTCAAAGCCGTTTTCATAGAGCCAGACACGCACCTCCCTCTTGGTTTTCACCGTAGGTATGGCGGTCTCACCCTCTCCGCTCACAGACGCCTTCTTACGCTTGACGTAATATGCTTTTTTCTCATCATCGTAATAGAAATACTTACCGAGCACCTCCTCGGACAGAGGCTCGGACACGGGAGTGTAGTGAGTATCATCCTTCTTCTCATTCGCCACCTCGATGGCTATAAGCCTTCTATATCCATCTTCCTCGACGGTATATACGTGATCCTCAAGCATGCTCCACTGAACGTCATAGCCATCACGGACAAAGAGCTGCTTGCCCTTATTATAAAATTCCTTCACTGCATAATCGAAGGAGACGTTTACAACGGAGGTTGTATAATTCTTGCATACTCTGAAGCTGCCGGGCAGCTCTTTATGGCTCGCATATGCCTTTCTTATCTGATCTGTATCCAAGCTCGCATCGAGAAATCCTCTGAAACGGCTCGTATCAAGCTTACCCTTATCATCCTTTACAGTCAGTCCGCACTCACCGTCCATACGGTGCATCGCACGGTAGATATCGCTTCCATCGACCGTAATTATTCTTATGGGCTTGTAGGTCATATCCTGCATGTCATAGTCCCCCTCCGGTTATTACCTTCTATTCTAGCACACATCAATCACCGAATTCAATACACCTTGTAAATTTTGCAAAAAAAGGTACGAAAAAAGCCGATATTTGGAATTTAGCCGCTCATCCGAGGACCCGCCTTTTATATTTTATATAGGAGAGGGAGCATTCGAAAATTTGCATATGGCGATATTTGGTTAAATGGAACCCCACCCTCAAAAAAGGGTTAAAAAAAGAGAGATAAGCACGCTGATATCACATCCTGCGAGTTATCCCTCTCGGTTTTTCATATTTACATATTAAAAGAAAAATAAAAAGTAATTTGTCTTTTTCGGTTACGCCGTAATACGTACCGACCTATGCCGCACGGTCCACTTTTTCGGTGGGAAAAATACCGCTTTTGATAGCTGCCCTTTATATTTGTTTTTTCTTATATCGGGTATTGTTTTTTCATTTCGGGGCTTTTCCTCGACCGTTATCCGAAAAACCGTCATTTCGGCCGTATCCTCCCGCAGACGGGAGCTTTTTTCACGCCGCTACCGCTCCGCCGAGCAAGGGGGAGAGACAAACTATCTCAAAAATGGAAATTTGATTAGGATCGGTCTCGTATTCGTCATCGCTATCTCCGAGGGTACCGTCATCACGGACCACGACACCGCACTTCTCCTCAAGGTCCTCTATTACGATATCAAGTGCACGCTCGACGTCGTATGCACTCTTAAAGCATTCGATGGGTGCATATCTGTAATCGCTTCTGCTGAAGTACAGATCGTCATTATCCATGGAGAACGCATATTGATTGAAAGGCTCAGCGATTCTATCTCTCAGGGCCTCGTATCGATCAACAAGTTGATCCTTAAGTGATTGATAGCCAAGTGATTCTTGATTTTCTCTCTTGTTTAAATCTAAATCAGAAAAGTATCCCATAGTTTTAATCTCCGTTTTTTAAATTTTATTTTTCTCTCGACGAGGTAAGAAGTATAACCTGATCATTTATTTTTACCGCTCGGTCAAGCAGATATCCGATATCCAAGGACTCGTCAATACGCTCGAGGAGCCCCTTTATTACGAACGGTTTTTTCACCGCATTCAGATTTCGCATTTCCTCGAAGCCCCGCCAGAACTCCGCTGTGCGTAAGGCACACAGAAATCGAAACAGAACACTCTCACATTCGCTTAGCAGAACAGGCATACCGTCACAGTCGGTATAGCTCGCTACGTAGCTCCCGTCCTCGCTAAGTAAAAATTGATATTTTTTTCCGGGGCATATCGGCTCACTCTTAAAATTCCTTATAAAGTCTCTCAGATACGATCGGAAGGATTTCATATGGGAAAGCCCCGACGTTCGTTCCGAGAGCTCTCCCGGGGCGAAATATCGCTCCTCATCCATATATTTGATCAACCGTGACGGAATTCTCTCCTTTACGTCAACGTACATTCCCGACAGATCATGCTCATCGCAGTGAGAGGTGAGATGCAGGTACTCCCCCGTAACGTCGGAGCCACCCTCATCACGTGCGGTAAGACTCGCACGTCCCCGCCTTTCACCGCGTGTGACATTCACGTAATATAGCCGATCCTCAATAACGATCTCCGCTTCTATACGGGAGCCGATCCGTAAATGAGAGCCGCACAGATCCACAGCCTTACTGTTCATAACAGTGCATATCGCATAGGATATCTCGTCGGTAAAAAGTGTGCCGACGGTATTAAGTCCATCAGTAAAGCTGTGGCTGAAGAAATCAACAGAGCCGAGATTCCATACGGTCAAGCTCTTTAAAATCATAAAGCAAACCGTGTACTAAATGGCGACGCTTGTTATCCTGCAGGAGTCTTTGATCGCCTTGATATCGGACATTACGAGTATTCCCTTTTTCTCGAGTGCCTGATAAATCTTATCAAAGAATTCCTTATTGCAGGCGATAATTTCCTTCGCCTTCTTATAGTAACGCTCTATCTCGGCGGATATTGCCCCTTCCTGAAGGAACATGAGGCTCTGTGAATCCTCATAACGGTTTCTGTGAAGGTGGAAGCCTGAGACGCAGTTTCTCTCTATCAGTCTGCTTACGGCTGTGAATGCCTGATCAAGATCTCTCGAGTTACCCGCATCAAATATACCGAGCCTCTGCTCAAGTGCCGCCATGCCTCCCAGGGTGCTGATTATACGGCTCTTATCCCAAGTGAGAGGAGATACCGTGTGATCGTTGTAGTAGTCGGTGAAGCCGCCTCCGCCGGTGGTATTCGAGAAAGCATATACAAGCGTAACGCTCTCGGGGTGAAGCACCTCGGAGATGACTGCGTGGCCCGTCTCGTGGCAAATTATCTGCGAAAGAAGACCGCCGCAATCTGCACCCGAGGGGAGATAGAGATCATCGTCGAAATTGACCTCTGAGCCGATATCGTAGATGCTTCGGAGGCACGCCTTCATAAAGTGATCCATAGTGATGTACTCGGAACGCTCAAAGCCTGCATACAGTCCCGCCTCGTTTATAACCGTCTCAAGAGTGGCACAGGATCTGCCGTCCATAATTCTTGCGATTGTTTTCGTATCTATATCACCTATAAATTTTTTCGTTTTGAGATAGTGATCGATTATCATCTCGGCATCACGTCCCGTGGGAGCCTCGATCTCGATCTTACGGTCGAAGCGTCCGTGACGGTAGAGCGAGCGAGGAAGGTTATCGATATTGTTGACCGTCGCAAGAACGAAGACCTCACAGCCCTTGACCGCATCTATGCAGGACTGAACGGTGACGTATTCCTCCGCATCGGGGTGATTCTCGTCTCCGTTTGTAAACTTATCCATATCATCAAGAAAGACGATGGACGGAGCGTTTGCCGCGGCATCATCGAACGTCTTCTTTATCTCGTTCACAAAGTCGCCGTTAGGCTTATTCTTACGGCAGGTGAAGGTGCGTCTGCCGCTCTCTTCAATTATGGCGGATGCCATAAGGGACTTGCCTACACCCGGCTCACCGTAGAGAAGGAGTCCGCGGGGAGCGGATACACCGAGCTTATCGTATTCCGCACGGTTCTTCAGCGTGTCGCTGATCTGCATGAGCTCGTACTTGATGCCCTCGTATCCGATAATCTTATCCATTGATCTCATTTCATTTACCTCTTTCTTGATTGTTTCTATACTCATTATACTGCTTGTAATGTACCAAATAGCGTACTTAACAGAATCCTATACGGCGTTTTTCAGCAGTTTTCACCTCGGGAAGCACGATATCCTCTGCCGTGATAGTGGTGATATCATCCTTTGTAATGGTATCGATATCTTTTTTGAGAAGACGGCTTGCCTGATTCATTCTCGCATCCTCGAAGACGTTACGGACATATCTTCCGTTTCCGAAATCGGGCGAGGTTCTGGCAATATCGAACGCTCGGATAAGCTTCTCCGCAGCACTTGCATCCATTTTCATACCGTGCTTTCTCACCATCATATCTGCGATGAGAGAGAGCTCCCTGCTGTCATAATCCGCAAACGGAACGTGGAATGCAACGCGTGAGCGAAGACCGGGGTTCTTCTTAAGGAAGCTCTCCATCTTATCGGGGTAGCCCGCAAATATTACAACCATGTCAGTGCGGTGATTCTCCATCTCCTGCACGATAGTATTTATCGCCTCGTCTCCGTACGCACCGTTACGGTCATCGACGAGAGAATACGCCTCGTCTACGAAGAGAACTCCGCCGATGGCCTCCTTGAACTTCGCCTTGACAATCTGTGCGGTCCAACCCATATATTTACCCACAAGGTCACATCTTCCGACCTCGACGAGGTGTCCTGAGGAGAGAAGCCCGTTCTCTCTCATAATACGGGCGAAAAGGCGTGCCACGGTGGTCTTGGCTGTGCCGGGGTTTCCCGAGAAGACCATATGCATTGCAGGGTCCGATCTCCTGATGCCGTTCTGAGTGCAGAGCTTCTGCATCTTATAGAAATTCAATGCCTTATCGATGACTGCCTTGGCCTCGGCGAGACCTATCATCTCTCCGAGCTCGTCATAAGCGGTACCGTCGGGCTTCGCCGTGACCTCGGTCTTGCGTGCCGCAGAGACGTCCTTATACTGAGGGTAAACTACTGTTTTCAGCTTTCTGTCATACCACGTATCGAACATATTGGTAAGCTCACCGGAGAGATAGACCGCATCAGCATTCAAGCTCTCGAAGAGTCGCTTATCCGTTCTAACGTGCTGCTTCTTAGCAAGCGAGGTGAGATATATCTTAGCTCTCTCGAAATCTATGAGATCCTCTCTCAGCTCGATGAAGGCCATATTTCCGAGGTTCTCGTAGAATAACTTCTTTACACGCTTACACTCACGGGGCAGACAAAGGACGGTCAGCACCTTATTGCGGTACTTCCTCGCCATCTCACAGATGCCCATTATCAGCTCGGTATCGGAGGAGGCACTGTCGTCCTCGCCGTCGATAACGTCGCTCATATAGCGGACGAGGATAGCACCGCCCTCGCTGACACGGTAAAGAGATTCGTAAGCCATCAGGGAATACTCCTCTCCGGGTATGAAGTCCACGTACGTGTATCGGCGGATATCCAGACGGAAATTAGAGTAAAGTCCGTCGAGGATTGCTCTTACGGCTTCGCGTCTTACGTTAACGTCATCCATCTCTACAAGATAGTGGACGGGGTGTCCCATCGAACGCTTCCGAGCCTTCCCCTGGTAAATTCTCTCTATCTCGGGTATAAGAGTCTCGGTCACACAGCACCTCTTCGCAACCTCGATGAGCTTATCCTTTTCCATATTAATACTGGTAAGGTTCTCACCGAATTCAATACCGTGCATGTATCTTCCGCTTACCTTATCAAGACCGAACCTGATGAGAATTTCATTCTTATCCTCAATAAACGAGAGGCGATCTGCCGTAGTGAGAAGTCCACGCATAGCAGCGAAGGTTATCTCCTCGGGAGGAAAAATCCCAATCTTAAGTCCAAGATAGTCAGCAAGTCCCTCGACAAGCGAGGCGGTATCCGAAAGGGTGCTTTCAATAACGCCGAAGGTTACGTACGACGTATCAATACCTACAACGAAGCAGAACCTCGATTCATCATTTCCGCTAAAATCCATCGTATGTACGGCGATTTCACGAGCCAGCTCTCTGATGTTCTTCTTCTCTTCACCGTCGGTCGGAAGCTCAATAAGCTCACTGCGAATTTTATAAAACTGCATACAAAAAACCTCCCTATTTCTTCTTTCGGAGAAATTATAACACAATCAATGTCCTTTTTTCGGGACACAGATGCTCCGCACCGTCATAACAGAGTCGAATTGATGAAGAAATATAGTTTTTCCGACTTACTCCCTTAACGTTACATAAAAAAAGAACAGAAGCACTGCTTTTAACAATGCTTCTGCCGAAATAAGGAAGCCCGATAGGTATTAAAGGTTTTCTAAATACTTAACCATCTCGTCGACGGTTTCTCCAACTACCTCACCCGTCGAGCTCACAAACTTACCGTCCTCATAACGGTAATCCTTCTTCTTATACGTTATAGAGCTTGGCTTGCCGTATCCCGAGCCCTCCTGCATGGTAATGCCCTTCATTTTGAGGTACACAAGATAGAGCCGCAAGCATTTATGAGCACTTCTGTTTGAGGTTCGCAAGAGGTGATAATCACCGTTCATAACCCAGCATCTGTAATGCGGAGCCATATAGTCGAAGAGCTCTTCATTTTTAATAAGATGATATCTAAGCTCCTCGGCTTTACTTGTTTTATTCTCGTGATAGTCTTCGATCCGCTTCTTTGCAAACTCGGCAAATCCACAGCCACAGTCAAGATAACCACTTAGCATTTCTCCGAAGAGACGGAACCCCTCCCCCTTATCATGACGGAGCATTCCTCGCCAATCTAGATTATGGTGCTTCTCGGAAAATGAGTAATAATTCATTATCTTGTTAGAGCCGCCACCATTGGATGTGAATTCTGTCGAATAGTCACCGTATGTAAGAAGGGCTCTGTGAAGAAGGACGTTATTCTCAGGCGTAAATATATCAGCTATTTTATCCCAATTTTTCTTGAATTTAACAAGAGTATCACTCTTCGCATTTTCAGCCGTATATACTCCCGAGAGCTTCAGGGCAAAGAATATTTCTCCCTCGAAGACCGGATTGCCCTCTGCGTCAATAATAGCAGCCTTCCAACCGGGTTGGTTATAATTTATAATCTTCTGCTTAAGCACCTCCTCATTCTTCTGCTCCGTCTTGAGCGACGGGAGATTTATACTCGTAAGCTGATCCGCATTATCGGCTACGTTATAGGAGTATTCAAACTTAGAAAGTGCCCCGACAGACGAGATGAACGAGGCAATATCGTCGATCTCGGAATTGTTGATCAGGTTCTTCGCAATTCTCCACCACGTGCTGAATTTTTCGACAAGCGTCGAATCCTTTTTATCAATATCCTCCCTTGCCCCCTTCGAATTGGCGAACAGGCAAACGGCATAGAGAAGAGTATGCGGAATGTAATTTTCTAAGTACTTCACAAGACTTGATGAGGGCGATCCCTTGACAATGCTAATACCAAACAGCTTATCGGACAAATCGGCAAACGTATCCTTGTCATCCCGAGATATTTTATGGATAAGCTTAAAGGTATAGTAGAACTCTTCAATAACCTCTCTAATACGGTCATCCATAGAGCTCTCGTATTTTTCATCCCCCTCACTGTTACCCGGTGTCCCCTCGAGATACTTATAATCCTCAAGATAGTAGCTTGATCCATCACGTCCGAAGCAGTCTCTCAGATAATCGGTATCCGTGCCCTTGAGCTTTGCAACGATGGAATTCAAAAAGCAGGTGTGCAGAAGGTCTCTGTAAAACACATCAGTATATTTCTCGGCGTTTAATTTTTTAGAGCTTTTACCCGATTTACCGGGGTTATCGTCAATTTTGCACATTTCGAAGATAAGGTCAAGCCAGTCTCCGTCCATGCATTCCTTGAAATCATCTTTATAATTCTTTTCGGATATATAACCGTAAAGCTCTGCCTTAAAGTTCTCGAAAGCAGTCAGCTGCTTGCCCCTCGAGTTCATCTTGATATACAGCTCGTTCGGCTTATCAAGGCCGTCAAGCTCAAGCTTCATAAAGCTTATGGGACAGCCCGTCTCCGAAATAAGACGCTTTGCCAGAACCTCATAGTCAACCTCGGCTTGGCAGAGTGCTTCATATATTCTGTCGAGTGTCGCCAGACAGGAGAGTACGGACGGATCCGACTCCCAAAGGGATAAGAACCACCCCGATTCACGGAGCACCCCCGAGGGAGACTTGGGTAAGGATGCAAATTTCTTTTTATTCTCACAGAGGAGGGTCCTGAGGAAGGCTTCGGTAGTCTTCCTTGTACGGTATATAAGCTTGCCCTTCAGCATTTCCGTAAGATCATCTCTGTCTGCGGCATTAAATACGTAGTAATGGAGAAGGTACAGGGTAGTCAGACGCTGCTGTCCGTCTATGGGATTAAATGCCGGAAAGGTGCTTCTGTTGTCCGAATCGAAGCTCCATCCTACGTTACCGTATACGAAATTCAGATTTACGGGCTTGTTATTTACTAAAGAGGATACAAGAGTCGAGACAAACCTCTTTAAGTTCTTCTCAACCTTTCCGCTTCTGTACTGAATGTAATCACGCTGTATCTGGGGGATCAGAACCGACTGAGAGTCTTCTCTGCACAAGAGCTGCCATAACGAATATGATTTTCCCTCTTTCATTTCTTAGCCTCCTTCATCGCTTCTATCTCCTTCAGCTTTGCCTGTACCGTTTTGGGAACCGATTGATCTTGATATATTCCTTCCCCTATGCACTTCAGGATCACCTCAAAATAGTACATTCTGTCCCTCTCCGTCCAAGCAGACGACATATCGGGATCATCAGTGTAATATTTCAGGAATACATTTTTTGTGCAGATAGGAATATATGCATTTTTCCTATCTCTGTCGATTATCTCCTCACGCTTTCCGAAGAACAGAGCATCACCGTAGGAGCGATTTGTCTTGCTGTCAAGAAGAACAAGATTTGCCACTCTGTTATCAGGCTCCTGCTCATTCACTCTATCAGCGAATTTTTCCCACTCATCCCTATCCAATTTGAAGGAGCCGGGTAGCTCCCCCTCAAGCTCTGCTTCAAGCTCTTTTTTCCACCAGGGACGAATTTTTTTAATTTCATCGTCCGAAATATCTTTCTTGAGATTTCTTGCAGCAACGTGCTCGATATCCCAAGAGATCAGCTTACCGTCTTTATCATTACGGGTATTTTTATATCTGTCAAACGGGAAGCTCTCTTTCGCACGGAATGTAGACCATACGTTAACGAAGAGAAGAAAATCTCTGATATCCTTCTTGTTTCGCTTGTAATAATTGTCCGACAGCACCAAATTTGATTCACCGCTCTTGTTCTCCTTATCCTCGATCTGATGCTTGAGATGCTCCTTGATCTTCTCTCTCACAAAAACCCTAAGCTCTGACAATCCGGAGCTGTAATCCGTCTCGGTTTTAAAGAGATCCTCGGCATAATCGGGCACAATTTTCTCACCGAAACCTTTGCAGAAAAGCTCTGTGACTATATCGGGAACAACACTGTCACTCCTACGCCTCTCTTCAATGGCAACGAGATAGCCTATGCAGTGATAAAGCTCAGGATCACTGAACCACGAGCAAAGACGATGATACTGAAGAACGATGGACCTCCAAACGTCCCTTATAATTTTAAATTTACCTATTATATTCTTTTCGGTATGCTTGGAGAGTAAATCTATATATGCCTTGATAGAAAGGAAGGAAAATCTGTCTCTGTTGCTGTCAAGGGATTGTATGCAAGACAAGAATGCTTCTACGTATGTCTTATCCTCCTTTTTATACCCCTTTAACACCTTCAGATCTCCGATTCTCTTAGCATACAACTCAAAGAGATAATCAAGATGAGTCCTCTCGGTGCATTCGCTGTTAGCTATAAAGAACCAGATTTTTTCATTATGGAGGCTCTGCTCTATGCTGTCCCACTCAAGAGCCATTTCATAGAGCTTCTCCGCAACCTCATTCCTATAACCTCCTGCATATTCCTCGGCGTTTTCAGGATTTAAAAGCAGAGCCTTGAACAGCTCGGCGTTGGTAAGAGGAGTCTGTCCGTCGTTTATATTACGGAACTCATTCTCCACCACGATCCCATCGGCCTTCATTTCATACCAGATGAAGAAGAGATTATCACGTATTTTCTTGGCAAAGCTGCAGTACTCATCAGGTTTGGATTTGAATTTCTTCTCTAACCAATTTTTTATAGTTTCTTCTGCTTTGTCGATATAGTAACCATCCATATTTCTGAGAAGCTCATAGTATATGCTGTATTTCGGCTCATTGACTTCACCCAGTGCACGGAGAATAAGAAGCAGGGTGGTAAGCCTCTGCTGTCCGTCTATCAGCTCATACACCGTTTTGGTCGAGTCGGATTCGTCGCTTTCTTTTCTCCCGTCCTTATCAAGGCGGTTTTTGTATTTACCCATAGAAGTTAATTTGACAACCAGAGGCTGAAGACAGTATCTGCCCTCGGTTTCGTTGATATCCGAGAGGAGCTCCTCTATTTCGATTGTCGACCATCTGTATCCTCGCTGATAGTCCTTTACGTAGAACAAGGGATGTTTTAATTTCTCTATCTCCGAGACGGTCATTTCCTTCAGCACGTACGTCTCCTTTTTTATGGAGGTACAGCCCAAGAAGGCATCGGGAGCGATCTTGTCACTGAGAGAGGAGTCAAGGTCCATCTCAAGATTTATACAGTTAAAGAACGCCAGACTCTCTATCACCCTCAGCGACTCAGGCAACACAATGCTCTTCAGCGTATAACAGCTGGCAAATGCCGCCATGCCGATCACCTCGACACCCTCGGGGACAGTCACGGTCTCATCCGATCCGTTATATCTGAGAAGCTTATTTCCGTCAAGCTGAAAATCGTTCTCCTTTATATTGCTTTCCATGTCAATCTCCTTATATCGGTCACGACTCATATTTTTTGAGTCCGCGTGTCAAGCTCTCCTTGATAGTCTCTCTGAGACTCTCGGGCTTAATTATCTCTACTCGGTCAATGTACTGAAGAGCCCAATACGCCATGGCCCTCACGCTGGCAAAAAGCTCGACCTTCACGAGCTTCTCCTCCTCGGATACGTAGGACATCTTTACGTCAACTCCGAACCAATCGACCACGTGATCTACCGTGCTCTCGTCCGTGATGAACTCGATCCTCTCGGGTATATCGTGATACATATAAGGCATAGACGATGAGAGCTGTCTATAATCGATACCTCTCTCGTATCCCTTAACGCTCGTCAGGGGCGTCAAGGGCCTATCGTAGATACGCATATTGGATATATGATCCATTCTGTGGAATACCATATGACCCCAATAGTCACTGTATCCCATAAGATAATATCTCTGGTTATGCAGAATGAGCTGATAGGGGCTTACTCGCTGGAAGGAGGATCTGTGAAGCTTCGCATCGATACCGTATTTGTTGTAATCGTACTGCACCTGTTTTCCGTTTGCGATAGCGTCATCAACCACTTCTATATTAAAGAAGAGGGCCTGATTCTCGGTCTTGCTCCAATCGTTCACCGAGTAGACGTTCTTGACGTGAGAGCGGAAAAACTCATTCGACAGACCGCACAGCTTCTCTATAAGATCCTTCGAATGCTTGGCGGTAATATGCTTGCTCTGAAGCACGCCGTCGATCAGGAGGCGAAGCTCGGAATCCTCGAAATCGCGGCACTCAATATAACTGCCCGCACGGCAGGAGGCGATCTCCACACCTGCATCACGGAGGTCGGCAATATTCTTTCCGACAGCCTTCCTCTCCATTTCGATACCGTAGTCGTTATAAAGATATTTGATTATATCCTCCTGAGTGAGGGGGTGCTGGTCATCACTGTGCTTTTGCAATATCTGAAGGATACGCAGAAGAGCTAATTTTTTAGGTTCTAAGCCTGCCATAACGTTTCTCCTTGTTTTTAGAAATGAGGGAATACAACACGTATAAAAGTATTATACTACCCTTTTTGAGAAATTTCAACAGTAATGTGACATTTTCGGTACACAAAATTCAAAAATCGGATTCACCAACCAAACACCAAGCCATATTTAACGCCCGTGCATTAATAACACGGGCTCCAACCTTAATGTCCCTAAAAGAGGACGCAACCTGTGATATACTTCAGGTATAAAATGGATCAGTCACCCTTTTTATGCCCGAATATATACCAAAAACCAGAAAGGAGCAAATAAAAGAATGATTTACGTAATGAGTGACCTGCACGGTCGGTATGATCTCTACCGTGCAATGCTCGATAAGATCGAGCTCAAAGACACAGACACACTTTACATTCTCGGTGATTTTGTCGACAGAGGAGACGAGGGGCTGAAGATACTCCTCGACATACAGGAAAGACGCAACGTGATAGGTCTTATGGGAAATCACGACTACCACGCTCACGTTATACTTTCTGCACTTACCCGCCCGCTTCGTCCCGGAGAGCTCGAGGACATGAGATCTTTATTAAACGTATGGACCATCAACGGCGGAAAATCGACCTACCGTGAATTCAAGAGCCTCACACCCGAGGAGAGATACATCGCACTTACGGCTATTGATAACCTCCGTATTTTTGCCGAGGTCAAGGCCGGAGGAAGAGAGTTTGTGCTCTGCCACGGAGGCATCTCAGATTATACTCCCGACCGTCCGCTCAGCGATTACCCGATCGAGAGCTTCATCTTCGTGAGAGAGGATTACAGCATTCCTAAATTTAATAAGGAAGGAAAATATCTCATCACGGGACACACTCCCACCGTCTGCATCGAGGGAGCCACAGAGGGCAGGATATACAGAAGCCACGACCATATTGCCATCGACTGCGGTGCGGTCTTCGGCTGCGGTCTCGGATGCCTCTGCCTCGACACCCTCGAGGAGTTCTACGTAAGCTGACACGCTCTTCCTTTTCACTTTTTCATTACAAGACAGACGTAAAAAAAGGAGAGAGACGTGAAAGAAAAAACAACGTCGCCCGTGAGAGCGACCTATCACAACGAAATTAAAAATGAAAATAATACACCGATCAAGGAGGAATGAAAATGAACACACAGGTAATCATAAATAATGATCCGACGTTAACCGAGCTTCCGTTAAGCTGGGACAGTCTTACCGACTCAGGACCCAAGGAAGACGTAAAGACAGACAGTATATCCGATGCACTTATCATATCACTCTCAAGCCTTGGTCGTGTTGATATAGAATATATGTCATCGATCACAGGCGAGGACTACCGCACTATAATCGAGGCACTCGAAGGCTCGATATATCAGAACCCCGACACCTGGGGCAAGTGCTACTACCGAGGCTGGGAGACCGCTGAGGAATATCTCTCGGGCAACCTCGTCCGCAAGTGGAGGAGTGCACACGATGCCAACGAGACCT
>JAZQYD010000025.1:0-21615 GCA_045633405.1 Eubacteriales bacterium | reverse complement strand
TTCGCACTTTTCAGTGCTCAGAAGTTCGTGTTGTTCAATTTTCAATGATCAAGTGCGTCCCCCTCTCGAGGTCAGCCCATCTATTATACAATATCCTCCCTAAAATGTCAACCCCTTTTTTAAAAGTTTTTTAACTTTTTTTAAAAATGTCATTTTGTACAAATTGTGTGAGAATTCCCTTTCTGATTTATTGAAAAAGTTCATAAAATAGCCTTGACTTAGAGGTTTTTAAGTGTTATAATATGTTAGCACTCTAAGGTCGTGAGTGCTAAAGCATAAGGAGATTTAAAAATGAAAAAACAGTTTAAAACAGAATCGAAAAAGTTGCTCGACATGATGATCGGCTCAATATACACACACAAGGAGATTTTCCTCCGTGAGCTCATCTCGAATGCGTCCGACGCTATTGACAAGCTCTACTTCCGCTCGCTCACAGACTCCAGCGTGACGGTTGGAAGAGGGGACTTCGCAATCTTCATCGAGGCTGATGAGAAGGCACGCACTCTGACAATTTCCGACAACGGCTGCGGAATGACCGAGGCGGAGCTCGACGAGAATCTCGGCACTATTGCCAAGAGCGGCTCGTTTGACTTCAAGCGTGACAATGACAAGACCGAGGACGTAGATATCATCGGTCAGTTCGGAGTAGGCTTCTACTCTGCGTTCATGGTTGCTGACAGAATTGTGGTTGTGACCCGTCCCTTTGGAAAAGAGCATGCATACAGATGGGAGTCTCAAGGAGCTGACGGCTACACGGTAACCGAATGCGAGAAGGAGAGCTTCGGAACGGAGATAGTATTATATATAAAGGAAGACACCGAGGACGAGAAGTACTCCGAGTTCCTCTCCGAGTACAAGCTCCGTGCACTTGTGAAGAAGTATTCCAACTATATAAGATACCCCATCAAGATGGAGGTAAGCGACAGAAGGAAGAAGGAGGACTCGGACGATTTCGAGACGGTGAAGGTTCTCGAGACTCTCAACAGCATGATCCCGATCTGGAAACGCTCGCAGAGCGATGTTACCGAGGAGGAATACAACAGCTTCTATCAGGAGAAGTTCTACGATTACGAGCCGCCCATCAAGGTCATTACTCAGAAGTCGGAGGGTACTGTGGAATTCACTTCCCTTCTCTTCATACCGAGGCACGCACCCTTCAACTACTACACAAAGGAATATGAGAAGGGACTCGAGCTCTACTCCTCGGGAGTAATGATCATGGAGAAGTGTCCCGATCTCGTACCCGACTACTTCAGCTTCGTCAAGGGCTTGGTTGACTCGTCCGACCTCTCGCTCAATATTTCACGCGAGATGCTTCAGCACGACAGACAGCTCAAGGTAATGGCGAAGGCGATCGAGAAGAAAATAAAGAGTGAGCTTGAGAAGCTGATGGAGAGCGACAGACCGAAGTATGAGAAGCTCTTCGACGCCTTCGGCATTCAGCTCAAGTACGGTCTTTATTCGGACTACGGAGCTCACAAGGATACTCTTAAGGATCTCCTTCTCTTCTCCTATTCGGGCGAGAAGCGTTATATTTCCCTGAAGGAATACGCAGACGGCATGAAGGAGGGCCAGGGGGCTATTTACTACGCCGCAGGCGAGAGCCGTGAGAAGATCGAGCTTCTCCCGCAGGTGGATGCAGTCAAGAGCCGTGGATATGAGGTGCTGTATCTTACGGATGACGTAGACGAGTTCGCACTCAGGATGCTCGAGAAGTACGCAGATCACGAATTCAAGAACGTTACCGCAGAGGGACTCGACCTCTCAACCGACGAGGAGAAGGAGAGAGCTAAGAGCGAGAACGAGGGCTCGGAGGAGATGCTGAAGGTGATGAAGGAGGCTATCGGCAAGGTAAGTGCCGTCAAGCTGACTCCCGCACTCGGCAGTCACCCCGTATGTCTCTCTAGCGAGGGCGAGCTCTCGATAGAGATGGCGAAGGTGTTAAAGAAGATGCCCGGCAGTGAGGGTGGTGTACCCGATGCGAGCATAGTGCTCGAGGTCAACATGGATCACCCGATCACCGAGAAGCTGAAGGCACTAGCCGCCACCGACAAGGATAAGCTCGGTAAGTATGCGAAGATACTCTTCGCCGAAGCCTGCCTCATCTCGGGTATGCCGATCGACGATCCCAAGGAATTCTCGGAGCTTATTACCGAGCTTATGTAAAAATATCAAAAGAGCTGCCGGCAGGTAGCTCTTTTTCGTTTTTCAGAATAAAACTCTTCCGTCCGTATCACAATAAAGTCAAGAAACAAAAAGGAGACTCGTGATGGAAGGGACTATGGCTGTCAGAAAATTCGGCATCAGGGACAAGATAGGTTATCTTTTCGGGGATTTCGGAAACGATTTTACTTTTATATTATCGGCGTCTTTTCTTCTAAAATTCTACACTGACGTTATGGGGGTGGCACCGTGGATAGTCGGCCTTGTGATGACGGGGGCGAGGTTCGTGGATGCCTTCACGGACGTGACAATGGGAAGGATCGCTGACCGAAGCCGTGTCAGGGCAAGCGGTAAATTCAAGCCGTGGATCCTACGGATGGCGGCTCCCGTGGCACTGAGCTCATTCCTTATATATCAGAGTGCGTTCCGTGACTCGGCGATGTGGTTCAAGATATTCTGGCTCACTGTGACGTATATACTCTGGGGCTCGATATTCTATACCTCCATTAATATCCCCTACGGCTCAATGGCATCGACCATCTCGCACGAGCCGAGGGATCGGCAATCCCTCTCGACCTTCAGGACTATGGGAAGCACGCTGGCGGGAGTGATAGTGGGTGCGGGAGTCCCTCTCCTCGCCTACGAGACGGTGGGAGGGCTGTCAATCCTTAACGGCGAGAAATTCACAAGGATAGCGGCGGTGTTCTCGATGCTCTCGGTGTTATGCTACGTGATATGCTACGTGCTTGTCACCGAGCGGGACGTGAGGGAGCATACGCACGATGAGAAATACGGAATAGGCACGCTTATCGGAAACGCATTCAGAAACAGAGCACTTATGTCTATAATTGCGGCATCGGTGGTGATGCTTCTTTCTCAGCTGACGCTCCAGTCGATGTCCAATTACGTCTTCCCCAACTACTACGGAAACGTGAAGGCACAGTCGGTATCGACCTTCGCTATGATGGGAGGCATGTTCATTGCGGCGGCGGTGGCAAAGCCCCTCTCGACAAAATTCGGCAAGGCTGAGGTATCCGTGGTGGCGAATATTCTCGCAGTGGCGGTAAACGTCACGCTCTTCTTCATCCGTCCCGAGAGCGTGTGGGTATATATAGGGCTCAGCTTTATTTCGTGGCTTGGGCTCGGAATATTCTCGATGGTGTCATGGGCACTGATAACCGACGTAATCGACCACTCGGAGGTGAAGACGGGCAGAAGAGAGGACGGGTCGATATACGCACTCTACTCCTTCGCAAGGAAGCTCGGGCAGGCGGCGGCCGCAGGGCTCACGGGAGCACTTCTCTCGGTGATAGGCTACAGTGAGGAGAGTGCTCACGCACCGTCTGTGCTTAAGGGAATCTTCGACATTTCAACGCTTGTGCCGGCACTGGGCTTCCTTCTTCTCGCTATCATTCTGTGGCTGTGGTATCCTCTCAAGCGTAGGCAGGTTAACGAGAACGTGAGAGTGCTGCGGGAAAGACGGGAAAACAAATAAAAAAATACACGTCCCATACGCATTTCAGAATCAGGGTGCTATGGGGCGTGTCGCTTTTTCGGTTTTATTATCGGATAACCTCATCCCGGGTGTCAAATTTCATAGGAGAAATATTTTCTTTACCTTTTATTCACCTATTGCGGACCTTTTTATATTGACATACATCGCTTCTATATGATATAATATATCTGTATGATTATTTCACGGAGGGACTCGTTTTGAGAGCCGTTTTGTTTAAAAAATTAAAGGAATCGTTGGTATCCGTTCTACCCGTCGTGGCGATAGTGGCACTCCTCAATCTGACGCCGCTTGTCAACTTCTCGACGAATGAGCTGATTGCCTTTTTAATATCCGCAGTATTCCTCATCGGAGGAATAGGTCTATTCAATATCGGTGCCGATCTCTCGATGACGCCTATGGGTGAGCATATCGGCTCGGGACTGACGAAGCTTCGTAAGCCTACGATACTCTTCATCACCGTATTCGCTATGGGAATTCTCATCACGGTAGCCGAGCCCGACCTTGCGGTGCTGGCAGACCAGGTATCGGACATAATGAACGGAAGGCTCCTCATCTTCACGGTAGGTGCGGGAGTAGGTCTGTTCCTGCTTATATCCGTGCTTAAGATAGTGACGAAGACGTCTTTATCTCAGCTTCTTCTTTACTTCTATATGCTTCTGTATGCAGTAAGTGCGATACTTATGCTTAACGGCGGCGAGGCACTTCTGCCCCTCGCATTTGACTCGGGCGGAGTTACGACGGGCCCCATCACGGTACCCTTCATAATGGCCTTAGGTGTAGGTATTGCGGCGACTGTCGGAGGAAAGAATGCGAATGAAAACTCCTTCGGTCTTATAGCACTCTGCTCTGTCGGCCCTATGCTGGCGGTGCTTATTCTCGGATGCACGGTTGACGGCGGTCTTACGAAGACTCCGAAGTACCCGACATCCTACGAGCTGGAGTACATCGTCCACACGGTGCTTGACACCTGCCTTGAGGTAATCTTAGCACTCGGACTTATCGTTATATTCTTCCTGATTCTCGAGATCATATGCTTAAAGCTGCCTAAGAGAAAGCTTATGCAGATCGGTGTGGGCATAATCTACACCTTCATAGGACTTGTTGTATTCCTTTCTGCCGTTAAGATCGGGTTCATGCCTCTCGGATACGAGCTCGGACGTGAGCTTGCGGAGAATAAGCTTTTGCTTGTTATCTTCAGCTTCGTTATCGGTATGGTGGTCGTTCTCGCAGAGCCTGCGGTACACGTTCTCAACAAGCAGGTCGAGGAGATCACGGAGGGCACTGTCAAGAGGAGCTCTATGATGATCGCACTCTCGATCGGTGTAGGCTTATCCATCTGTCTTTCTATCGTCAGAATTATATTTGATTTCAATCTTCTTTATTATCTCATCCCCGGCTATGCGATATCGCTCGGTCTCTCGTTCTTCGTACCGAGGCTGTATACGGCTATCGCATTCGACTCAGGCGGAGTTGCGAGCGGTCCGTTGACCTCGAGCTTCATTCTCCCTCTCGCAGTAGGAGTATGCTCGGTGCTTCAGCCCGACAAGGTGCTCACCGATGCATTCGGTATCGTGGCAATGGTAGCGATGGCACCCCTGATCACAATTCAGCTGCTCGGCTTCAAGGCGGTTGTAACCAAGAAGGTGCTTGACAATATCGCCGTCAGACGTATTCTCAATGCTGATGACGAGCAGATCATCGATTTTATGTAAGGAGGGTGTGACGTGGCAAAAAAGACAACTGAAGCATCGCAGGGCGAGCGTTCTACAATGCTCTCGCCGCACAAGCTCGAGCTCCTCTTTACGGTAGTAAACAAGGAGAAGACCGAGTTCTTCGTAGACCTGCTCCAGGATTACGAGATCAACATGCAGCTTGTGCTCTCGGGAAGAGGAACTGCGGCATCGCACATGCACGAGGTCTTAGGCTTCGTAAACAATGAAAAATCGGTCATAATAAGCGTGCTGAAGAAAAGACGCGTAAAGGATGCCCTCGAGGCTCTCGAGGCGAAATTCGCAAGCGTAAAGGGCGGCAAGGGCATTGCCTACACCGTACCGCTGACAAGCACGATAGGTGTAGCGATATATCAATTCTTAAGCAACACACAGGCAGGAGGAGGTATCATATGACGTACAGTCACGAGGTTATATTCTGCATAGTAAACACGGGCTTCAGCGATGACGTAATGGACGCGGCACGTGAGGTCGGTGCAAAAGGCGGAACTGTTATCAGGGCACGCGGAACTGCTAACCAGGAGGCCGAGAAGCTCTTCAACATTGCTATTCAGCCCGAGAAGGAGATCGTTATGATCCTCGTTGAGAAGGCACTCAAGAACGATATTCTCCACGCTCTTTACAAGAAGGTGGGTCTCTCGTCCCCGAGCCAGGGTATTGCATTCTCGATGCCCGTAGACAGCGTTGTCGGACTTACCGACGGCTTACCCCTGCAATAAGAAAAACTTGAGGCTATCCGCCAAGTGGTGCGGATAGCCTTTTTCTTTTTTAAAATTATTCAGCCTTATAATTCTCAACAGCACGGCGGATGACCCAATCGGACTTGACAAGCTCGGCCTCTGCCTCCTCACGGGAGATACCGAGGATATCCGAGACGATGGATATCATACGTGCGATAAGCTTTATATTTACTGCCTTGAGGTTGATCATGAGATTCTCGTAGACGTTGCCCATCTTGATCATAGCACAGGTGGAGATCATATTGAGTATGAGCTTCTGAGAGGTACCTGCCTTCAGTCTGGTGGAGCCCGTGATGACCTCGGCACCCGTATCGGTTACAACAGAGATATCGGCGGTCCTATCGAGGAGGGTATCCTTATTGCTTGTGATGCCTACCGTCACGCATCCCAGCGACTTCGCATATTCGAGTGCTCCTACGATGTAGGCGGCATTTCCTGCGGCACTGATACCTACTATAAGGTCCTTGTCGGTTATATTCTTTTCCTTAAGGTCACGGATACCGTTCTCAGCGATATCCTCTGCGTTCTCTGCGGCGGTGAACATTCTCTCCTTACCGCCTGCGATGATTCCGACAACGAGCTCGGGCGATACGCCGAAGGTGGGGGGGCACTCAACCGCATCGAGGACACCGAGTCTGCCCGAGGTGCCTGCTCCCAGATAAATTATTCTGCCTCCGTTATTGACAGCATGTGCGGCCGCATCGACGGCACGCTCGATCATGGGGAGGGCGTCATCGATAGCACGGAGGGCGTTGTAATTCTCCTCCTGCATTACCTTAATCATTTCCATAGTGCTCATCTTATCGATGTGCGTGGTTTTCTCATTTCTCTTTTCGGTATTAAGCATTTTACTTATCCTTCTTATATGTATTTAATAAATTATTTCTGACACTTACGATCTCTTCCTTGGAGATATCGGGGTTAGCCGAGCGGATCGCCTGAATGCAGGCACCTATTACCTGAGGATTCTCGGGAGCGACAACCGTGAGTCCTTCGGCTATGCCGTCCTCGATCATCTTCTTATAAGAGGGGTTATTTAAGACGAAGCCGCCCGAGAGGATGACCTTAACGTCGAGGTTGTATCTGTCCCTCGCACAGTTTACCATAGAAGCCATGGTAGCGGCGTTCTTTTTAAGGATCTCGCCTGCAAGCTCATCTCCGTCGAGGTAGGCTCTGACAACCGTGGGAGCAAAGGATGCAACGTAGGATGCCTCGCTCCTATTGACGTTATCCCTGATGGCGTAGACGTCGAGCTCGGTCATCTCCTCCGAGTACTTGGCGATGAGCGTCTCCCTGCCGAAGCCCTCACGGCATTCAAGAGCTGCAATAAGCCCCTCTCTTCCGATATCGTAGGCACCTCCGCCGTTATTGAGCTTATATCCCCATCCGCCGATGGATACCATTCGCTCGCCGAGCTTCACGACTACGATCGAGCCCGTGCCGCTGATAAGTGCGATACAGTTCTCATCATCGGTCGAGGAGAAGATGACGTTACCTATATCCGACGCAGTGAATATCTCGATACCGGGGAGCTCACGCTTGAGAATACCCTTTATCGCCTCCGCGTTGCCCGCAGTGCCGAAGCCCGCACAGCCCGCATAAATAGCGACTATTTCGTCCGCCATATCCTTAAAGTATGCAATTCCCGAGAGGATTCTGTCAGCCGATTCCTTGATGCCTATCACGTTGGGGTTAGAGCCTCCGACAACGTGGCGTGCGACACATCTGCCGCTCTCGGTAAAGAGGACGAGCTCGGTCTTAGAGCCGCCGCCGTCGATGCCTATATACATCCCCTCGGCGTCACCGTCACGCCCCACAAGCTTATCGACCGATATGTGGAATATCTCCGCCATTGAGCAGAGGTTCTCGATGCTGGGTACCGACTTCTCGCTCTCCCATTTCGATACCGACTGAGGGGAGATATGGAGTATCTCGGCGAGCCTCGTCTGGGTAAGCCCCGATGACTCTCTGTATTTTCTGATACTCTTAGCTAATTTTGAAATCTGATACATATTAGCCTCCGTATTATTCTTTGATACTATTATAGTTTAATTTTTTCAAATAATCAAGTGCTATTATAGAAAAAGGAGATATTTTTACAACCGTCAGTTGTAAAAACGGACAAAAAAGAAGGAACCACTCCCGTGATTCCTTCAAAAATATAATAATTAAAGTACAACCTTAAATCCGATATAGGTATTATCCCTTTTATAGGCTGTTATCTCGCCCTTGTGTTTCTCTACTATCGCTTTAGCCATCGAAAGTCCGACTCCGTAGCCGCCCGTGAATTTTCTGGCACCGTCGGCACGGTAGAAGCGGTCAAAGAGGCGGTTCATTTCCACCTCGTCAAGTGCCAGGTAGGTGTTCTCAACAGTCAGGACAACACGTCTTGCACGTCGGAGGGTTACCTTGATCTCACCGTCACGGTCGCAATACTTTATGGCATTATCCATCAATATGCCTATGAGCCTATATAGAAGAGCCTCATCACCGTGGACGGAGACGTCCTTGTCTACGTCGGTGTACAAGTGCTTTACCCTCCCCTTTGCAAGAGGCTCGAACTCCGAAACCGTATCTCTGACAAGCTCTCCGAGGGCAATCTCGGTGACGCTCATCTGCCATCCATCCTCATCCATACGCGAGAGGGCTACAAGCTGATTCACGAGCTCTGCCATACGGTGCCCCTCGGAGCGGATATCGTCAAGCCATTCGTTCTTACCGACCTCAGCCTCGGCAATATCGAGATTTGCCAGAATGAGAGTCAGGGGGGTCTTCAGCTCATGGTTAGCATCGGTCACAAATCTTTTCTGCTTCTCATAGCTCTCTGCGATAGGCTTGACCGCCTTTTTCGAGAATATAAATACAAGAATAAGCACGAGGGCCGCACAGACAATCAGCACCGCACCCGCTATCGTTGCCAACTGGGTAAGTGCGGCACGGTTCATGCTTCCGTCCACGAAGACAACACCGCACCCCATATCCGTACAGAACACCTTATAACGGTAATTCGAGAGCCATCCCCGATCATTATCGCTGTCTATGACCTTTTTTGCGTATTCTATCGCAGTATCCTCGGATATGGAATATATAGACTCGGTAAAGGTTTTGTCAACCTCGCCATCATTATTGAAGAGCACGGTGAAATGGCGTGTAGAATAGGGGGTTTCCGGTGTGATAAATTCAAATTTCTGATCGTTTTTCGGCGGTTCCTTATCGTGAGGGGGCTTATCCTCGAAGGCACCCGGAAATCTTCCGCCGCCCTCGGATATTCTATCTGCAAGAATATCCATATTCTTATTCATCGAGGATATACTGAGCAATAGGATCACGGCAAACACCAGTGATACAACTGCAAGCACGGATGCCGTGCATATAAGTATGAATTTACGCTGAAGTCTGTAAATCATTGCACTGCCTCCAGAAGATACCCTGCACCTCTTACAAACCTTATGGCAACGGAGGCAGCGAGGCTATCAAGCTTCTTGCGGATATTTGAAACGTGAACCCATATGACGCTGGTATCAACGCTTGTGTCCCAGCCCCATATATGTGTGATAAGCTGCTCGGAGGTAACGATGACACCCGGAGTCTGCATCAGCATCTCCATCACCTGAAATTCCTTACCGCTAAGTGCCTGAGCCTTTCCGTCGGATATAATTTCATAAGTGGATCTGTTAAGGGTAAGTCCTCCGAAGGTGAGTATATCGGGAGTATAATTATCCTTTCTGCGTAGCATAGCACGCACACGTGCAAGAAGCTCGCCCGTCGAGAATGGCTTCGGAAGATAATCATCGGCTCCTGCATCGAGCCCCTCTATTCTCTCTTCCACCTCTGTTCTCGCAGTTAAAAACAGTGCGGGCGTCCTGATTCCGCCAAGGCGGAGCTTCTTTAACAAGCTTACACCGTCCATACCCGGCATCATAACATCCAAGATCAGGCCGTCATATTCATTTGAGGAGGCAAAATCGAAGGCATCCGTGCCGTTGTTCACTCCATCCACCGAATAGTGATTAAGCTCAAATATATGCACAAGGCTTTTTAGAAGCTTAGGGTCATCCTCTGCAATCAGTATTCTCATCTTATTTGCCTCCTTTCACGCTGTCTTATTAATTATAGCATTTTATTTACCTGACATCAAGTGCGACTTTTTTAATTCCAGAAGACTCCGTTGCAGTCAAGCTCGAGGTCGGTCGATGACTCGGTAGTGATACTCGGAGAGTTGTCACCGAGCACGATAACTATCGCAGAGAGCGAAACGGGCATTTTTACGGTTGCACCCGTATCAGCTATTCCGACCACAAGATAGGCACCGTCCGTCAGCGAGAGCTGTGTTGATTTTCCGATGCTCGTAAAGTTAGAGCAGTGTGTCGCCTCGTTAGACATACCGCTTCGGGGCATTATGGCGATCACAGAGCCTGCCGTGTAGGTGTATCCGTTCTCGGTATCAATGGCGGAGTTCATACCCGAATTTGAGATTACCACGGTTCTGCCTCCAGAGAATACGATGCCCACACCCGAGGTTCTGCTGTTAGAGTCGATGCCGTCACCCGTGCAGTAAATATACAGGACGCCCCCGCTAATAGCGATTGCCGTGCCCGAGGTTGCGGTTGCGTTTATTCCATCGTCCTTAGAGCATATCGAGACGTAGCCGCCCGATACTTTGACGGTTTCTCCCTCGATGCCCTCATAGGAGTTTGTTACGGTGACGGTTCCGCCGTTTATAGAAAGAGTGCCGTCTGCGTGAAGGCCGTCATCGTTTGAGTATACAGTGACGGTTCCGCCGTTTATTGTCACGTTGCCGAGAGGAGTGGCACCGTTTTCGAGTGTAGAGTCCCTGTTAGCGTGGATGGCATCGTCATAGGATTTAATATTGACGGTGCCCGCATTTATAACGATCTCGTTTGCGGACTTGATGCCCTTGGTGGAGTGATCGCCCTTGTCCGAGTTACCGTCTCCCATTCCGCCCGGACCGCCCGGACCGCCAAAGCCTCCCTCCTGCACCTTGGTAGTATAGTTCGTCCACTCGTAATAGAGGCCGTTATAGGACTGTGTTAATGCAAAGGTATCAGAGCCGCTGTTCGGTGTGAGATAATCGGAGGCAACGAGATACTCGTCCTCGCTGCCACGCTGTGCTTCGGTCTCGTAGATGAAGAACTGCTGCTTCAGATAGCCCTGCATTTTGGGATAGGAGTAGTAATAATATGAGGTTCTCGAGCCCGAGACCGTGGAATGATACTCTGCGTTTACCCAAACGTAGTCGGTTTCCGAATTATAATACTTGACGGAATAGTAATATTTGTTGGTGGTGAAGCGAATGAAGTTCAACTCAGACGAGCTTTCCGTCACCTCTGACGAATAGTTAGAGTATTTATCCGTATAGATATTAAGCACGGTGGATGCATCGTCTATAACCGCGTCATAAGCCGCATCGATGCCGTCGCAGGCAGCATAGAGAGTATGTGTACCTCCGACAATGCTTACCGTACCACGCTGATTTCCCTTCTCGGATATATCGCTGTTCTTGGTTTTGATGCAGTCTCCGATAGATGCGATCAGTGTCAGGCTTCCGCCCTCAATGCTGACGCTATCGTTACCCTTAAGAGAATTATCGAGGGAGACTACGAAGAGTGTCAGATTCTTCACCTGCAGGTCATCCTTGGAGTGGATGCCGTTATTATTCTCGGAAACTACTGTCAATTCACCCTTTCCGCTGATCTCGAGATCAACCTCTGAGTGGATGGCACCTGAATAGGCAGTCTCATCATCGGGGTCGACAGCGGGTCTTGTATCGTAGATATAATTCTTAGTTTCTTTTTTTGCCTTAACGGTGACCTCATCACCGCTTTTAATAATTATAGGGCACTCCGAATTACTGACAAGAGAGAAGCCGTGAAGCTCCAGATCGAATTTATATTCATCGCCTGCGTCAATAACGATATTTCCCGCGAAGGCACCCGAAATAGAATATACCGTATTCTCTGCCACAGAGGTAAAGGTCAGGGTCGTGCCCTCAAGCTTATACGCCTTATCCGTGCCCGAGATACACTCGACCGTGACGTCCTGAAGCTCGCTTTCAAAATAGCCGTCATACGCACCTGTATTCTCTATATCCTCGCCGTAGGATTTGTCATCTCCTCCAAGGTTGGGGACGTTGCCCTGATCACCCATTTCACCTCCGTCGGGTCGGACGGGGTTTCCTTTCCCTTGATCACCCTCGATACCGCATCCTGTAAGGAATAAAACAAAAGACAGAACAAGAGCCAATATTCTTATTTTCATACAATCCCCCTTATCAAAGCTCAACCGTGCGGTTTTCTTGCTTTGATACCATAATTTCAAGATTTCCGTTTCTCTCACGGATGCGGTCGATCATCTCTTTTTCCTTTGCGGAGTCTCGAAGAGTTACGTTGTAGGTAAGGCGGAACATACTGCCCATATTGGTAGTTTTCACCTTGACAAGCTCGCTTTTCTTCGTATACTCATCAAAGATATCGTCGAAAGCACCCGTATAATCGAGGTCCTCGGGGATGGTTATTTTGACAGTTTTGCTCACGGCCTCGCTCTTCTGGCATATTACTAAGAGATTGTATACGAGAAATACCCCTGACATAATTACGCTGAAGAGCACGGCAAAGCCGAGATAACCCATACCCGCGATCAAGCCTGCACCCATTGCGAGAAATATTGCTACGATCTCCTTGGCGGAGCCGGGGGCGGAGCGGAAGCGTACAAGGCTGAATGCACCTGCCACAGCAACTCCCGCACCGACGTTGCCGTTGACCATCATAATTACAACGCACACTACGGCAGGCAAGAGTGCGAGGGTAACGAGGAAGCTGCTTGTGTGCTCGTTTTTAAACATATAAGACGCCGCCATAATTAACCCTATTGCAAGCGACACGACGAGGCAGAGGAGAAAATCTCCTACCTCAATCGTCTCGGTCAGCTCATTATCAAAAATTCCTTTAAATATTACATCCATTTGTAACCTTCTCCTTACGTTCGTTTATGCTTTTAGAATATAGATCGGGGAATATCAGCGTAGAGTACGCTGTTCCGTATTTCGAAAACGAGGTTTTATAAACGTGCTCACAGGATAGGACGGAGGTCATCCATAGCGGAATACCGCCCGAGCATTTCAGCTCCATCAGTACCCTTCCCTCGGGCAAAATCTGCTCTCCGCTTACGGGTGAGCAAAGGCTGAGATCACTCTCTCTGTAGAGGATGTTATCATCAAAGGTCACGCGAAAATCACCACCGTCCCGACAGTAATACGCCTCACGCTCATAAGAAAGGAAAACAGTTGGCTTCAGCATTCCGTAGAAGTCGATAAAATAATCTATCTCACGTGATATCTGTGTATTCAGAGGACACTGCCTCTCTCGGCGTATCCAAGCCATCGCATCGCTTTCACTAAGCGGCAATCTTCGCTTATACACGACTCTTTCGTATTTTTTCTTAAGCTCTACGAAAACCGTACTGTCGGACGATGCCTGCTGATAGCTCCGTATTCTGATCTTTTCTTTATATGCTGGCTTCTCGATAGAACGCCTGATAAGCCTGTAATTATCGGTATCAAAGTATATATTTCTGATGCACGAGCGTCCATATTGATCGAGGAGCATATAGGGTGACATTGCATCGAGTATCCTCTCCTTTTGCTCGAGAGTCAGCATATACTTTAATTCATACCGCTTGAATACAGTTTGAAACGCCAAAAAATCCCTCCTCTCTCATTTTATATAAGAATTATATCATGCCACGCTAAAGTCAGACTAAAGAAATGGGAAAATAAAAAGGTTAAAATTCGTAAGAATTTCAACCTTTAAATAATATCTTGTATTAAATCTAAAGCGGAGTAGCCAACCTTCATCAGCCACTCCGCTCTTTTTCGGTTCCGCCTAAATTAAGCAGCCCCTTGGGGCTAGCTGAATTTTGGATGGAAAGCGTCGTTCTCCGACCGAGAGGCGTATATGAATACGTCGGAGGGAGGAAACGGCGGTAGAAAAAGAGCACAAGCAAAAAAAGAGGAAATTCGTAAGAATTTCAACCTTGATAAAAAAGATATTATAATTCAAAGCGGAGTAACTAATCTTCATCAGCCACTCCGCTCTTTTTCGGTTCCGCCTAAATTAAGCAGCCCAAAATATATTAGTTCTCAGACTCCTCAGCCTTAACCTCTACGAGCTTAACGATTGCCATCTCGGCACCGTCACCTCTACGGGGGCCCATCTTAAGAACTGTGGTATAACCGCCGTTAACGCCTGCATAAGCGGGAGCGATAGTAGCGAATACCTTCTTAGCAACCTCTTCCTTGGTGATGTACTCAAGAGCTGCACGGTATGCAGCGAGGTCACCCTTCTTACCGAGGGTGATCATCTCATCAGCCTTCGCGGAAACCTCCTGAGCTCTGGTGTAAGTGGTCTCGATCTTACCACATTCAAGAAGAAGAGTTACCATACCTCTGAGCATAGCCTTACGCTGTGCAGTAGTTCTGCCAAGCTTTCTCATATTATGTGTCCTCCTATTATCTTATTCTTCGTCTTTCTTCAGGCAAAGACCCAAAGAAGTCAGCTTCTGGATTACTTCCTCGAGGGACTTACGTCCAAGGTTACGTACCTTGATCATATCCTCCTCGGTGCGGTTGATCAGATCCTCGACTGTGTCGATGCCTGCACGCTTCAAGCAGTTGAAGCTACGGACAGACAGGTCAAGCTCCTCAATGGTCATCTCCAGGACTTTTTCCTTCTTAACTTCTTCTCTCTCAAACAGGATCTCGGCGTTCTTTGCCTCATCCGACATATCGATGAAGAGCTTGAGGTGCTCGTTGAGAACCTTGGCAGCGAGTGATACCGCTTCCTTAGCTGTTATGGTTCCGTTAGTCAGAACCTTCATTGTGAGTTTGTCATAGTCAGTAATATTACCTACACGGGTATTCTCAACGTTATACTCTACCTTGTATACGGGTGTGAATATAGAATCGATGAAAATAAGACCGATAGGAGCTCCTACGTTAGCACCCACCGTAGCGAGATAATTCTGCTTATTCGCCTCAGAGAGATGATAACCACGACCCTTGTCGAAGGTGATCTCCATATAGAAGCGAGCATTGTCGCTCACAGTGCAGATGTGATGCTCGGGATTGAGGATCTGGATATCTGCATCGGGGCTAATATCAGCAGCCGTTACGTTGCAGGGACCGGTTACGTCAATAACAACAGTCTTCGCCTCGTCCGTGAAGAGCTTAGCAACGATTCCCTTTACGTTAAGAACGATCTCGGGAACGTCCTCCTTAACTCCGTTACAAGCGGATATCTCGTGAAGCACACCGTCAATTCTGATGCTGGTGGCTGCATATCCGGGAATGGTGGAGAGAAGAACTCTGCGGAGCGAGTTTCCAATGGTGATTCCGTATCCGGAGACAAGAGGCTCAGCTACGAAGGTAGCTTCTCTTCCGTCCTCGGTGATATCGGTAGCGGTAATATTGAACTTCTCCATTTCTTTCATCTTAACATTACCTCCATTTTGTTTTTTTAATTTTTAAACGAAACGAACCGTGCGGAGAATATGAAAATAATATTACTTTCATATTCATCTCGCATAGTATCGGAGGGATTACTTGGAATAGAGCTCGACGATAAGCTGCTCCTCGAACTCGAAGTCGATGTCGTCTCTTGCGGGAAGAGCAACAACCTTAGTTGCGAGATTAGCTGCATCGTTCTCAAGCCACTTAGGAGCCTGTGCAGTTGCCATAGCCTCACCAAGAGCCTTGATCTTTACGCTTTCCTTACTGGTTTCCTTTACGGCGATAACGTCACCGGGCTTAACAAGGATAGAGGGGATGGTTACCTTCTTACCGTTAAGGGTGAAGTGTGCGTGGAGAACGAGCTGACGTGCTTCCTTTCTGGATGCTGCCATACCCATTCTGTATACAACGTTATCAAGACGTCTCTCGAGGAGGATGAGAAGGTTGGTACCGGTAATACCCTCCATCTTCTCTGCAAGCTCATAGTAGTGCTTGAACTGTCCCTCAAGGACACCGTAGTAACGTCTTGCCTTCTGCTTCTCACGAAGCTGCTTGCCGTACTCTCCGACCTTCTTACGAGCTGCGCCGTGCTGACCGGGTGCAGTGCTTCTGTGATCGAAAGCACACTTGCCGTTGGTACATCTCTCACCCTTGAGGTAGAGCTTGCAACCCTCGCGACGGCACATCTTACAGTTAGGGCCTGTATATCTTGCCATTTTTCATTTACCTCCCTTTTAATTAAACGCGTCTGCGTTTAGGAGGACGACAACCGTTATGAGGAATCGGTGTTACGTCCTTAATCATAGTGATCTCAAGGCCTGCGGTAGCGAGTGCACGAATTGCGGACTCTCTTCCCGATCCGGGACCTCTTACGAGAACCTCAACAGACTTCATACCCTGATCAACAGCAAGCTTTGCAGCGTGCTCTGCTGCGGTCTGTGCTGCATAGGGAGTAGACTTCTTAGAGCCCTTGAAGCCCATCTCACCGGAGGTACCCCAAGAGATTGCATTGCCCTGTACGTCAGTAATGGTAACGATAGTATTGTTGAATGTAGAACGGATATGAGCTACGCCCTTCTCGACGTTCTTGCGCTCGCGGCGCTTCTTTACAACCTTCTTAGCTACTGCCATCTTGGTTTACTCCTTACTTCTTCTTATTAGCGATGGTCTTTGCGGGACCTTTTCTTGTTCTTGCATTAGTCTTGGTACGCTGACCTCTTACAGGGAGACCCTTTCTGTGTCTGATACCACGATAGCAATTGATTTCTACCAAGCTCTTGATGTTGAGAGCTACTTCACGGCGGAGGTCACCCTCTACGTTGTAGTTAGCCTCGATTTCATCACGGAGAGCTGCGATTTCACTCTCGGTAAGGTCCTTAGCACGAGTGTCGGGATTTACGCCAGTCTTAGCGAGAATATCCTGAGAGCTCTTAAGACCGATACCGTAGATGTATGTGAGCGCGATTTCCACACGCTTGTTATTGGGAATATCAACACCAGCTATACGAGCCATTTTCGATATATACTCCTTTTTTTAATTAATGTCGTCTCTATTTGTTACAAATGCCTGACGATTAACCCTGACGCTGCTTGTGCTTGGGGTTCTCGCAGATGACCATTATCTTACCGTGTCTCTTAATGATCTTGCACTTTTCGCAAATTTTCTTGACGGAAGGCTTAACTTTCATTTTTAATACCTTCCCTTTTTTAAAGTTTAGAATTTATTACTTCTTTCTCCAGGTGATGCGTCCCTTGGAAATATCATAGGGTGATACCTCCACGGTTACCGTGTCGCCAACGAGAATTTTGATATAATTCATACGAAGCTTACCCGAGATGGTCGCTGTTACAATGAGACCGTTCGGAAGCTTTACCTTGAAGACAGTGTTGGGGAGTGCCTCCACAACAGTACAGTCCTCAAACTCGATCAAATCGTTCTTTGCCAAAGAACTTTCCTCCTCTGTTACCGATTGTCGATAGGGGTGAGTTAGTCGTACTGATCTGTTAATATTATTGGATCACCGTCTGTGATGGCGATGGTGTTCTCGTAATGAGCGGAGAGCTTTCCGTCGAGAGTCTCGACCGTCCAGCCATCCTTAAGCACCTTTACGTCTCTTCCTCCTGCATTCACCATAGGCTCTATGGCGAGCGTCATGCCTGAATAGAGTCTTACGCCTCTGCCCGCATTGCCGTAATTAGGCACCTGCGGATCCTCATGAAGCTCTCTGCCTATACCGTGTCCGACGTATTCGCGGACTACCGAGAAGCCATTTGAAATGACGAAGCTTTCCACCGCGTGTCCAATGTCCCCGATGCGATTTCCGTGTCTTGCGACCTTCATCGCCTCATAGAAGCTTTCTTCAGTGACCGAGATAAGCCTCAGGGCCTCATCGCTTACCTTGCCGACAGGAAACGTTCTTGCACTGTCGCCATTATAGCCGCGGTAGCGAGCCCCGACATCGACCTTCACGATATCTCCCTCGCGAATTATCACCTTCGACGATGGGATTCCGTGTATGACCTCACGATTTAATGATATGCACGCACTTCCTGGGAAGCCGTTGTATCCAAGGAAGGACGGCACAGCTCCGCATTTCTCAATGAAATTACGGATCTTGGTATCGACCTCTTTGGTTGATACACCGGGCTTGATTGCCTCCCTTGCCACCATAAGTGCCTGGGCGGTTATCTTGCCAGCCTGCCGCATCAGGGTGAGCTGTTCTGAATTTTTAATTATAACCATAATGAACCTCTCACAATAGATACGAATAATCAAAGACTGTGACCACTCCGTCGCTTACGCTCGGGAGTAAGCTAATCTCCGTGGGGCAGAGGCGAAGGCGTGTGCCCTGCCATCTGTCCTTTGGAAAATTATCTTTTATATATTCCTTAGTCAAGGAAGCCCTTATAGCTACGCATTGTAAGCTGAGCCTCGAGATCTCTGAAGGTCTCAAGAGCAACACCGACAACGATGATAAGAGACGTTCCGCCGAAGGAAAGTGTGCTTGCAATCTGCTTAGCAGTGCTGGTGAAGGAAGCAGCATAAGCTTCGATCATCGATGCATCCCAAGCCTGAGTCTGACCGAGAAGGATCTTCTCGACGATGAGAGAGACAAGGGGACTTGCAAGAACGGGTACAATTGCGATAATGCTCAGGAAGAGAGCACCTGCAAGAGTTATTTTGTTAAGAATCTTTCTGATGTAATCAGAGGTGGGTCTACCCTGTCTGATACCGGGGATCGCTCCGCCCTGCTTCTTAAGGTTGTTCGCAACGTCTACGGGATCGAAGGTGATCTGAGTGTAGAAGTATGCAAATCCGATGATAAGAGCGAAGAGTGCGATCGGGTATACGGGACCCTCGGATCCGATGATCCAGTTAAACTTACCCCAGAATCCCTCAGTCTCATTCGTGATTCCGCAAAGAGCGAGAATGGTGGGAACGAGAGAAACGATCGAGCTTGCAAAGATAACGGGCATAACACCGGTCATATTGAGCTTGATGGGAAGGTTGGAGTTCTGACCGCCGTACATCTTACGTCCGACAACACGCTTAGCGTACTGTACGGGAATTCTTCTCTCAGAACCGGTGATGAATATTACGAATACCGTGAAGATGATCGCAATTGCGATAATAGCAAGAGCGAACGCTATCGATCCGATAATATAAGCGGTGGGCTTCTCATATCCGAAGCTACCCTCGATAAGGTTGTAGAGCTGGATGAGCTGAGAGGGGATCGTGCAGATGATGTTAGCGAAGAGGATAACGGAGATACCGTTACCGAGACCACGCTCATTTACTCTGTCAGCGAGCCACATGATAAGCGATGCACCTGCACAGTAGCATGCGATGATAACTACTGCGTAGATCCAGAACTTGGGGTTAGAAGCCTTGGTTGCTGCAGGAGTAAGCATACCCCATCTCGAAAGAAGGAAGTAGTAACCGATTGCAGTGATCAACGCAAGGATGATAGTTACGATTCTTGTGATGAAGGTCATCTTCTTCTTGTCGTTCTTCGAAATCTCGCCGAGCTTCGGGAATACGACAGCAAGAAGCTGAATAATAATGGATGCGTTAATGTAGGGTGATACGCCAAGCGCAAACAACGTAGCCTGAGCGAGAGATCCGCCTGAAAGAACGTTGAGGTACTGAAGAATAGTACCGTCGAACTGGTTAGCGTAGTTATTTGCGTCGACAAAAGGAACGGGAACTACACTACCGATACGGTAGAGCAGCAAAATTAAGAGGGTAAAGAGTATTTTAGCTCTTATATCCTTAGTTCTCCAAGCGTTCTTAAGTGTCTGAAGCATTTATACCACCTCAGTCTTTCCACCTACTGCCTCGATCTTCTCCTTTGCAGATGCAGAGAAGACAGCAGCCTTAACAGTGAGTTTCTTGGTAAGCTCGCCCTCGCCGAGTACCTTAATGCCCGAGGAGAGAACCTCGCTTACGATACCCGATGCAAGAAGAAGAGCTGCATCGACAACCTCGCCGTCGTTAAACTTGTTGAGAGACTGAACATTGATAACGGTATACTGTTTTGCAAAGCGTGCGTTTTTGAAGCCTCTCTTGGGAAGCTTTCTGTAAAGAGGAAGCTGTCCTCCCTCGAAGCCGGGTCTTACACCGCCGCCGGAGCGTGCGTTCTGTCCCTTGTGGCCCTTACCTGCTGTTTTTCCGTTGCCGGAACCTGCGCCTCTACCCTTACGGAATCCGTCCTTAACGGAGCCCTCTGCGGGTGAAAGTTCATGGAGCTTCATATTATATCCTCCTTTCAATTCCGATTAAACGGTTTCAACCTTAACAAGGTGTGAAATTACTTTGATTTTTCCCTGAAGACAAGCGTCGTTAGGAAGAACGACGAAGTTGCCGGGCTTCTTAAGACCAAGGGTCTTAGCGGTTGCGATCTGATTCTCCTTGCATCCGATGAGGCTCTTTACGAGTGTAACCTTAACATTTTCCATTTCCGTTACCTCCTATTATGCCTTAACGTCTTCTGCATTAAGACCGCGAAGAAGGGCAACCTCTTCAGCTGTTCTGAGAGCCTTAAGGCCCTCGAACGTAGCCTTAACTACGTTAGTGGGGTTGTTAGAACGAAGGCTCTTTGCACGGATGTTCTTGATTCCTGCGAGAGCGAGGATGGTACGAACGGTACCGCCTGCGATGATACCGGTACCGGGGCCGGCGGGCTTAAGAAGCACTCTGCCTGCACCGTACTCACCGATAACCTCGTGAGGAATGGTGGATCCCGTGAGAGATACCTTGATCATATTCTTCTTAGCATCCTCAATTCCCTTGCGGATTGCATCGGGAACCTCAGCTGCCTTTCCAAGGCCGAAGCCTACGTGTCCATTTCCGTCACCTACTACCATGATAGCTGCAAAACGAGCGATTCTACCGCCCTTTACGGTCTTGGATACACGGTTTAATACAACGAGCTGCTCCTGAAGGTCAAGCTCGGAAGCATTGATTTTGTTTGCCATGTTAATCTCCTTATAGAATGTTTCTTTTCGAAACAGTGTACAAACCAGCGATTAGAACTTAAGGCCGCCTTCTCTAGCGCCCTCAGCTAACTCTGATACACGTCCGTGATAAATGTAGCCACCGCGGTCGAATACTACTGCGGAAATGCCCTTTTCAAGTGCTCTCTTAGCGAGAGTGTTACCAACCTTGCGAGCTGCCTCCTTGTTGGAGCCAAGACCCTCAAAGTCCTTCTCATAGGTGTTAGCACTGCAAAGTGTTACACCGTTTACATCGTCAATGATCTGCGCAGAGATGTGAGCATTGGAACGATACACAGCAAGACGGGGTCTCTCAGGGGTACCCGAGATCTTTCCACGTACTCTGGTGTGTCTCTTGATACGCTGCGCGTTACGGTCGATTCTCTTAACCATTTTCTGACACTCCTTTCATTACTTACCGGTCTTTCCGGCCTTGCGGCGGAT